>JBBKWP010000090.1:0-8267 GCA_037968995.1 Candidatus Xenobia bacterium
ACTCATATGAGTGTGGGCGTGGAGATCGTAACCCTGGATCACCTCGGTTGAGACGTTTTTCTCTTTGAGATGATAGTCCAGAAGCTGACGAGTTCCCGATCCGGGTTGCCGATTCACAAACCGTATCCCCTTTCGAGTCAGGTCCTCAAGCGTTGCGATCTCCCACGGATTCCCGGGAGCCACGGCTAGACCCAGCCAGCGATGCAGCAACTGAATGACCACCACCGGTTCGTCCCACTCCGGCCCGGAGAGAAAGGGAACGTTGTATTCCCCTGTCGCCTCGTCAAAAAGATGGGCCGAAGCGCCGTGACAGCGCCCTTTTCTTAGAGTCTCGAGACCCGCTTTCCCGCCCACCGCCGCGGTATGCAGACGGACCTCCGGGTAGCGATCGTGAAGGTGATCACGAATCAGATCATAGCTGATGTCGTGAGTCCCCAAAATAAGGAGGTGCCCAGTCAGGTTGGTCTCATCTCGAAGCCGCAGGACTTCTACTGAAGCCCCATCATCGAGATGACGAACACCTGAGGGGATTCGGATAAGGCCGTCGGCGCGAACGAGACTCATCAGGGTGCCGTGACCGCCCGATTCCGCAACCGCGACCCTTTCGCCATTCACGACACCCATCTTCACTCTCAAGAACTCCTCGACCCCTTCGGCGGAATCACATCCCACGACAAGGTGAGCGTTCTCCACGGGCCAAGGCCACAGATCTTCTTTTCCTTTGCGCTTGGAAAGCAAGCGGAAGATCGGTAGCCCGAAGACAGAGAACCCGAGATAAGCGGGTACAGGATGCGAGGAGACCCCGATCACGGGGGTGTCTTTAACGAATCCTAAAACCACGGAGTGGCCTGGACGGATGGCGACCCCGTGCAAGGTGCATTCTCCGGCTTCGGCAAGCGCCGTAGCCAAAAGCGTGGTGCCGCGTTCGTGCCCGGCGCAGACGATCAGCAGGTCGCAGCGTGAGGCGCGCTCGATCATAGCGGCCTTGACTGCCTCCCGAGTTTCCGCGATCGCTGGGTATCGGCGTGCTTTCAAGCCTTGCTCACCAGCCAGCGCGACCAGAAAGGGAGAGGTATAATCGACTGCCTGCCCTATGGACGGGGTTCGACCGGGTTCCACCAGCGCTTCTCCCACGGGAACGACATGCACACGAGGCTGAGCCTCCACAGTCAATTCACGAATCCCGCCCGCGATGAGCGCGCTCAGGTCGAGCGAGCGCACCTTATGGCCTTTGGGAAGGATCACTTCACCGGCCGCCAGATCTTCGCCGATCGGCCGTACGTTGCGCCACGGAGCCGAAGGGTGCGAGACTTCTAAGGCTCGGTCGTCGGTGAGTTTGAGTTCGTAGAAAGGCACCACCGTGTCACACCCTTTGGGCATGGGAGACCCAGTATCCACGAAAGGGAGATTCGTGCCCACAGGCAGGCGATAAGGCTGCTCAGGGTTGGCCCCGATAATGCTGTGCGAAGAGATAGCCAATCCATCGATGGCCGCTGCGAAATAGCTTGGAGACGGGAGCCGCGCCACCACGGTTTCGAAGGTCACCCGGCCGACAGCTTCCTCCACTTCCACCAGCTGGGTGGGCGGTTCGTGGTTTCGTCGATGAAAGTCCAGGTCGCTCAACCAGCGCTCCAAAGCCTCATCCAAAGGGATGTCACCGATCAACTCGTGGGGATCAGAAAGTTTCACCTATCAACTCCTCCAGCATCTGCCGAGCTTCGCCGGCATTGGCCGCGCCCTTTGTGGCTTTCATAACTTTTCCTAGAAGCACGTTCATCGCTTTGGCTTTGCCCTGACGAACTTCTTCTACTACGTCCGGAGACTCCGCTAACACCGCAACCAAAATCGGCCGGAGTTGGTCCGCCCCGGAAAGTTGGCGCAACCCGAGTCGGTCGATGGCGGCATCCACCTCGACGATCTCAACAAAAAGAAGCTCGAGAACTTTTTGGGCGGCTTTCGCTCCTACCGTGTTTCTGTCGATAGCCTGCAGTAGCTGCCCTAATCCCTCGGGCTTCAGATGGCTCTCCACGAGAGATACGTTCTGCTCGTTGCAAAGTCGAGACACGGTGTTGGCCATCCATTTCGCGACTTCGTCGGCTTGCCCGCCTGCCGCCACCGACGCCTCAAAAAATCCCCCGAGAGACATCTCCGAGGTCAGATACTCCAGATAGTCTGGATCTTCGAGGTCGAACTGTTTGGCATATCGCTCTCTCCGGGCAGCGGGCAATTCCGGTAAAGCGTCGTCGATCGCCTTGACCTCGGCATCACTGAATCGCAGCGTGGGTAGGTCAGGCTCCGGAAAATATCGATAATCTTGAGCTTCCTCTTTGGAGCGCATCCCTAAAGTGGTTTGGCGAACTTCATCCCAGCCTCGAGTCTCTTGAATTACGACTCCGCCGCTCTCTAGTACCGAAATCTGACGAGCGACTTCGCTTTCGATAGCATCACGAATAGAGCGTAGCGAGTTCATGTTCTTGATCTCGGCTTTGGTGCCCAACTCTCGCTGCCCTAGGGGACGCACAGAGACGTTGGCGTCACAACGCAGGGAGCCTTGCTCCATCTTGCAATCGGAGATCTCGAGCCAGAGCATCAACTCGCGAAGGCGGTCGACGTATTCGTAGGCTTCCTCAGCCGTACGCATATCTGGTTCGCTAACGATCTCAAGCAGAGGAACACCGGCTCGATTGTAGTCGAGGTGGGTGATGTCAGAGGATCCGAGTCGACTTCCCGTCAACCCTCCCGTCCCATCGTGGGCGAGGTGAGTGGACTTGCCGGTGTCCTCTTCTAAGTGGATTCGCGTGATACCGATGACTCGGTCGCTCGAGAGTTCGAGCCAGCCCTTGTAGGCCAAGGGGAGATCATATTGCGAGGTCTGGAAATTCTTGGGAATGTCGGGATAGAAGTAGTTCTTTCTGTCGAACTTCGAAAAGGATTGAATCTTGCACCCTAAGGCCCGAGCGGCCCTGAGGTGAAGCTGAAGAGCCTGTCGATTCAAAGTCGGCAGAGTGCCCGGTAGCCCTAAGCAAATGGGGCAAACGAGGCTATTGGGGTCCGAGCCAAACTGGTTGGGGCACGCACAGAATAGCTTCGACTTGGTATGAAGCTCCACATGAACTTCAAGACCGATCACGGTCTCCCACTCGATTGCTGTCGTCGTAGAATTCTCCATCGGCAAGCCGTTCAAGGCGCCCCATGGAAAACCTACCTTGGCAGACTAAGAGACGGCTTGGGAGATAATTTTCTCGTCTCGGCTGTCTGGTAAAACGCCGAGTTGAGCTTCAACCTCTTTACGCTCCATGAGATGACCGTTCTCTCGCATCAGAGAACCGGATCCATCCTTTTGAGCCCTCAGTAGGGTCGACATCTCTTCCACCATGCGGAAGAGAAATCGGCGCTCTTCTGGAGTATGACCGGCCAAAAGCGCCGTCAGGCGACTGGCCTCATCTACATCCCGGCCTTCTGTTCTTTCATCGAGAAAGAAACTGAAAACCGGTTGTCCCAATTCTTGGGCCAACTTCTGAAGCACGGTGATCGAGGGGCACTTCAGCCCTTTTTCCAAAGGACCGATGTAGGAAGCGTTGACCCCTATCTTTTCAGCCAGTCCCTGTTGGGTAAGGTCCAACTGGCGTCGTAGTCTATGAATTCTTTTTCCTATGGTTTGTCGAATATCCAAAGTATTTAACCCACCTTCAAGGTCTCGCGCTCGAGCGAAAGCCGTGGAGGCAACACACCGAGCTATATTTTCTTCGCGAGGAAGAGTAGGGATATTTCTAGAATCTTAAACAAATCACCTTCAAGAGGGGGGCATCCTTTTGGGTATATACCGCGCGCTCCCCTAATCGAGTGATTCAGCGAAGGTTGCTAAGACCTTGAGCAGGCGGCGACGAACGGTCGCGATCAACTCGCGGTCCGAATCCGGGACGTCCAGCAGGTCGTCGGTCTGCTGGAGATAGATCGCCTGGTTGATAGAGAGCCGGATCCAAGGCGTGTAGCCCCGACCGTGACGGTCAAGAATGTATCCGCCATTGGACGGACTGTTCATGTTGACCAACTCGACATCGTCCTCGCGGTCATCCTCCCCGAACTCCTTCTCGATGGCTTCTTTCATGGCGCTCATCAGTTCCGCAGGCGCCGTGGTATCGTCACCCTCACCGTTTTCGTCGCCAAAGTTCGAGATACAAAACCAGGGTCGTTTCTTACCACTGTCGGGAGCCTGCGGCGGCCCTTCCGGCAACATGGAGTGACAGTCGATTCCTAAACGAACGGCACCACGATTAGCAGTACGTGAAAGGACTTCGTGAAAGGGGCGATGATAGCGGTCGAGCAGTCGGTCGATCTCTTCACTTGTGGGGAATCCGTCGGGCTCCCAAATGACCTTCCCAAAATCCGTATGAACTTTGCATACGCCGTCCTCATGTTCGGGAGGACGCAAACCAGGATCACAATCGAGGTCAACGACGCAGCGGGCGATTTCCGCCTCGAGTCGGCCTTGGACCATCTCTCCCATAGCAAAAAGCTCACGGGTCCAAGGGTCGGATTCGTAAAAAAGCTCGGCTTGTGAGAGAGCGAACCTCGGAGCCAATTCGCGGGGCAGCATCGAGCCTCCGTGGGAAATCGATAGTAACAGCGGTATTCGAGCCATTGTCAACCTTTCTCAATCTATCGAAGAGTGCCGTCTTGTGCTCTTAGGCGTCTCGCAACCAAAAGCGGTTGAGCGTGAAGCCAGAATTCGCAAAAAAATCCGGCCGTCAAACGACACTCGCTGGCACTGGGCCCGGCTATCGAGACTGGAAACGTGGAGCTTTCCAGTCTTGCTAGCGACCCTCGGCCACTCTCAGGACTCAGGGACAAATCTTATCGCGAAGCGAAATGAGTCTCCTCCGAGTTCCGAGAAAGAGAGTCTAGCACTGCTGAAGAGGGTGCGCAACATCACCGAGTGCAGACCGCCATTTATGCTCCCTAGAACCCCGATACCAGAAGCGCAAACGCCCGAAATCTCTAGCCTGATCGATATCCGGCCAGGCGACTCCCGAACTCTCGCCCAGTGCAACAAATCCTGATCGTGGCAAACTATTCAATCTTGAATCCACAACGATAACCTCGCTGGCCGAGGCATCCAGTCGCTCAAAGAGGTGGAGATGCGCCTCGTCGTAGAGAAAATCTGCCAGCACGAGGAGATCGACCTGCGATTCCGTCCAGTTCGAAGAGAGTTCCACCGTAGCCTGATTGGCTTGCGCGTTTAACTGAGTCGCCAACCGACTGGACTCATCAGAATCCACTGCCACAACCCGGACGGCTTTCGCCCGATGGGCGGCACAGGCCACCAGTCCGCTGCCGCATCCGAAATCCAAGACCGAGCGGCCCGCGATCAGATCCGGTACAGCCTCGAACAGCCTGCACAAAAACTCCCCCGACGGCCACAGGAGTGCCCAAAACGGAGGTTCATCCATCAGACGGCCGACCTTATCTGCCGGAAGCGGGCGCAAAGCGCATTCTCGTTCAAGAAAATAGCCTCGCAGAGGAGATCCCGGTAACGAATGCCAGAGCAGCCGAGCCCCAGGAATGAGACTGGCCACTTCTTGGTCAAGTTGTTTTTGCAAAGCGCTCATAGCATCCTGAACGGGCCCACAAAAAAACCTCCTGAAATTCAGGAGGCTTTCGCAGATGAAGTCATCCTTGCGGAAAAACTATTCCGTGACGGCTTCTTCTTTTGCGGGTTCTTCGCTGGCGGTTTCAACAGCCTTTTGACCATAACGCTTCATGAAGCGTTGAACACGACCTTCAGCGGCCATGGCACGCTGTTTGCCGGTGTAAAACGGATGAGAATCGCTGGAAATTTCCAGCTTGATGACAGGATACTCGTTCCCGTCTTCCCACTTCATCGTTTCTTTGGCTTTTGCCGTAGACTGCGAAATAAAACAATGATCGGTCGAAATATCTTTATAAATGACCGTATGCATCTCGGGGTGAATGCCCTTTTTCATGAGAATGCTCCTCAACTTTCGATGACGCGCATTATACAAGGAGCCGATCAAAAGAACAAGGCCTTTCGGCCAATTTTTGAAAAATCATTAAGAAAACTCAGCGAGCGTCGTTCGTTTCGTGTCCGCAACCCCGGCAGAAACGGTCACCCTTTTGCAAACTGCGAAAACACCTTGGGCAAGTGGGACTCTCGTGAAGGCGGTGCCCGCAGTGGTGACAGTTTGGATCGTCTCCCGACACCTTGTTGGAGCAGTTCGAGCATTTGCTGATGGGGCTTTTCTCAAAGCAAGTCACCAGCAAGGCCAGTGCGAGACTCACTCCTGCCACTTGCCATCCCAACCCCGGGTCGAGTTCTCTCCACTTGGTTGGGTCGAAGACGGTAACCGGTTCGAGTTGCACGGTCGTCAAAACCTGATTGACCTCGACCAACTTCAGTTGAGCGGGGCCCAAGATCTGCTTCCCCCACAGCTTGAATGCCTCTTCGGCGGCCCACCACCGATAGATCGCCCAAGGGAGCAGAATGCGGATACCCCATTGAATGCCCGGCACCCCGACGGCCCGCAGAAAGTGCAGATTCCCCAGTACCAAAAGGAGCAACCCCAGGTTGTTCCAGGCGGGTACAGGCAGAGACCAGCCCATGACGGGAGCGTGAAACCAAGGCAGCACCACGCTCAGACAGAGCAGAAAGCCAACCAAAGCCCCAGCCACTCCTTGGATCAGCTTTCTCAACGGCCTTCCCACGATGAAAACCGATCCAGGGGGTCCTTACTCTTCAAAGATTTCACGTGGTTCTTGGTATTCGAACGGCACGTCCTCTTCTACCTCAACGTATTCCTCAACGATCTCTTCCACTTCCTCGAAGAACAGATGCTCAGGAAGCCACTGAGGGTCCGGGCTGCCGAAAAACCAGTCGACGAGTTCGGCGGCCTGAAATCGAAGCTGCTCGGGATGCTCGTGAAGAATCTGCGTGGGACACTGCATAGCAACGGCCACAATAGAGGAAGGACGAACGCCCGCGCCGGGGTTCATCAGACAGGCGTGGATCGAGTCCGCGCTCACTAAAGTAATAAAATTTTCAAATCTCGACACTCCGATAAGTTTGACTAACGGGAGTCGCTCGCCTGCCTGTCGAAGGCGGCGGCCATGCGCCCACCCGTTTTGGTCTTCGAGCCGGACTCGGCTTTGAGAGCACTGCTCGTCCACTCTCTAGAAGGACTCGATTATTCCGTCGTTCTCTCCACGACGGAGGATTTCTCAGAACGCTTTTCCACCGTTGCTTTTTATTCTGCCGTCTTTTTTAGTCGCAGTCTGGAAGAACGCATCAATTGGGTCGAACTCCGAGGGAGTCGCCCCGAAGAAGAGCGCTGGATCGTCATGACTCCTCCGCAACAACTCGAAGAGGTCGACACTGTCGCTTCAGAGATATTGATTCAGCCCTTCCGGGCCGAGGATGTCGAGGCCGCCTTGAACGGGAATGCGCGCCGACCGGAGGACGCGATACTCTCTTTTATGCGCAAGAGGGAAAGCGAGTTCGAGCAGTTCCGTCGCAAAGAGTCTCAGCTTCGGGAGGCCCACCGCCATCTCAAAGAGCTCGAACGGATGAAGAACACATTTCTTTCCTTGGTCTCCCACGAGTTGCGTACACCTCTCACCATCATTTCAGGGAACCTTCACGTTCTGCGCAAACTGTCTTCCAAATGGAACAACGAGATTGCCACTGAATGTCTAGGGTCGGCACACCTCGGAACCAATCGACTCAGTAAACTGGTCGACGAGCTTCTTCGCTTCACGGTCTCGGCTCCTCAAAAGCGCGACCACTGGGATCTGGCTTTGACCCTGCGCCGCTTGGTCGGTGAATTGCAACCGTTAGCCCAGAGTAGAAGTCTCACCTTAACACTGGAGACCGAAGCGCTTCTCATTGAGGGGGATCCCGCGGGCCTCCCCGACGCCCTGCACCAACTCATCGAGAACGCTCTGCTCTTCAACCGTCCAGGGGGAAAGGTCGAAGTGGTCGGCTATCGACCCGACGCTGGGGACTGGATCGAGGTCGAGGTCCGCGACGACGGACCCGGCATAGAAAGCTCCGAACTTGAGCGCGTTTTTCGCCCCTTCTACCAAGTCGCCGATGTGAACACGCGCACGGTCGAGGGACTCGGCATCGGCTTAGCCTTGGCCCGTCGGACAGTGGAGAGCCACGGGGGACGCCTCACTCTCAAGAGTCTCGTGGGGGAAGGTACGCGAGCCATCATCTCCTTACCGGTGCACGCCCAGATCGCGACCCCGCT
>JBBKWP010000091.1:0-8312 GCA_037968995.1 Candidatus Xenobia bacterium
TCACCATGGCCAGCGGCATCATCTTTCTGCTCGTCTTTGTCCTTGTGGGCTGGAACCTCAGGCGCAAGGACGGGCGAGCGGACGGCCGCGAAAAGACTATGTAAAGTTCCTATGGAAACCCAAAATCCCATCCACCCATCAGACGATCCGATAAACATGGTACCCGAACTGTGGGTCGCCATCTTTTCTTTCCTGCTTCATTTCGTTTGGGAGTCTATTCAGGTGCCCACTTACACTGGCATGGCTGAAATGCAGCATTGGGAGGGGACCAAACTGTGCACGTCAGCGACTTTCGGTGACGTAGGCTTCGCGCTCACGGCATTCTGGATAACGAGTGCAGCCTCTCGATCGAGGGGCTGGATGATGCGGCCGAAGAGGTGGCAGCTTCTATTGTTCCTGGGGGTTGGCTTGGCGTTGACCATTGGGTTTGAGCATTATTACACTCAGATCAGTCTCCGATGGACCTATTCGGAACTGATGCCTTTGGTGCCACCGTTCGGAACAGGGCTGAGCCCGTTGTTGCAGTGGTTGGTGGTTCCTCCATTAGTGGTCTGGTTCACCCGCAAGATGATGCGGGACAGCCGCGGATAGTTGGTGGATACACGGGTTTGTCTCATCGTCGGCGGAGCAGAGTACGATCGCCGGTCCCGCCCTTTTCAAGTTATGATCTGGATCATCGCCCGAATCCAGCGTCCACATCATACTGTGAGAACTCCGTTTTTGAATAAACGAATCGAGACGGTTGTAACCGCGAGAAGCCCGCAGGCTCTCATTTAATACCCCAAAACCCTACCTCAAGAAAGCAAGGAAAGCGATGCCAAATCTTAGTCCCGTGACAGAGTCGAACCGAATCGATTGGAAAGTGTTGGGAGCGGCCTTGGCCGGCTTTCTCGCGATCAACTACGTCCTCTGCGTTGGCTTCGGTCTGCTCTTAGACTTGCACATGTATCGCGCGTGGGAAGACCTCCTGCCCGGTTTTCACTGGCTCTCATGGGGTAGCTTCGCCCTCGGGTTGGTAGAGACCATCGCCTACGGCCTGTTCTTTGGGCTGGTGTTCGCACCCCTTTACAACTTCTTCCTCGTGAAGCTAGGTCGGCACGCGACTTGATCCACCAACCGCCGGAAGCGACCCCAGGCGCCCGCCTGTGAGCGGTGCGCCTCGTCCTCGGACACAAAGCATGACGCCCGACCCGAGGGCTTCGAAGACGACCCCTAAGCTGTGGCCGCTATGGCTTTCAATGGCCTTGGCTATGGCCGGGATCGGGATCATCGTCCCGGTCGTGCCCTCCCACCTTGAGCACCTAGGGCTCGTCAATGCAACGACAGGGCAAGTGGCGAAGCACGTCAGCCTGCTGGCGGCCGGCTACGCCCTCATGTACTTGCTTTTCGCCCCGCTCTGGGGCCGCCTATCTGATCGGCTGGGCAGGCGGCCACTCCTGGTGCTCGGGCTCACCGGATTCGCAATCGGCCAAGCGGCCTGCGGTCTGGCGACCTCGCTGGCGGCGGTGTACGCGATTCGCCTGGCAACGGGTATCTTCTCAGCGGCGATCATTCCCGCCGCCTTCGCCTTCGCGGCCGACATCACCAGCGAGGAGGATCGAACACGCGGCATGGCCCAGTTGAGCGCGGCGGGCGGCATCGGGTTCGTGATCGGCCCCGCCCTCGGTGGGCTTCTTGGTGGCATCAAGTTTCCGGATGAGGGGCTGCCCTTCGCCGACTTCTCGCTGCCCTACTTTGCTGCCACAGGTTGCGCACTTCTCGCACTCTACACACTGCGTCGGCTCAAAGAACCTCAGGTGCCGGCGACGGAGCAGCGTCCAGACTCCGTTGCCTGGACCGCCCTAGCCCATCGGATCGGGTTGCCTTTAGCCGTGGCCATGGTCGGCCAAACCGCCGTCGCGCTCTTCGAAACCTCGTTCGTTCTTCACGCTCGCAGCAGCCTCGGCATGAGCCTCGTCGAGATCGGGGCTGTGTTCATGACCTGCGGCTTGGTGATGCTCGTGGTTCAGATTGGCGCGGTCGCCCGCCTCGCAGACCGCTTTGGCGAAGTGCATCTCGCGTCGGCGGCCCTCGTCCTCATGGGACTGAGCCTGGGCCCCCTGTCTTCGGCGCGCGGCACCACCACCGTTTTCGCTTTGGTCGCCTTGTACGGGATCGGAATGGGACTTCTGGCACCGGTTGTGTCGGCGCTCGTGTCAAGACGTGGCGGCGCCCACGCGGGGGCAGCGCTGGGCCTAGAAAGCGGTGCCAAGAGCCTGGGCCTGATTGCCGGGCCTCTCCTCGGAGGTGTCCTCTTTGGCGTGTCCTTGACCGTGCCGTTCTGGACCGTCAGCGTATTGCTCCTCGGCCTTGCCCCGGTCTTGTCTTGGACCGGACGACGCCCCCACGATACCCTAAGCCGTCGCGTGGTGAGACCCAAGCTCGCGTTCGGCAGCCGAAAGGCTGAAGGATGAACGAGCGCTCAGCCCAGTACAGCAAAGGCAGCCTCAGCCTGTTAGGTACGATAGCGATGGGCACCGGTGTGATGATCGGCGCCGGCATCTTCGCGCTCACGGGGCAGGTCGCTGAACTCGCGGGAGGACTCTTTCCGATCGCTTTCATCGTGGCGGCGGTGATCAGCGGTTTCAGCGCATACAGTTACATCAAGGTCGCCAGCGCCTACCCATCCGCCGGCGGCATCGCCATGATTCTCAAGAAGGCCTACGGTAGGAGCACAGTCACGGGTGCCGCCGCACTCCTCATGGCGCTCTCGATGATTATTAGCGAGAGCTTGGTGGCCCGCACCTTCGGCACCTACACCCTTCAGCTCTTCTCGTCCGACCTCTCGGAAATCTGGGTCCCGGTACTTGCCGTCGGACTCATCGTGGTGGCGTTCCTTGTGAATATCGCCGGCAATAAAGTCCTCGGGACCGTGTCCAACGTCAGCGCGGTCCTGAAGATCGGTGGGCTGCTCGTCTTCGCGGCTATCGTCTTGGTCGCCTCGGGGGGCAGTCTGGCGACCAGCATCGCTCCGCCGAGCGGGGACCCTTCACTCGGTAGCTTTCTTGGTGCCGTCGCGCTGGCGATCCTCGCGTTCAAGGGGTTCACGACGATCACCAATACCGGCGACGAGGTTACGGAACCAGAGAAGAACGTGGGCCGAGCCATCATCATCTCCTTGGCGATCTGTCTGGTTGTGTACCTCGCCGTTTGCTTCGCCGTTGCATCGAGCCTAACGCTCGATGAACTCATCGCGGCCAAAGACTATTCGCTCGCCGAGGCGGCTCGGCCGGCCATTGGTGGGTACGGCATTTGGTTCACCGTGGCCATCGCTATGATCGCCACGGCCTCCGGTTTGTTGGCCAGCATCTTCGCTGTGTCGCGCATGCTCGCGATGCTCACGGAGATGAAGCTGATCCCACATAGCCATTTCGGGATGCCGGGTGACATCCAAAAGCACACGCTGGTCTATACTGTGGTCATCGCAGCTTTTCTGGCCGCCGTGTTCGATCTGTCCCGCATCGCTTCACTGGGCGCGATCTTTTACCTGATGATGGATATCACCATTCACTGGGGCGTTTTACGGCATCTACACCAGGACGTCGGAGCGAACCGCCTGGTTCTCGGAACAGCGATCGCCCTCGATACTGTGGCTCTGGGAGCATTTTTAATCGTTAAGGGCTCCTCCGATCCGCTGATCGTCGCAGTCAGCCTGGTGTCGATCGCTGTCGTCGTCGCCTTCGAGCACTTCTACCTACGTAGACTTCGAGCCAAGGGTGAGAATGAATGAGATGGCCAACGACAGCAAGCCGCACACCTGTTTCAGTCCAGCGACAGCCCTGGACTTGGAAGCCGATATTTGCATCGACTTAGGGATCGTTTAAGCACTCTCACAACCCCCGGCCCGAGCGGTCATTGCTCCTGAGACAGACGACATCCAAATCCCTCCGCCGCATGTTTTATTTGACCTGATTCTTCATCCGCTTCCCCCTCCTCCAATCGGGCCACCCACAAATCTTGGACGAGAACGAGCCCGACAGCCGTTAAGGGAGCGGCCATCAGAATTCCAATAAGGCCAAAGAGTAGTCCCATGACGGTTTGGGCGAAAAGTGTCAGCACAGGAGGTAAATCCGCGGCCTCTTCTTGCACCAAGGGAGTGAGGATATAGCTCTCTAGAAACTGCAGGATGGCAAATAAGACCAAGACCGAGAGAACTTTCTCACCTCCATCGGCGGCGGCCACAAGTGCGGCGGGGCCCACGGACAAGATCGGTCCCAGATATGGAATCATGACCAATAAGCCGGTGAGCAGGCCGAGCAAAAGGTATAGGCGCACGTCCAGGAACCATAGACCGGCGCCGGTGAGTACAGCCAGCACCGACATACTGAAGAATTGGCCCTTCACGAAGGCCCAAAGCTTGCGCCGAATCCGTTCACCGACTCCCCGGACTCGGTCTCGATGTCGAGGGGGAGCCAGACGTTGGATTCCTCCCCAATACAGGTCTGGTTCGGCGGCTAAGTAGAGGCTCGCCATGGCTAGAAGCAACCCGCTGGAGAAGGCCCCTACCAGAGTTGACGACCAACCGAGGAGGCGAGAAGAGAGTTGCTTTACGGTCCCTGGGTTGCTGATCTCCGAAAGGATCCGGTCACCGAAAGGTAGGTCTGCCATCGTTGCCTTGGCGCGGGTGAGGTAATCAGGGAGGTCCTTTGACAACTGTTGGCTCTGGTCGGTGATAGCGGACCCAACGGAAAAACTAAGCCCCACCAAGCAGGCTAGCCCTAGAAGTATAACCAGACCTAAAGAGACGCGGTAAGACAGGCCCCGCCGGGTGAGGACTCGAGACAGACCGTTCAAGATCACGGCTCCTAAGACTCCAGCGAAGAAAAGAATGATAATTCCGGAGGCTGCCCTCAGGACGACCGAGACAAAGTAAAAACCCAAAGCAAGAAAGCCAAGCTTTCCGGCCACTGAAATCCAATTCTGCCTCTCTTTTGACGATGTAGGAACTTCATTTAACATAGTTACTTATGAGCGTAGCGCAGCCCCTACGGATGTTCCCTCCCCACTAGGCGCTGAAGGGGGCATACTGAAGTGTTGAGCGAGCCTTTGCGAGCGATTGACCAGCGGCGCGGGCGACGGATACTCCGTGGAACTGGAACCTGAACGGGGGCGCCTCCAGACGAACACCCCACTTCATCTGACTGGGAAAGTCTCACAGAACGGAAAAGAGCTCGACAAACCGGGTGTCTATCGTGGATGGCGGAAGTTCCAATACAAGGGCAAAGTGTAAACCAGCGATTTCGACTTTTGTGTTCAAGTGGGTCCCAAGGGGTCTCCGGACACGAAAGAAGGAGCCGAACATGAAGGCCATTAAGGTTTGTAGGTAAGAGAACTGTCACTTCGAGAAGCTATCGCGACCACGGCTTAGAGCAAGAAAGCGGGACAATGATGAGTGAATGCTGCGACGGAAAAGAGGGCCGGAATGCCGAGACTGACGACCTCAAAGATCCTGTGTGTGGCATGAGTGTGACAACAGCGTCGGCTCATCAACACAGCCATCAGGGAAAGACCTACTATTTTTGTAGCCAACGGTGCAAAGAGAAATTCGCAACCGACCCTCAAAGCTATCTGAACCCCCCCAAGGACGACGTGAAAACGACCAAGGCGGGGAGAGACGCAGATTATATCTGTCCCATGCACCCCGAAGTTCGTCAAAAGGGACCAGGCGCTTGCCCCAAGTGCGGTATGGCGCTTGAACCCGAAACGCCCATGGCTCCCGTCAATCGAACAGAGTACACCTGTCCGATGCATCCCGAGATCGTCAAAGACGAGCCGGGAGACTGTCCGATTTGTGGAATGGCTCTTGAGCCCCGCACAGTGAGCGCTCAGGAGGAGGACAGCGAAGAACTCATCGACATGCGCCGTCGGTTTATGGTCAGTCTGGTTTTGACGATTCCGATCTTAGTGGTCGCCATGGGCGATATGATCTTGCCCGGTAGTCCCGTCGGCGACGCCTTGGGCGGAGCTGGACGTTGGATGGAACTGATTCTCGCGACGCCGGTGGTCTTGTGGGGAGGATGGCCTTTCCTGGTGAGGGCCGTTTCTTCGGTCAAGAATCGCCACCTCAACATGTTCACCCTCATCGGCCTCGGCACTTCCGTGGCCTACCTTTACAGTCTAGTAGCCTCCTTGGCTCCAGACCTTTTTCCAGATACATTCCGCGATCATAGCGGCGAGGTGGGCGTCTATTTCGAAGCGGCGGCCGTGATCATCACTCTGGTTCTTTTGGGTCAGGTGTTGGAGCTAAAGGCGCGCAGTCGCACAGGTCAGGCTATCCGAGAACTCTTAGGACTAGCGCCCACCACAGCTCTCAAGATTATGGAGTCCGGGGAGGAGCGCGAGGTTCCCCTGACTGAGGTGGTCGCAGGCGATCACCTCCGGGTCCGTCCGGGAGAGAAGGTTCCTGTCGATGGCGCGGTTATAGAAGGACGCAGTTCCGTCGATGAGTCCATGGTAACGGGCGAACCTATTCCGGTGGAGAAAGAGGCCGGAGCCGAGGTGATCGGAGGAACCATCAACGGAACCGGGGCTCTCTTGATGGAGGCGCGCGCGGTCGGTGGAGAAACGCTATTGGCCCGCATTGTCGGTATGGTGGCCGATGCCCAGCGCAGTCGCGCGCCGATTCAAAAACTCGCCGACCAAGCGGCCGGCGTTTTCGTACCTGTGGTCATCGTGGTCGCGATTCTTACTTTCATCGTTTGGGCTATATGGGGGCCGGACCCCAGCATGGCCTACGCCTTAGTGAACGCCGTCGCAGTTTTGATCATCGCCTGTCCTTGTGCGCTTGGCTTGGCGACTCCTATGTCAATTATGGTCTCCACCGGGAGAGGCGCTCAGTCCGGTATTCTTTTTAGGGACGCCGAAGCCTTGGAGACCCTGGATAAGGTCGACACAGTGGTGGTGGACAAGACCGGGACACTCACTGAGGGTCGCCCAAAGCTTGTGACTGTGGAATCGAACGAGAGCGATACAAGTTGGCTGGGAGCTGTCGCGGCTTTAGAACGTCAAAGTGAGCACCCTCTGGCTCAAGCCATCGTGGAAGGAGCCGAAGATCGGAAAGGATCCTCGGATACGGCGGTGGGCGATGTCAGCGACTTCACTTCGGTAACGGGTCGCGGTATCCAGGGTCGCGTCGGCGGTTCGCTTTTTCTGGTGGGCAATGAAGGTCTCTTAAAGAGCGAAGGGGTCGCTTCGGTGACGGATTACGCCGAGCGGGCCGAAGTTCTACGTTCTGAGGGTCAAAGTGTGATGTTCGTGGCCATGGATGGGAAGGCGGTGGGACTCATTGGAGTCGCCGATCCCATCAAGAAGACGACTCCGGAAGCGATCCGTGCTCTGCACGATCTGGGGCTGCGCCTGGTGATGTTGACCGGAGACCAGGAGACGACGGCCCGCTTCGTGGCCAAGGGGTTGGGGATTGATGAAGTGGTGGCAGGAGCCATGCCGGAAGACAAGGCGGCCACCATAGAGCGACTTCAGAAGGAAGGTCGCAACGTGGCAATGATAGGTGACGGAATCAATGACGCTCCGGCCTTGGCCAAAGCCCAAGTAGGGATCGCCATGGGTACGGGCACCGCCGTCGCTATGGAGAGCGCGGGCGTCACCTTGATGCAGGGGGATCTGACCGCCTTGGTGCGCGCTCGGGCTCTCAGTCAAAAAACCGTACGCAACATCAAGCAAAACCTGTTCTTCGCGTTTTTGTATAATGGACTCGGAGTGCCGCTCGCGGCGGGGGTTCTCTATCCTTTCACAGGAATTCTTTTGAGCCCCATGTTCGCCGCCGCGGCGATGAGTCTGTCTTCGTTTTCCGTCATCGCCAACGCGCTTCGACTAAGATACGCCAAGCTTTCTTAGGGTACTCGAACAAAGGCAAAGAAGGCCCCGCGGAAACGCGAGGCCTTCTTAATGTGGTCGGTTCTTTTAGAGCTTCAAAGATTTCGCGGGGTCGACCGCCTGGCCTTGGGCGTTGATGACCTCGAAGTGGAGGTGGTTGCCGGTGGAGTTACCGGTGCTTCCCATTTTGCCGATCACTTGACCCGCTTTCACGGTCGCACCGACTTCGACTTCCCGTTGGTTCATATGAGCGTAGCGAGATTTGGTTCCGTCGGGATGCTGAATTTCGATCCATTTCCCGTAACTGGTGGTCATATCTTTAGAGATGGTCACCTTCCCGGCCTTCGCGGCGCGAATCGGGGTGTTCGCCGCGCCTGCCAGGTCGATGCCGGTATGGTCGGAATGTCCACTTCCGGTCGGATTGTCCCGGCCTCCAAAGC
>JBBKWP010000092.1:0-4829 GCA_037968995.1 Candidatus Xenobia bacterium
CAAACGTCGCGACGTGGTAGGTCATAAACTCGGTGACTATATTGACGCGATAAAACGAGAGAGGCAGCAACGGAATTTTCAATCCCACCCGAGCGACTTCGGTCTCAAACTTGTCCGGCCAAGGAACGGGGCGATCCTTGGCGTTTTTCTGACCGAAATTGGACCGTGAGAAGACAATGCTCTCCTCTTTGGGTGAAAGTTACACCGTCCCGCACAAAGCTGAGAATGGAATAAAGACGAGATAACCTAACAGCGCGTATAAAACAGCGATGAAAGCTCCAGCGAAATAAACCTGGGCTGTCAACGTACCCACCTCCAAGCAGAGCGGCACCGCCATCAGCATCACGGCCATGACAATGGCGAGATGAAAGCGAAGCAATCCCCCCTTTGGATAGCCACGATGGGAGACCTCAAAAACTCCTCCGCTGCGTTGCAGAGTTAAGGCCGATTTTTTAGACATGCTCCATGACCCCCAAGAGGTAAAGACGTTCTTGCTGTAAGCATATTTTCCCCTCTCGGGTAGAATTTTTTAGCAGATTATCCTATTGACAGAAGCTTCCCGACCCAAGAGCTTTCAGACAAATCCTAGGCAGTGGGCTCGCGAACTTCCCAGACGGGGATCGGCTCGGCTTTTCCTTTGAACTCTTCGTCGCCGAAGAACTCCAGGGGGACCTCATCTGTTAACTTATCCTTTGTCGCACCACTCAAAAAGATGGCCGTATACTGACCGGCCCGCGAGCGATCTTGAATTCGGGCAGCCAGGTTGACCGTATCTCCAACAACGGCGCGCTTCATTCGCGCGTTCCGTTCACCGATATTACCTTCCACGATGGCCCCGGTGTGAATCCCGATACCTTGACCGAGGCTCTTCAACTCTTCGGAGAGCGACCCCGCGCGCAATCTTTCCAATTCCTGATTCATCGCGCGCGCCGCGCGCACAGCGGCGTCTGGGCTCTCAAAAACGGCCAAAATGGCGTCTCCGATGTACTCGTTGATGTCACCCTGCTCTAGCCGGATGGCTCGGGTCATACACTCAAGATATAGATTGAGGACTTCCATGACTTGGGTCGCGGGCAGACGTTCTGACATCGAGGTAAACCCGCGCAGGTCTGAGAACAGAATGGTTCGCTCGAGTCTCTTGCCTCCCAGTTCTGGCGCAGCCCCTCCAGAGGCCTCTACCTCAGCGCGGGTTCCTTCAGGAACGAAGGTTTCCAGGGCCTTCTTCTGGCGAAGGCCGATGATCATCTGATTGAACGATAAAGAAGCCTCCCGTACTTCTCTTATGGTCGAGATATTCTGTATCGGGATCTGTTCAAGAACGCCACGCCCGACATCGTTCATCGATGCGGAGAGTTGGCCGATCGGACCCGTAAAACGACGCGCCACAACCGGAACCAGCAATAGCGCTAGGACCAAGGCCACGACCCCGAACAGCAGCGAGAGCCGAGACTGCTCGAAAGCCGCCGCTTCGACGATGGCCATATCCCGCAAGAACGCCACCCGCCCAACTTCCGTCGGCCGAACCATAGACCCCGATTCTACAGCCTCATTCTCGGGAGTTTTGGGGAGATAGAAAGACTGGAGGCTCTGGGATTTCACGAGATAGGTCTTACCGTCGGGTGCCGTCCAAGTCTCCTCCCCCTCGCCTTCGGGCCAAGGTTTGGTTCTTTCACGCATTGCTTGGCCGAGATCTTGTGCCTCGAGGCTCGAGCCTACGACCTGGTCGCCGTAGATAACGAACACCAGACTGTCGCCTGCCACGTTTTCCAAAAACTCTTGGTCGACCACCGTCCCCACTGCCGCCAACCCGTCAAAATAGGGGCCCTTTTGAAACCAACTCGCCCCTACCAGATAGAGATGGTGGTCTGGATAGACTAAATACCCCTTCAGATCGCCGCGCTGCTTGACCGAACTCCAAAAATCACCCAGAGACAAGTTTTGTGCTTTAATTCCGATGTCAAAATCCGCGACCTCGGCGAAGGTCTCATATCCCACACCCAGCACCTCAAGAAGCACTGTCCCGTCTTCGGCCGCTATGGCGACAAGATCATTGGCAGACTCGGTCCCTACCCGGTTCAGGACTCCGAGCGCCTGGTCGTAGAGAGTGTACAGTTCAGCGTGGAGGTTACGATGCTCGGCATCGTTCTCACGCGCCTTCTGCAGTGCTGTCACTGCGTCGACATCGTTCTCGAGAGAAGAGACCACGTTTCTGCGATACGAATTGACAAGTTGGTTAGAGACGAGAGTCCGAGCGCGTTCCAGCAAAATCTGACGCTCGCTTTGGGCGGCCCGCTGGAACGGTTGGGTCGAAAACTGCTTCTTCAGGCCGTCTTCAAGCCTGTCCTTGAGACCGACATAGTTGATGCCAACCACTAAGGATAAGACAACGAGGAGAAGGCCACCAAAGAATAGCCCCAGTTCCTGGCGTAAGGTCACAGGCTGAAGTTCGCGGTGGCCTTACCGCTCGCGGGAACCGTGACTTTCACCGATTTGGCGTTCACCATGGGATGCCAGGCTTCCACCGTGTAGTTACCTGGGGGCAATCCTGTCAGGGAAAATTTTCCTCCCGCGCCGTTGGTCACGAAATCGTTGGGCACCACGTAGAGATAGCCGTTCATCAAAGGGTGAATGTCACAGAAAAGTTCGAACTTGCCCAGTCTGTCCGGCTTGCGATCAACATGCGTGCTGTGCTGAGGAGCGTTGAGCTTAGAGGATTCTGGACAGTAGATGTGATGAAAAAAACTGTCCTCATTGCTGTAACGAACCTCTGACCCTAGAACCAGAGGGGTAACGTGAGCCTGAAACTCCCGTTGCACCTGAACGATCTCCTTGCGCTTCGGTGTAGCTTTTAGCTTCGCTCCGTCCCCAGCCTTTGTGATGTAGATGATCACGTTCTGGCGCTCGTCTTCCTTGCCCGCTTGAGATCCGGGAGCGCCGGCGTTCGCTTTTTTGAGATCGGCTTTCGAGTATTGACTTTGGCTCCGCTTCATATCGGGGGTTGTATTGTTGGTGCGAGGCGGCAGTTTGCCGGCATCGATCGGCACAGTACCCTCCACGGTTCCGGCGAAGGCGGTCGTGCCCAAGAGGAGAAGCCAAAGAAACATCCGAGTCAAATTTTTCATGATTGCACTTTCTACCGACCTGAAGGTTCCCCCTCGCCAACCGCAGAAACGGCCGCTCCAAGTGAGGCCAAGCCCCACTTGGGCGAATTTGGGGGAGTGGATTTGAAGACTTTAACACGCACGATCTGTCAACTGCTGATTCTAACTTGTACCGTCGGTGCGGCCCCGCTGTTCCCAGACGTCCCCGACGAACACTGGGCTCAAGACGCCGTCAAGGCCCTTGCCGCCAAGGGCCTTGTCGAAGGATACCCGGACGGTACTTTCAAGGGAGACCGAGCGGCCTCGCGTTGGGAAACGGCCATGGTGGTGGCTCGAATTCTGGCCGTGATGGAGAAAACTCAAGCGACCTTCGCCACTAAGTCAGAACTCACGGAACTCCAAAAATTGACCGCGGCGCTGCGCGAGGAACTCGACGCTTTGGGCGTTCGAGTGGATAGCCTCGAAACGGAAGTCGAGGGCCTCGACACGCGAATCACGGAGCTTGAGCGAATCAGCTTTTACGGAATCGTGGAAGCTCGGGTCAGCCTGCAGAGCTATCAAAACGAGGGAAATCCGCTTTCCGACCCCAGCGACGCTCTGCTCAACTACGATCAACTCGTCGGAACCTTGCCGGGGACAGGAGGCCGCCTAACCTCAGGTCCAGCGGCGGGACTCAATTTTGACCCCTTCTCAATGGGCGTCTTCACGGTCAACAATCTCAGGACCGGTCGTCCCATTGGCAACGGAACCGGTTTTACGACCAAGGCGACCCTGGGAATCAATCTCAAAGTCTCTGACGAGGTCGACGCCGGTACGGAACTGGTGGCCTTCACCTCTCAAGGGAACAACCTGGTCGACTTTTACTACGGGCTTTCCGCCCCGTACCAGTCCAACGTCTTCACGGGCCAGAGCGGAGGAGGCGGCGTTCAGCCTCTCAACCACGCCCCCTTCACCCGCATGACCTTGGACAATTTCTGGATTCATCACAAACCTAGCAACACCCGGTTGCGCGTAGGCTCGTTGTCCGACGTTCATTTTGATGAATTAGTCTATCAGAAACAGTACAATCCCGGCGCCTTCGGTCCCAAATTTCTCAACAGTTACGGGCTCCAAGCCTTCGGCGACGTTCCGCTCACGGAAGACGAGTCACAAAGTCTGTCCTGGGAAGCCATGGGAACCCTGTTGGCCGACCGCAACATCGGTCCGGCCGGCGCCAGTTACGCCAACAACGCCATCGGAGCCAACCTGGCCTACAATTTCGACCGCCGGAAGGGTCGACTACGCCTCAATTTTCTGAGGGCCGCCAACGATGCTTCTGGAGGGGTGGCCAGGCAAGTGGGTCTGATTCCTGTGGCGGTTCTGGGTCCGACTCCGTGGGTCAACCCCCCCGGATTTTACTTCCAGCAGATGGGCGGCCCCAACGACACCACCGGGGGAATCGGCAGCTTAGGCGACAAGCGGCCCATCGCCATGCCCACGGTCGGCAACGACGGAATCACGGGAATCCCTGGATCCTCAAACTTTGGGAACGTCGGACCACAAGGACAGACGATGGGCGGAATCTCCTTTCGCTACCTTTGGGGTGGCGATTGGAACCCCAGAGTCCAAGCCGAATATGCCCATTCGGACTACCGACCCAACCAAAACTCGTCCTACAACGTGACGGGAACAGCCTACCGCATCGCCGCCGGAGTCACGCCCATCGACGCTCTCGAACTGGACCTTGAA
>JBBKWP010000093.1:0-3409 GCA_037968995.1 Candidatus Xenobia bacterium
CCGCTTCCGTCTAGGTCGATGGCCAGGTAGCCATCCTCCAGCGGTGAGAAGTTTCCGTCCTGGTTGAGGTCTACTCCGTAACCCAGATTTTCAGGTTCGTGGTTCGTGCCCTCCGAAAGAGGGGCATAGCGGAATAGGAGGAGCTTATGGGGGCTCATTCGCGCCGGGGCGTCAGAAGTTAAGGCCGCTTCAAACCTTTGGACGGCCTCGTTTTTGACGCGGGCGCTTTCGGCCTCAGCTAGCCTTTCGCCAAGCTCACCGGCCGTTGGAACAGCGTAGAATGATTCACTCCTGAATTCGGTGGGGGAGCCCTCCTGGGCGACATCGTATCCCTTTGCCAGGATTACCCCCGCCATTCCGATGGCGTTCGTCGTTTCAAAGAGTACCGTGCTCAAATAGTTGAGCTTCCCAAGGGCCCCACGAACCACGGAAGAGTCCCGGGCTTTCGCTCTGTCGACTGCCGAGAATCCTTCGTCTACGGCTCGTTGCGCCATAGACGCCCGAAGGGAACAGCGCTCTTTTAAACTATGAAAAGTGAAGCTAGCCTCGCTGTAGGGCGCTGTTTCGATGGGCGACGAGAAGAGGTCGTCGGAAGCCACGGTTTTGAGATGCTGCCCTCTCGTTTCCGACAAACCGTTGGGTGCGGTCGAGCGTTTCTTGATCAATTCCGCGTTGAAATTTTCGCGCTCTTGCATGGTGAGGCGGGCCGCGCTCACGGACATACCCGACGTGGGGCTTGCAGTCATATTGAGAGTCCTTTCCTATTTCAGATCCTTGAAAATCTGAGGTCCTAACACAAGTTTACATCGCCCAGGTGGAATGGAAGTGGAATTCTGATCGGCCCCTGCGACTTATAGGAAAGAGAAGGCCGATCGGGAAGGCCCCAAGGATAATGGAAAACAGGCATCTCCGCACCACGCTTTCCGAGTACTAGACAGATGGCTAAGCGTCGTCGCGTGAAGCGATCTTGCCTCGGCACTGTGTTAGCGGCACTGGCTTCGGCTTCGCTGGGGCTTTACTTCACAGCCAGTCCCGCAACGCCGACAGCCTGGTTCAAGGAGGCTCCCCGGCCCCTTATCCTGGCTCACCAAGGCGGTGAGAAAGAGTGGCCCAGCAACACCATGTTCGCCTTCGGCAAGGCGCATAGGGTCGGTAGCGACGCGCTGGATTTCGATCTCCATATGACGGCGGACAAAGTGTTAGTGATTCTGCACGATACCACGGTCGACCGCACAACCAACGGCCAAGGTGTGGTCGCCGAGATGACTTGGGCCCAATTGAAGGAGCTTGACGCGGCCTATCGCTTCACCCTTGATGGGAAGACCTTCCCGCTACGAGGAAAAGGTGTCCGTATACCCCGGTTAGAGGAGGTTTTGGAGGCTTATCCAGATTGGCGTATGCAGATCGAACTGAAGGATGCGCCGTCGGCCATCGCCCAAGAGTTAGCGAAAGTTTTGGAGCAGTTCGCAGCCGAGGATCGCGTCCTTCTGTCGAGCTTCGATGACGTCATGATGATAGAACTGCGCAACGCCTGTCCGCGGGTTGCGACCTCGGCTTCACCGGTTGAGATACGTGCCTTGGTTCTGGCCAGTCGCCTGCATCTAGAAGCTCTCATCTCTCCGAAATACAGTTCCGTGCAGATCCCCTTGCAGTACTCGGGGATCGATCTCGTCACCAAGCGCACGGTCGACGCCGCACACAATAGGGGCGTCAAAGTTTTGCCGTGGACTATCGACAGCGACGCGGACGCTGAGACTTGTCGAACCGCCGGCGCCGACGGATTTAACACCAATCTTCCGACCAAGATGGAACGGGTGCGCAAAAATTGGACAGATCTCGAAGCTCCGTTGTTTTGGAAGGGCCCTTAATGAGATAGGCGTGGGGGGAATGCGGCCAGTACCCCCCTGCCTTCAGGAACCAGTGTCGAAACTATGCCATCGCATTCAGCGAGCGTTCGAGACTTTCTGGGGCTCCGGTGGTAAACGCGGACCTGGTTCTGGAAGCCGCGTCTCTGTTGAAATATAGGTTCTTGGACACTGATCGCGAACGCCGGGCTTAGTGAACACTTACATCCAGACGTTCGGCGCATGTTGCTGACCCAAAAGGCCATTTCAGAAGGCGCCTTAGCCTTGGTTTTACAGGCCTCCGTCTACGATGATCGTGAGCACATCTCCGAGGGTGAAGTGAAGCAACGATACCACGACCTTTTGGAACTGTTGACCCCCATGGTCAAGACTTATTCGAGCGAGGCCGGCAAGCGCTCCGTCGACAACGGACTGCAGGTGCTCGGCGGGGCGGGATTCTGTGATGAGTACGTGCTGCCACAGTATTATCGGGATTGAGGTTCTGGCAAGCTTTTAGGGTGCAGACCACACGTTCCGTTCTATGCCGGGCGCGATCAGCCGGGAAGCTGGGCGCAGTCCGCCATCGTCCTCGGTCCTGTCACAATTCCACACAGCCTCCCAGCGATTTATGAGTAGACTGGCCGCTATAGGGAATCGATTTTTTCGATTGGGCATAAAAGCCCACCTCACCATCGCGGTGATCCTCTTCTCGCTTTTCATCCTCTGGGACGAGAGTCTTCCTCTGGCTAGTCCTAAGATCGAGGTCACTCGTGGGGAATCTCGGCAGGTCGCCGAGCGCTTTCTTGAACAACGAGGATATTCTGTCGGAGGGAGTCGCCACAGTAGTATCTTTGGCTACAGTGATCAAAGCCAAGTTTTTATAGACCGCGCGCTCGGCCAAAAGGCGCTTGAACGGTTGCAGGGGGATCCGGTCCGCTTGTGGTGGTGGGAGAACCGTTGGTTCCAAGATGGAGTCGTCCAAGAGGATTGGGTCGACGTGAGCCTCGATGGTCGTGTCACGTACTTTTGGCACAAATTGGCTGATGAGGATCCCGGAGGGGACCTAGGACGCGACGCGGCCTATCACTTGGCTCTGGAATTCCTCGGCACTCAGCAAATTGGTGACAAGATTTTGGAGCTTTCCGACGAGAGTAATAGAGCCTATGCCCATCGAACCGACTACACCTTCACCTGGAATCTGAAGGGATTCTCAGAGGCTGATTCTCACTACAGGTATGGTGTTCGGGTTCAGGGCGATCAGATCGGATCCTATCAGGAGTATCTTCAAAGACCGGAAAACTGGGTCCGGTCGTACACGGAATTGAGAGCGAGAAACGGCGCGGCCAGCGAAGTGGCTGGGACACTAGGGAGCGTGTTGAATGCTCTGGTGGTCCTGGCCCTGTTGGCGCATCTCGTGAAAGGGGAGACAACGCCCAAGGAACTCAACATCCCGCAAGCGCCGTGGCGTGACTGGTGGAGTTGGAAGAAGTCGAACAGTCTATATGTTCAGGGATTCCGCCAAAGCTATCTCCTTCGCTGCTTCTGTTTGACCGCGGTGGTCGTGG
>JBBKWP010000094.1:0-2980 GCA_037968995.1 Candidatus Xenobia bacterium
ATCTTAAACTCGACACTGGTTTGCCTGATGTAAAACTCGGGGCGTTGGCCGATGGAGCGATCACGGTGAGTCGCAACGGAGCGGCCTTGGTCGTGGTGGACTTGGGCGACAAAGTCGTGATCGGCGACAAGGTCTATTCAGCGGACCTCTTGGACAAAAATGAAGGCAGTCTTCCGAAGCTTTTGACAAGCTTTCATACCGCCGGCGGCAACCCCGCCTTGGAAATCTTTCTCCACCGAAACAGAGAGTGGATCCAGGTGGACAAAACCGTGGGTTCGCAGCCTAGCCAACTGGCGACGAAGCCGGAATGGAATCGACTCTACGACAAAACCAAAGCAGGCTGGGAAGCGTTGACCATTGAGCCCTCCGTGGTCGCGCACGACACCGCTACCCAATATTTCAATCCCGCGGCGGTTCCAAGCCTAGGTATTTTCAAAACCCAGTTCAATTGGGATACCGAGTTTATGGCAGTGGGGATGCAGAAGCAAGGGCAGAACGCCCTGGTCTCTGACATGACCGACAATCTCCTGTACCTTCTCAAAACGACGGGAAGGGTCCCGAACGCCGCTAGGTCTGTTTACCTGAACAAATCTCAGCCGCCTTTTCTACCCGACTTGGTGAAACGCAGCACGGCCGAGCGAGAGCAGCGCTTTGGCGTGGAAGCGACCCAGGAGTGGAAATCCGAGGCCTACCAGTTGATGAGCGCCGATTTTCACAACTTTTGGCGCGAAGACGGCGAGCGAAAGGCGCCCGATATCGGGGGCAAGCCGCGTCATCTGTCTCGCTGGGGTGGGGACAATCACAAGTTCGCCATGGACGAGTCGGGCTTCGACACAAGTTCTCGTTTCGACGGTAAAACCAAGAACCTCGTGCCGCCAGACCTTAACGCCTTTCTCTATAAGTATTCGACCGATATGGCCGAGATCGCCGACGGTTTCGCTCATTCGGCTCAAGAACAAGGCGACGTTCCCAAGCTTCTCAAGTACACCAGCGAGGCGGCGCTGTGGCGCCAAGAGGCCAAGTGTATCAAGTCCGATCTGATCGAACTTTGCTGGGACGAAGAAGACGGGATGTTTCGCGATTTCCAGTTCGAGGGGGAACCGGCCGGTCTGCAAAAAGACTGTGATGCTCTTTCGGCGGTAGTCGCCCCACTCTGGGCCGGTATGCTCGACCCCGACGATCCCAAAGAAGCTCGAATGTTGGAGCGCAGCCTGGACAACATCTCTTCTCGCTTTGAGAAAGCCCACGGCTTAGCGGCTACGGCGGAGGATTACGGTCATCCGGAAATGCAGTGGAACGGACCGAGCGGTTGGGCTCCTTTGATGATGATGGCCGTCGGAGCCGAGAAGCGCTATGGACGCATCGAAGCGGCGGCCCGTCACACTGAAAAGTGGATGGACAATTTGGCCGGCGTGAACGAGAAGGATGGAATGATCATCGAGCGTTACGACGTAGTGAAAGGCGGGCATCCTCCTATTCAAAAGGGCCGTTACGAAGAGACCCAGGGCGAGGGACCGGGGTTTGGATGGACCAACGCCACCGTTCCGTGGGCTATGGTGGAAGTGTTCGCGGGGGCCGATACAGTGAATCGGCCTGACGGGAAACGGGCTCTCGAGATCAAGCCATGCCTGCCACAGTCACTGCACGGCCAAAAGGTGGCCGTCGACTACGAGGTCCCCGGCACAGAACAGACTTGCCGGTTTTCCCACCTCTATGAGCCCGAGAAGAACGCCTACACCTTTGAATTTCAGGGAGCTTTGGACACCTTACCTAGCCTGGAACTGACGACACCCCCGATGCCCGTGGGGATGGTCCCGCGGTTTACCGGAGATGCGCCGGGGTTTCGTCTAGAGACGACCCGCAAGGACGGGAAAGAGATCCACTGCATCCGCTTCAATCAGGCACCGGGTGAGCGTGCATTGAGCTTAACATTTGGGCCGGCGGAGGCGAGCGCACCTTAGCCAGGATCTCGATGGGCGCTTATTAGCAGGGATTTGAACAAGTCTCTAATATTGTGACTTAAAGTTTTCTTTCAAGGGGTGATTCCGTGCGTCGATGTCTGTGGCTAGTTTTGCTGGGTTGTTTATGGGTTTGTGGATGCTCGGAGCCTGAGCCGCCGCCTGCTGACACACCCACGACTTACGATACTATTAACGCTGAGGCGAATCATGAGAAACAACTCTCAATCGAAGGTTATCCCAGGCTGCCTAACATGACGATGGTTTCGAGTACTATTCGATTGGAACTCCACGAGAATGCCGAGGGAGAATCAAAAACGGCTAATCTTTCTATCCCGGTTGGGAGCAGAAAAAATCGATGCCAAAAGCCGCCCAAGGAATTCCAGGAGTCGGACCTCAGCTTAACCTGCAACGACGGAACTACCGTGGGACCTCAGGACAAGATTCGTGTTTCTGGCAAAGCTCACTGGAGCAAGACTAGTGAGGGCAAAGACTACGTGATCTTGGGTGAGCCAATCTTTATCTACAAAGTTTGAACATATACTGGTGCTCGGAAGCCTAAAGCTCATCAATCTGGCTGAGCCAGTTTCTTTGGCGGAGAACCTCGGCCAGGTTTTCGATGTCCTCACCCAAGGGGCGATCATGCTCGATGGGCGCGATCGTCTGCCACACTTTGGCGGCCGCGGCGGCGACCGGTTTCCCCGGCTGCAAAGGCGCCCGGAATCGGAGGGCTTGGGCGGCGGTCAGCATCTCAATGGCAAGAACTTTCTCAACGTTTGCCACCACTCGAAAAGCCATCAGCGCGGCCATGGTGCCCATGCTGACGTGGTCCTCTTGAAAAGCCGACATGGGAATAGAGTCCACGCAAACGGGGTGGGATAAGATCTTGTTCTCTGCGACCAGATAAGCGGCCACGTACTGGGGCATCATCAGACCCGAATGAAGGCCGCTGCTGTCGACTAAAAAGGGAGGCAGTCCGCTGACGTGCATGTTCAACATGCGGTCGATCCGTCGCTCGGAGA
>JBBKWP010000095.1:0-8128 GCA_037968995.1 Candidatus Xenobia bacterium
CCATTGGATGATCGATAGCCTTACCACCTATGGAACCCAAATCTTTCTGCCGTTCAGCAACCACCCCGTGAACATCGGGTCGGTATTTATCATCGACCCTCTTTATACCATTCCGCTCCTCATTGGATTGCTATGGACGCTGTTTTCCCGGCTGGGGAAACAGTACCGAACTGCGGGAGTACGAATTGGTCTCATCGTATCGAGCGCCTACCTGGTTTTGACTCTGGGTTCCAAGTTCGCGGTAAAGCAACGGTTTGAGACGTCCCTAGCAGACCACGGGATTGTCTATGAGCATTTCATCACTGTCCCCACTCCATTCAACAGCATCCTATGGTACGGCTACGCCGACACCGGTGAGGATGTTTGGGTCGCGAACAGTTCGCTCTTCGATCCTCTCACGCGAATCATCACTTGGCAACGGATCCCGAAGAATGCGAACCTTTTGGATAATTTCGGCAGTGGCATCGCCGATCAACGCTTGCTTTGGTTCAGTCGAGGTTTCTATCGACTCGATCTCGTCGACGGTCAACCGATTTTCATCGATCTTCGCTTCGCCCGCCTCAAGAGTTGGCTGTTGCCCCTCTCTCCGGAAGGAAACGACTACACCTTTCGCTATGCTCTCAAGCCCAAAAGCCTGAAAGGCCCCTACCAAGACTTCCGAGGCATCGGACCAGAAGGCGGATTTGACCAGTTCCCGTGGGATGTTCTGTGGCGACGTATATGGGGACTTGAGCCAATTCAACAGCGCTAGGTTTCTGTGAGGAGCCAAGGGTAGGCCTCAAAAATCGCTTCCATTCCGCGCTCGGGTGAAAGTGGCCGGGCCGAAGATTTCGCGCGCTGAGTAAGTCCACGAGTGACAAAATCCTTCACTTCCTCCACACTCAAGGAGGCTCGTAGGGAGACGACCAGTGAGCGGGCCTTCTCTAGAACGGTCTCCAGCTTCTCGTTCGCCACGACCGAATATCCACTGGCGTCAACATCCAAGCCCTCGGCGGGTGCGAGGACCGTCAAACCCGGAATGCCGAGATCGTGCCGAGTTGGGGTTAAGAAACAGCCATTGCGGATCCACCGGACGGTGGCTGCACCATCTGAGCCGGCTTTAAAATAGAAAGTCCAAAGTCTACGATCCCAATCGTCTTGCTCCAATGAGATCGTGACTGGTAGCCCTTGTTCGTCGAAAGCCTTACGGAAATAGCAGCCCATGGAGTCAAAGGCAAAAGCGCGATGAAGCCCTGGTGAGCCTTTCGAAGCGAGCACCGCAGCCTCAAGCATAACCGGGTGGTCGAAGACCTCCTCTAAATCGCGGATCTCGAAAGGGTAAGATGGCGACGTCAACAACCCGGCCACCTTGATGCCGGGATTGGAGCACCCAAAGTGCTCCTGAAGGACGCTCTCTTCATCTTTTCCTCCCCAGAGTCGGGTCCAAGCGAAGGACAGTCCCTGTCCCGCCAATCGACGGAAAGTCACAGAGTCTCGCCCTCGTGTCGGTCCTTGAACCGGACTTTGGGGCGACGCTTCGACGGCGTCTGCGGACATCCAAAAAAGTGTGTCGGATCCCGCGGAATAAAGCTCCGCTCGCTCCATCCCAGACCCGAGGCCGGTGACCATCCCCGTCAACAGAAGGTCCACAGGAGATGGTGACGAGAGGGTCAGGCCGGAGGAGAGGCGCGAGACGAAGCCGTCGAGGTCCACGAACGCCTGTTTTGAGTCTACGAAGTCGATGCGTATTGAAGCTCGACCGACGGCCACTTCCAGATCCGTCGCTCCCCCGGTAAGCAGCCCTTGACAGGTTTGCAGGAGGTAAAAATGCGGAGAAGGCAGGGCCGAAGTCAGTGTCATGCGGAGGGCCGACAGGCGGTCGAGAGTGAAGGATCCCTCTGAATCCAGGGCGCCTTCGTGACGGCGTCCGTCTAGGTAGGCTTCCATCTCCATCTTCGTTACACCGTCACCGAAAACGGATCGTTTCTCAAGATTCGCGACAGACGGACGTAGGTTCCAGGGTTGCGCCGAAAAAATCCGCGCAGCTTGGCTAACGGCGCCACAAAGACCCTGGACGGCTCGACAATGGTAGCGGAGACCTCGTGGGTGATGAGACGGTCCTTTTCGGGGAACCTCCCCATCAAGGCTCCCCGACCGACGACGCGCTCTACCCCATACGAGGTCGCCAGCCTGACCTTTCCCTCAGCCAGTAGAAAAAGTTCCAAAGGCAGACCTCCGACCGAGAACAACTGCTCACCAGGCTCGCATTCGTGGGGCTCCAGAATCGAGAGCAGTTGCCCCCTTTGAAAGGGTGATAAAGGGTTGAGACTTCGGTTCGCCTTCATGACCGGCCACAGATCGTTCATTTTGTTGAGTGCGACGCGTTTCAACAACTCGGGCAGTTCCGTGTCGGCGATAAATTTCAGAAAGTCCGAACGTGCGATGGTCACCACCTCGCAATCCGACAGGGTGCGAACGGAGGCGAACCGTGGTGCGTCGAGCACGATCGCCATCTCTCCGAAGTAGTCGTAGCGACGGAGTTTGCGGACCAGTTTGTCGTCTCGATAAACACCGACTTCTCCGCGGGAAACCAGGAAGAAAATGTCTCCCCAGGCACCCTCACGGATCACCTCTTCACCGGCCGGAATATCTTCGAATCGCGCGATGTGTAAAAACTCCAAGCTCTTCTGTAGGGCGCACTCCGTGAAAAGCTCAGCGTGCAACAAGATGTCCAGCAACTTGATAGCACGGTCTTCGCCATCTCGCTTATTGGAAAACGGCACCAGGGTGATGGTCTCGGCTAAACCCGTGGGCGCGATCCTAAGCCGCTTCTCATCCCCGAGTATGTCGAGAGAAACGTGGGTGAGAAAAAGCTTGTCCCGCACCTCTTGAGGAAGATTCGCCAACACCGGGATGGGGGTGTGAATCGGTGGCATCCCGGCCTCATGAAAGATGAGGTCGGCGTGCCAGGGGAATCCTTCTAAGTCTTTGCGCCTGTCGTCGCTAATGATACCGTCTGCATGAAGTTCTCGGTACAGTTCGGGATCGTAGAGAGTGTCGCAGGAGTACGCGAAAGTTTTGCCCTTGTACTCGGCTTCGAAGCCGAGCGTCGGAATCGGATGCAAAGTGTACCAAAATCTAAAGCGTGCTCCTAGAATATTGATTCTGGGACCCACCAGGAGCGGTTGAAAATCGAAAAGTTTTCTGAACTCCTCGGTCTCAAGACCAATCAGACGTCGATACTTACGTACGAAGCTCGTCTGAACGGTGAGAGTCGTGTGGAGCCTCACACGATCTTCTTCCATGACCTTTTGTAAGGTCCCGGAATCGTGGTCAGCGTGGCAGTGGGTGAGAAGAATATCTTCCACCAAGCGTGAGTCGAGGTTTCTGGCCTTCATCCACTGGGTGGTGTGCACCGGTGGGTCCACCAAAAGTCCCCGACCATCGATCCAGATGATGAACCCCGAAGTTCGGCTGTTCACGTCAAAACCGTGCCCCGCGCCCAGAACGGTTATACCGAAGTCTGGCGGTTGAAAGGCCGACCCTCCGGCGTGAGAAAAGTCCGGCGGTTCGAGCATTTCAAAACTTGCTAAATGGGTCTCACCATCACGCTCAAAGCGAAATTCGTCGTTCTCGAGCGGAGTGATAACGACCCCGTCGACCACAGTCGGATGGCCAGTTTCGCAAACGAGGGGTTCAATAAAGTCGCTCAGTTTCAGGCGTCGACCGCGAACGAACTTGTAAAAGTTTGCTTCTGATTTGAGATCAGGAAAGCCGGGCGTCTCCGCACCTCGGGGAAATTCTTTCTCGATACGATAGGTGCCGGGACCGAAGACCGCCTCTTTGAGGAGTCGAAAGAGGGGTCCCTGTTGCTCTTTACGGCACATGAAACGCAGCTTTCGCCCTTTGACGTAATAGTTATAGTAGAGCGGAAACTCCAACTCTCCCAATGAAACTCCGTTGTGGATGTCAAAAAGAGAGTTCGGTAAAATAAAAAGGTTCGGCACACCCGTGTCGGCTTTTATGGTGTCCTTGATGGTCTCAGGATGCGCCCCGATCTGCACGAGGAACTCGCCCCACTTGACCAAGGTACCGCCTCTCGGCAGTTTCCGAGTATGGAATTCTGAAGTCAAGAACTAAACCCCCCCGTCTTGCTGCTCGATCCAACGACGCAGCATTTCACGCTCTTCCTTGGTCATTCTGGTGAGATTCCCGAAAGGCATGGTGTTGGTTTGCACAGACTGCTCGTGGATCTTCGCGGTCTGACTTTTGATCTGCTCAGGTGTTTCCAGCAGAAACCCTTTGGGCGGCGCAGTGATGGGATAGCCTGGCTGATAGGGTTCCGACGCATGACACGGGGTACAACGATTGGCGATGATCAGCTGAACCTGACCGAACGGCACAGCCTTCGCATCACCTGTTCCGGACGAGACTTTAGACTTGGGGGCGGTGAGACCGATGGTGGCGAAGAGAGCGATGAGAACGGGCGCCCAGATCCAGCGCGCGGGATGACCTCGCTCGGCGGTGATCTGATAGTGCCGAACCCCGCCCCCCACGATAAACATGAGGAGGATGATGACCCAATTGTACGTGTTTCCGAAGGTACTAGCATAGTGATTGGAGATCATCATGAAGATCACCGGGAACGTCATATAGGAGTTGTGGACGCTGCGAACTTTGGCGAATTTCCCTTGAGAATAGTCAGGCGTACGACCAGCCATGGCGTCATCAAGCATCTTCTTCTGCCCAGGAAGAATACGAATCCAGACGTTGGCTACCATAATCGTACCGAGAACGGCACCGAAATGGATGTAAGCGGCCCGGCCACTGAAGAGATGAGTTAAACCGTAGGCCAGTCCTACAGCCCCTAGAATGGAGCAGACCGTCCCCGCTGTTTCACTCGCCTTCCCGAGCGTTTGCCAAAGGAGATCGTAGAGCAGCCAACTGCCAATCACGATCCCCAAAGACGACGCGATGGCGACCGGTAAGGTGATGTCGGCCACTTTAGGATCGATGAGGGAACCGCCGCCCGTCAAGTAGTAGGCCACCACCAGAAGCATCATTCCGCTGATCCAAGTGAAGGTCGCTTCCCACTTGAACCAGTGGAGGTGCTCGGGCATCTTGCCGGCTTGCATCCTGCGCTTTTCAACCAGGTAGTAGAAACCGCCGTGAACCATGAAGGTCTCTCCGTCCACGCCGTCCCGCTCCTCCTTAGGAGGCTGGAACGAATTGTCCAGCCAGACGAAGTAGAGCGAACTTCCGATCCACCAGATACCAGCGATAACGTGAAACCAGCGAATGAGCAAATTCGCCCAATCGATTGCCACACCACTCATTGCGACATTCCCACTCTCACTTCAACACATCGCTGAGTCTGCACTCAAGACCCTCTGTAGGTCGAATAACCAAAGGGGTTCAAAAGCAAAGGGACGTGATAGTGAGTCGTTGGATCCTCGATCGAAAAGACAATCTTCACATAGGGATAGAACCCTTTGACGTTTTGGGCCTTGAAATAATCCGAGACCACAAACTCGAGACGGTAAAGCCCCTTTTGCATCTCAAAGTCGGTCGGCACCAGATCCTTCACCCGGCCGTCAGCGTCGGTGCGCCCTCGACCGAGAGGACGCCACTCTCCGTGGTCGAGAAAATCGAGGCGAACAGGGACTTCGGGGGCCGGTTGGCCCTTGGAGGTATCGAGAATATGGGTCGTAATAGCGCTCATAAGGTTAGCAGTTTCTCCAATCGCAAGTGAATGATTTTAGCGAGTTCTTCGGCAACGGTCTGAAGCTCTCGTTCTGGGGCCTGTTGAATTCGGTCTTCGAGTACAGCGAGGATCTCCGCCGAGGTGAGTCCGGTGGCACAGATCAAAAAGAGAAATCCGAAGCGCTCTTCGTAGGCCAACTGTCTCTCACGAAGGGTGGCGAGTAGGTCTTGCTCGGACGCGACCGCAGCGCTTGACTGCTCTCCTCGAGACCAGCGCGAGGCCAAGTCTTTGCCAGCAGCCCGCTCACCGATGCGAGGATGTCCGTCGAGCGCTTCCTTCCAGTCCTTTTCGCGACAGTGAGACCAGGCCCCCGCACCTTTCTTCTGAAGATCGAGCAGTCCCGCGAAGGGCCCCGATTCCGCCATCTCAGCGACCCATTTAGAGGAATGACAAACAGCTTTAAAGGCCGCGCTTAGCTCTGTCCCCGCGGAGGCGTTCAAGGAGATCAGACGCGCGCCGGTCACACCTTCTTGGGTCAAACTTCCCCACAACCGCAAGCGCGCTACGCCTCCGTCGGGGAAAATGTTGAGCCGGACCCAACGAACGCCATCATTGGGCTGGACCTCATCGACGAAATAGTGCTCAGTATGGGCAACCATCGTTTGGGTCGGGAGAAGTTCAAACCAATCGGTGTCCTCGGGGTCCCTAGCGGTGCTAGCCTCTAGCATCGCCCGGTCTGGACAGTTCCCTTGAAAGCCAGCTGTGTCTAACGTCACCGCCTCGATCCGTCCCGGGCCCAGGAGTTCGATGATCGCCCACTCGTTGCCCTTTTCTCGTCGACGACGCGTTTCCCAACCGTTTCCCGCTCGCGCGGACAAACCGGGCTCAATCAGATTCTGACGATCGCCGAAATGCATGTCGCTGCAAGAGTGAACATGGCCGCCGTTGAGTAGACTCGCGAGGTCCATCCAGGGGGGAATGGGTCGCCCTGGTGCCGTCCAGTGCGGAATAGGAAAGCCGATCGCTCGAAACCTGGCCACTCCGCCGTCCGGAAAGATATTCAGTTTGAGGTGTGTGAAACGTCGAGCACACTCGATCGGAAATCTGTTCTTAGCATCCCCGCGCAGCGCTGACCGCGGAAGGATCTCAACCCAACCCTCGAGTGAATCAGGGAGGGCGTTAACTGGCGCGACACATCCATCGACTGAGGCTTCCGGGGGATAGTTCCCTGTAAAGTGCGAGGTGTCTATCACTAGCTCCGTGATAGTTCCGGGGACCCCGAGACGGATCACCGCCCAGTCGTTTCCCTCTTGACCACCACGCCGACGCGTCTCCCAACCGTCCATCCGCTTCCCGCGCCGCCCGAACTCGTCGGGACAACAGAGAGGCTCTTCCGCTCGATTCAGGTTCTCCCGGGGAGCGAAGAATTCGTCGTTGGCAGCGAGCACATATCCGCGGAGTTGATCGCTGGCTAGGTCGATGGGTTCTCTCAAAAAGTGCATCTCCAGAGATTTTTGGGCTACGACGCGGAGAGAACTAACCGGCCTCTAGCTTCGAGCTGGACCGAAGAGCCGTCAAAGACGCAAACGCCGCGCAAGTAAGTGGCTTCCACCACCCCTTTCCAGGTCCTCCCTTCGTAAGGTGAGCCGGGGTGTCGATGAAGAAGGCTCTCGACGAATCCAACGGCGTCGGAATCGAAGACCACCAAGTGGGCGAGTTTTCCCACACTGATGCTTCCGCGGTCCTCGAGCAGCCCCGCCAAACGGGCCGGCTCATACGAGGTCCAGCGAACCAGGTCCCCCAGAGAGTAACCGTTCGCGACCGCTCCGGTCCAAACAGCGCTCAGCAGCATCTGGACTCCCGCGATGCCGCCCCAACTGGTCAAAAAATTGTCACTTTTGAGCTCCGGCGGACACGGCGAATGGTCGCTGGTCACCATCGAGATCGTTCCCTCGCCCAGAGCTTTCCAGAGACCCTGTTGGTGAACATATTCCCGGATCGGAGGCGCACACTTGAATTGGGTGGCTCGGTCCGGTATGTCTTCAGCCGCGAACACTAGATAGTGAGCGCAAGTTTCACACGTCACCGGCGAACCTTCTAGTAGGTCGAGCACCTCGTGACTCGCGACGTGAACGATGTGGCAGCGGCATCCGGTCTCCTTCGCCAACTCCACAACCACCCGGATAGCCTCTCGTTCGGCGTCCACCGGACGGGTTCCGAGCCAGGAGGCAAAGCTTTGCGGATCCACAGTAGGGTCTGGCTCCCTCAAGGCATCAGGCCACTCCGCGTGCACCAGCAGAACGGAGTCGATGGCAGCGATGCGCTCCATAGCCTGTTTTAGCGCGTCCCGCTCAAGATGCTGAAACTCTTTGGTGCCGGGGTCCGAGAGGAAGCATTTGAGGCCCAGGGCCCCCCCGCCCACCAACTTGCTCAATTCGTCAAGAT
>JBBKWP010000096.1:0-7619 GCA_037968995.1 Candidatus Xenobia bacterium
GTCGACCACGCGACCGGCGAACTCGAGATTCTTGTTGAACTCCTCTTTGGTTCCCGTCACTTTGAGATCGGACCAGAACTCCTTGCGCAGGGCTTGAATCTCCTTGATGGCCTCTTCTAGACCTGCCTTAGTGCGGGACATACCAACGTTGTCCCACATAATCTTGCCCAGGTGGCGATGAAAGTCGGCCGGAGTTCTTTTGCCTCCGATGGACATCAACTTGTCGATGCCCTCTTTGACGTTGGTCTCAGCCGCTAGGAAAGCCTCGGTGTCGGTCTTGAGTTCGTCGGGAGGCTGATGGGTGGCCAGATAGTTGCTCAGGGTGTAAGGAATGACGAAGTAGCCGTCTGCTAAACCTTGCATCAGCGCACTGGCGCCCAGTCGATTAGAGCCATGGTCTGAAAAGTTCGCCTCGCCCAAGCAGTGCAGCCCAGGAATGGTAGTCATCAGATTGTAGTCGACCCACAACCCACCCATGGTGTAGTGCGAAGCGGGGTAGATGCGCATAGGCACTTTATAAGGATCTTCGCCCGTGATCTCTTCGTACATGTCGAAAAGATTGCCGTACCGTTCCTTAACGATATCGACACCTAGGCGATCGATGGCCGTTTTGAAGTCAAGATAGACGGCGAGTTTCGAAGCCCCCACACCGAAACCGTCGTCACATGCTTTTTTGGCCGCGCGTGAAGCGATGTCGCGGGGCACCAAGTTCCCGAAGGCCGGATAGCGGCGCTCCAAGTAGTAGTCGCGCTCCTCGGCAGGAATCTGATTGGGTGGACGATCGTCACCCTTTTTGAGAGGCACCCACACTCGTCCATCGTTTCGTAGACTTTCGCTCATTAGAGTGAGCTTCGACTGGAAATCGCCGGCTTGAGGGATGCAGGTCGGATGAATCTGCGTGTAGCACGGATTGGCGAAGAAAGCGCCGCGCTTGTGACATCTCCAGGCCGCTGTGGGGTTTGAGTTCACCGCGTTGGTAGACAAGTAGAAAACGGTTCCGTATCCACCGGTACACAATAAAACGGCGTGACCAGCGTGACGTTCGATTTCACCGGTGATCAAGTTACGGGTGATGATGCCGCGAGCTTTGCCGTCCTCAACCACTAAATCGAGCATCTCGCGATGATTGTAGAGAGTGACCCGCTTTTCGTTTATCTGCCGAGAGAGGGCGCCATAGGCCCCGTACAAAAGCTGTTGCCCCGTCTGTCCTCGAGCGTAGAACGTTCTTGAAACCTGAGCTCCGCCAAACGATCGGTTGGCGAGTGTTCCGCCATACTCGCGGGCGAAGGGAACGCCTTGAGCGGCGCATTGGTCGATGATGTCGACGCTCACCTGGGCCAGGCGATAGACGTTGGCTTCACGTGAACGAAAGTCTCCGCCCTTGACGGTGTCATAGAAGAGGCGATAGATGCTGTCCCCATCGTTTTGATAGTTCTTGCCGGCGTTGATACCACCCTGAGCGGCCACCGAGTGCGCGCGGCGGGCCGAATCGTGTGTACAGAAAGATTTTACGTTGTAGCCGAGTTCTGCCAACGACGAGGCTGCCGAAGCTCCAGCAAGTCCCGTGCCGACCACGATGATGTCGTACTTTCGCTTGTTGGCCGGCAAGACCAGTTTGGCGTTGCGCTTGTACTCGGTCCACATGGTCTCGACGGCGCCCTCTGGAACCTTGGAATCAAGGACCGAATCAGAATTAGCCTTCTGGTCCTTGTTCTCGTCCACCGGTGCTGTCTCCGTTGCCGGTGCTGTCTCCGTTGCTGCTGCTGCTGTTGCTTTTGATTTTGCTTTCGCCACGTTTATTCTCCCATCTCTACAGGTGAGGTAGCCGAGTGGGTCTGGCCGGCCATTTGCTCACGGGCCGCCGCTATATATGCTTGATCTTGCTCTTGAAAATAATCGTTTTGAGCGAAGATGACACCGGGAAGCGCCAAGAATCCCACGGCCAACAAGACGGCCAGCACGTGACCGATCTTGCGAATGGTGGGGAGGAAGTGCTGATTGGCAAGACCCAGACTTTGGAATGCACTCCAAGTGCCGTGCCACAGGTGGGTTCCCAGCATAGCCATGATGATCATATAGATGGCCGTGTAGAAAGGTTGGGCGAAGGTATCCACCACTCGCCCATAGAGATTTTCGATCTCCACCCCGTTGATGATGACCTCGTGGTCGGCCGGTGGACGAGGGTCCGTCAGGCCGAACTTAAACTGTGCCACGTGGAAAACGATGAACACCAGGAGCAAAATCCCGGTATAGAGCATCGAAGTGCTGGCAAGGCTTTTGCGGCTTCCGGTGGCGTGCCCTTTCACCGAGTAGCCTTTACTTCGGGCACTCCATTTGTTCAGCCAAACAGTGATGCCGCTCCAAGCGTGCATCGCCAAGAAAAGCAGCATGACGGCTTCCACAATCAAGAGCCCAGCGCCGTGAAACAGATTCGTCAGAAAGTGTGCGTAGCTATTGAACGCATCGGGGCCGGCAAACAGAAGAAAATTCCCCGTAAGATGTCCGATGACAAAGCCCACGAAGAATAGCCCCGTGATCCCGTTAATGATCTTGCGTCCTATAGACGACCCAATGGCCGTTCCGACATTCATATTCACGACTCCTAATACCTTAACTACGGTATAACCGCGCCTTCGTGGGATCATGCACCCTCCCTCCGCTAGATTTATAAAATCTAGGGGGAGAGATCGGACGGATCAGTTTTCCCATAGCAAAAATTTAGGGGAAACTTAGAAAAGAGTACGGGGCTCAACCACGGGCTTTAGCTCGCAAAACAGCCCAAAAACGGGCCCTTCCGAAAGGTTCGCATGTAACCTTTCAGGGCTTTTTGAGAGCGAACTGTGATAATGTAATAAGTCGGTGGACACCACCAAAAACGGAGTCAATTCAGTGAATAGCTTTCGAAATCTCTCTCTCAGCATCCTCATCCTTGTCGGACTCACGTCCACGGGCCTCGCAGAACCGTATTCCCACACCTGGGAACAGTCAAACACGGGTGCTAAGAATTCAGAGAAAGTTTCTTCGGACTACACTCTGGGCTGGCAAGATGTACAAAAGGCCGGCGCTCCCGCAGACGTGTATACCAACGAAGTTGAGGCTCCCGTGGTGGTGAACGTCGCCGAACTTCCGGCGCTGATCGCCGCTGCCCGCGCTCCGCAGAACGTGGTGGAAGAAGGCGAAGTCGCCGCCTCCTCACAAAGCATAACGCGGCCCTCCGGTTCCGACAGAGTGTTGCGCGGACCATCGAACTACTCGGTACCCGTGCACAACATCACCGTCCGCACGCAAGCCTTGTACGACTACTACACCAGCGCTTACCGCTACGTTTACATGGTGGAAGTCGTCACCCACGAAAGCACCGGCACCTATCGACAAACCTACTGGAACACCGCTCAATGGAAAGATTACGACGTCTATCTCAAAAACCTGAAGGCTGGTGACCGTTACGAAGTCCGAGTGACTTGGGATGATGGCCAATACACCATCCTCAACAACAGCGTCGAGCGTAACCCTTACCGCACAGTCTACATCTCAAGTCCCTAAGCGGGATAGCGCCCAAGTTCCAGCGCCTTAAGGATTCGTCCCCAACAGTTCGAACAGACGATCTGAGTTAAGCTCCCCAAGACGCTCTGTAGTGGAGAAGAGAAGTGCCGACAGGGCGTACATTCTCGCCAACTTATGAGCTTCCGTAAAATGCTCCACCGCCGCCGCGGGGTCTCTTTGACGACTTAAGATTTCCGCGAGCTCAAAATGAATCTCCGCCTGTCGAGGCCCTAAAGAAAAAGACTTGGAAAGTTCAAGGGCCTGCCACAAATGGCTTTCCGCTGCCCTCTCGTCACCGGCTTGCCGGCTCAGAACTGCACCGTAGTAGTAAGCATGCACATGATCGGGGGAAGGCTCTAAACGCCTATCCAAGAGGGATTGGGCGTCGCGAAGGCACTCTCGCGCCTCTTCCCAGCGTTCATTCTCGAGCAGAGTGGACACAAGGTCCATTTCGGTCCCGAGTTGAGGAGTTGGGTCTTCGAGAACGGCGAAGCGGTTTCGACTGTCCCGAAGATAAGTGAGCGCTTGTTCGAAATCGCCCTTAGCCCGATAGGAAAGCCCTAAGTTGCGAAGCGCATAAGCCATCGCGCGATAGTTCCCAAAACGCGACGAAGACTCGAGATCCTGCTTCTGGAACACGATCGCCTTCTCATATTCACCAGTCTGGGCATACACTCGACCCAACTTCCCCAGAATCGTGGCTCGTTCGGCCTCAGCGCCCAGTTCGCGACATAGCTTCTCCGCTTTCTCGAAGAAAAATCTTGCCTCCACAAAGCGAGAAAGCCTCAGGCAGGTTTGACCAACGGAGTTGTAGGTCTTGGCGCTCCCCAGAGGATAAGGCAAACTCGCGAAATCCTGAAGAGCATCCTGCTGAAATTTGAGGGCATCGTTGGGCCGGCCGTCGGTGGCTGCGAGAACCCCCAGATAGCGTAACAACTCACCTCGAAGCACGGAGGGTCGATCCGGCTGAGGGAGAGAGGCCATCGCTCTCTGAAAAGAGCCTTCAGCATCGAGCAGCAAGTCACCACGAAAAGCCAGCAAACCCTCTTGAATGCTGAGTAGCGTTCTCAATTCCGTATCGGGCTCTCGCTCTAGGCCCATACGAGCGCGATCAAGAAACTCATTACCGCGCTCGCGTTCACCCAACCGGTGGAAGAGAGCGCCCAGTGCAATCAGCGCCTCGTTGAGCCGCGAGCCTTGGATTTCTTCGGCTTCGGATACAGCGAGTTCGAAAAAAACTAGAGCTTGATTAAGATCGCCATACCCCATATGCAGGCTCCCGCTGACCAAGTCGTAGAGACTCCGGTCGGAGGCGGACAAGTGGTGGGCGTCGGTACCCACGGAATCCAAACACTCCAAGCACTGCTCCCAATCTCCGGTCAAGAGGCAATAGCGCGCTCTTTCGAGGGTCAAGATCGTACGCTGCTCTGGGGAGCGCAAGAGGTCTCGACAGGAGTCCAAAAACGCCCCCAGCTCTTGAAAGTCCCCTAGACTTTCATAGAACTTTAGCTCGGACCGAAACAATCGCAGGTAAGGAGAACTCATAATAGGCAGCGGCCGTTCGACTTTTTCTTAAAATGGGCCTTTCCGATGTTAGACGGGATCCCAACTATGTTCTGTCGAAAAGAGTAGAGGAATGCGCTATAGGCGTGGTCGCCGGTATCGGTTATACTAAGCCACAATGAGAGGAGGCTCGTGAAGCAATCAAAGTGGACAGAATTTCGGTTTTTAATTCGTCGCGAGTTTCTCTTTCAACTCGACGGTCGGCGTGCCTATCCCCGAGGTGTCTATCCTGGGGTCAATTGGTTCGCTCTTTTGTGCATCGGAGTCTTGCTGCTCGAATTCAACTCTAGCCGCCTGGCTCCTGAAAGTTCAAGCTCGGCTGTCGACCATTTCGTGCTGTTAACCCTCGGACAAGTCGTCCTGATGGCCTTCCGCTCGACGGTTTACTGTGCCCTGTCATTTTCTCGCGATCTGCAGAATCATACCGCCACCGTTTTGAGAGTCACTCCAGTTTCCCAAACTTTGGCCATGGTCGCCAAGCTCGTCGCATGTCTGGCACCTCTTTGGATCGAAATCGCCTTATTTCTCCCCGTATCGATTCTATTCTTCTCGGTATACCTCTGGCTCCCGCCCCTTCTGGTGGCCTCCACCGCACCGTTTTTGATAGCTATCAGCCTAGTAGGGGGATGCCTAGGTCTGGTGGTCGGTTCACTGACGTCGCAACCGCAGCGCGCCGCGCGTAACGCTAGAAGCTTGATCTTCCTCTTGTGCTTCATTCCGGCCATTCAAACCCTCAGGGACAGTTGGTTTATCCCGATCCTGGTTATCGCCATCTGGATGGCTATGGCTACCCGCCGGGCCCCCCACAAAGCCACGGTCCTGGGAACCTTGGGCATCCTCGCCGCAACCTTGTTGGGGCTTCAGCTTTGGGTTCCGGAACTTTTGGGATTTGGCGAACTCCACCCTTTCTACTTGATTTTTGTCTTCTATCCTCAGACCGTCCACCAACTTTCGGGGTTCACCAGCAGCCCGGGATCCATCCTGACAACCCCTCTGTTGATGTGTTTGGCGTATTCCGGCTTGGCTTTGATCTTCTTTGGCTTGGCAAGACTTCGCTATCGCCACACTTGGTAGAAAGCGGAAGCACCTCGTATGGCGATGCCCCCCGGCGGTATAGGCGATGGTCCGGACAGCGACAAGAAGAGGCTTTCCCAACGAGCAGACTCTTTCGCCATCGGAACGGGAACCCGTGAGAATAAAGACCGAGACGACGTCGAATCCTTTGATGAAGCTTTGGATAACGCCTTGAAGCCCAAAGTTGTGAAAGGGGCGCAAGACGACCCCGAGCGACAAAGTCGAGAACTTGAAGACTTCCGTAAAGATCAGGCCCTCGGCGAAGCCGAGCGAAGAGGCTCAAGCTCTCCCCCGCCCAACCCGTTTTTGGGACTGCTCACTTTGCCCGGAGTGGGAATGCCCAATCTCCAGGTTGGAGAGACACAGCGAAACGAGGCCAAAGAGAGATCCGGCGGCGTCAAAAAAGCGGAGAAGGCCGAAAGCCCAACGGTCAGCCAGGAGGTTCTCCATCGCCTCAAAGAGGCTGGTCTCGAAGGACCCGTGTTCTCCCTCGATGACCCAAGATTGAGCACTACCGCTGATCGTCTGAGCAGCGAGTTCACCTTGAGCCTCTCAGGCCACGATCGCGTCTATGTCTGGAGCCAGAACGGATGTCATCAGATTCTGACCATCGGGCTTCGCGAAACCAAAGTAGAAAGCGCGGCCGGAACGACGGTTGAAACCTTAAGAAGGGTCGGTTCCGTTGACGAAAAGTTGACACGAAGTCGACCGCTTCCCGGTCAACAGTTCCGGCCCATCGACTCTTGAACTCTCTATTTTTTCCCAATCTGGTCGCCCAAAGGTTCGAAGAGATCGACTTTGATCAGGCGCTGTCCGATGGCCGAAAGTATCTCTGCTTGGACCTCGACAACACTCTGCTCCCTCAAAAGGGCCACGTTCTGCCGGAGAACATAGGCGCGCGCCTGAGAGAACTCGTGGCGGACGGCAGGGTGAAAGATCTCTGCCTGATCAGCAACGTCATACTTCCCGGTCATCGTCTCGCACGACTTCAGCGGATGGCTTCCGAACTTTGCATTCAACATGTCATTCCGGGATTCTTTTGGAACCGAAAGCCGAAGGGCGCTCCTTTTCGGCAGGCTCTGACTTTAATGGGTGCCAAACCTGAAGAGTGTGTGATGGTCGGAGACCAGATCTTCAGCGACATTTTGGGAGGCAACCGATTAGGCTTTTACACGGTCTGGGTCAAGCCGATCTCAAGCGACCACTGGTCTACGCTCATGACCGGCAGACGACGCCGAGAAAAAAAGGTGCTCCAGGAACTGCTCCGCCTGGGGGAAATCGACTCTAGCTACCTTGAGCCCAAATGATGCGGCCGAGGAGACCTGGAGTACGGGATCTGTGGAGCGGACTCACCACGAAGGGGAATCGATCGCCAAATGCAGAAGCGCCCTTCAAAGTCTCGAAGAAAAGGTACATGACATGAGCGATACCACCACCGT
>JBBKWP010000097.1:0-10008 GCA_037968995.1 Candidatus Xenobia bacterium
GTTCCGGTTCAGTGACCTCAGCGGGTGCTTCCTCGGTGGACGCGTCCTCAGTGGATTCAGCGACTTCCGGTTCCGGTTCAGTGACCTCAGCGGGTGTCTCCTCAGCGGGTGCTTCCTCAGCGGGAGCATCCTCGGTGGAGGCGACCTCAGAGGGTTCAGCGACGTCCGCGTCAGGCTCAGCGCCCGCGGCAGTTTCTTCAGCGGGCGCTTCCTCGGTGGAGGCGACCTCAGTGGATTCAGCGACTTCAGGTTCCGGTTCAGTGACCTCGGCAGTTTCTTCAGCGGGTGCTTCCTCGGTGGAGGCGGCCTCAGTGGATTCAGCGACTTCCGGTTCCGGTTCAGTGACCTCAGCGGGTGCTTCCTCGGTGGAGACGACCTCAGTGGATTCAGCGACGTCCGCGTCAGGCTCAGCGACCGCGGCAGTCCCGGAAACCTGCTCCGTGGTCAATTCGTACTCGGATTTCAGTTGCGCGAGAAGATTTGCATCTCCTTCGTTCTCTGCTCTGTCGAGTCCGATGTGGAAAAGCTCGAGGGCCCGACTCGGGTCCTCTTGGCTTCTCAAAAACTGTCCGTAGTGGAAATAAACAGGCGTATACTGGGGGGCACGTTGCAGGATCTCTTCAAAAAGGGAACCTGCATCATCGGTTCGTCCCGTGACATAGGCCAAGATGGCCTGCTGCAGAACTTCCTCCGCCGCAAAATTGGGGTCGGCGGCCGTTTCAGGACCGGACTCTTCGGAGATGACGTCTTCCGAAGACGAATCGGACGACTCTGTCTCGTCAGCGAGTTCCGTTTCCGCGGGGTCAATGGGTTCCGTTAGTTCCGCGAAAGGGTCAGCCGACGATGTATCTTTTGGCCCCTCCTCGGCGAACGGATCGCTTCCTTCGACAGTCGTTGTAGCATTTGCGCTGAAGGGATCTTCGACTTTTTCCGCAGAGGCGAAGGGATCCTCTACCTCGACGTCAGGGGTGGCAATAATGGCGAACGGGTCGTCCGTTTCCGTCGACGCGGTGGGTGCGAACGGATCATCAATGGGAGCTTCCGTTGGCAGGCTGCTGCTACTTTCATTGGCTTCGAAGTCGTCAACGGTGCCGATAAAGGTGTCATCGACAGCCGGCACAGTTTCTTCTTGGCCCAGGACCTCGGTGCTCGACCCGATGAAGGTATCATCCGTGGTCGGTGCAGCTTCCACTCGGCTCATGACCTCGGTCTTTGAAACGATGAGCGTGTCGTCCGTGAGGGACACAGTGGATGGGTCCGGCTGGCTCAGAACCTCGGTGCTGGACCCAATGAAAGTCGATTCAGTATCCGCAGGAAGATCGTCTGCAGCGTAACCTTCCGGTGTCGAACCGATAAAAGTATCGTCCACCGCTACTGCTTCAGGGGTTGCGCCTTCGAACGGGTTGAGCGATGCTTCGTCGTTCGGGACCGTTTGGTTGTCGCTCGGTAAACTCGCGTCGGGGCTTTCGTCCACTACCGCGAACGGGTCGTCCTCCACGGCGAAGGGATCGTCTTCTACGGCGAAGGGGTCGTCACTGCTATCCAAGGAGGCCGAAAACCCGTTTTCATCGTCCTCTGTCAGACTCGACGGAACGCTTCCGATGGTGGGCAATCCGCCGGGCCGCGGAAGAAGTGGGGCGTCGAAAATGTCGGAGTCGTCCGGGTCTTCGGGCTCGAACATGGCCTCGGCGGGACTGCTTTGAATGGTGGGGCCGGAGGACGCCGGGGCTGAGGCCGAGGTTGGCTGTACTGGGCTGGCAGAGGGTGTCGGGGCATCCCCAAAGGGGTCGCTCGTGTCGGAAGCCACGGGCGCAGAAGGTTCGGGAACGGCGGGAGTAACACCCCCTAAGCGTTGACGGGCGTCAAAGTGGTTGGGCGCTGCTTCCAGCACCGATTCGAAGGTGAAACGTGCTTCGTCGTGCTTGCCAAGAAGCTGTTGGGTGGCACCGACTTGATAGAGGAAATCCACTTGCTCTGGTGCCAATCGTACCAAAGACTGCCAGGTCTCCAAGGCTTCGGCGTGGTGGCCTAACTTTACGTAAAGTTCGGCCTGGGCACTGCGCAGGTCGAGATTCTCCGGGTCGAGTTGGAGAGCAATTTTGAGTTCGGTAGCCGCTTTCTCTCCGTGACCGGCGTCGGCGAGAGCTGACGTGTACTTTCCGACAAAGACAGGATTGGACCGATTCTCTTCGAGCTTTCGTTCAAAGAACTGAAGGGCCTTATCGGGTTGACCTAAGGCGACGTAGGCTTCGCCCAACGAGATCATAGATGGAGCGAAAGAAGGCTCGACGTCGAGAGCCTGTTGGAAAAAGTCGACGGCGATACTCGGCTTGTTTCGTCCCGTAAGATAGATACCGCCAAGCCCGTGCAGCGCCTTGTAGTGGCGAGGGTCCAAACGAACGGTTTCCTGATAGGCTTCGAAAGCGTAATCGGGCATGTCCAAAGTTTGAAAAGCTTCGGCCATCCGGTAACGGGCTTCCACCGACTCCGGGTTGAGTTCGACAACCTTACGATAAAGATTGATAGCTTCGTCGAACTGTTTTTGGCGCATCTGAACATCGGCGAGCAGAAAATTTGTTTCAAGGTCGTTGGGATTGAGTTTGATGGCCTGCTTGAGTTCAGCGGAAGCTTCGTCGGGTCGGTCGCCGGACAGATAAGCTTTGCCGAGGTTGAGATGGTATTGCGCATCGTGTGGCTTGAGTTCCACAGCTTTGCGATAAGCTTCGATGGATTGGTCCGGTTGGCCGAGTTCGTCCCGCATTAGACCCAAATTGTAGGCCGCGTACGCGTCCTTGGGATTGAGGCGCGAAGCTTCTCCATAGTGGGTCGCTGCGGCTTCGAAGTCTTTTTGCCGATGATAGGCCTGGGCCAAACTGTAGTGCGCGTAGCCATCCTGGGGGTTCAGTGTAAGAGCTTTTTGGAACCCCTTGATGGCTCTGTCGGTGTCGCCAAGTTGAAGCGCCGTAGTCCCTAATTCGTAGACAGCTTCAGAGGATTCTGGATCGAGTTCAACGGCCTTTTCATAACAGTGAATGGCCAAGTCTGGTCGATACATCTGCTTGCAGCACTCCGCTAGATGTAGGTGTATCCGAGCGTCGTTAGGGTCAAGGTCGAGCGCCTTCTGATACTGCTTCATAGCGCGCTTGTATTTTGTCTGCTTGGTGAAAATTCGGCCTAAGGCGAAGTGGAACTTGCTGGATTCTGGGTCGAGTTCGATGGCGCGTTCTAGATGACGCAAGGCCAGGGCGCTCATATTCTCTTTTTCGTAAATGAGGCCGAGTTGGTGGTGCGTATCGGCGAATCGAGGGTTCGCGTCGATGGCTCGCTGAAAATTCGTGATAGCCAACTTGTTTTGACCCAGTTGAGCGAAAATCTCGCCGCACTGGAGGTAAGCTTCCCAGAGGGAGGGATTGATCTCGAGCGCGCGCTTGAGGCTTTGGAGAGCTAATTCCGGCTTCTGAAAGTACTTGTAAGCGGTACCAAGTTGGTAGCGAGCGAACGCGTCTTTGGGATTGATAATGATGGGGCGTTCAAGTTGCTGAATCGCGCTGTCGAACTTAGGGCTATAAATCGGCTGAAATTCGGGAGTGGAAAATTTACTCGACAGATTCGGATCGTACTCAAACGCCCTGGCCCATTCTTGCAAAGCGAGTTGCAATTCCGCTCCCTTGGCGAAGATGAATCCACGATGGAGATACGATAAAGCGTGGCGCGGATTTAACTTGATCGCGACCTCATACTCCTTCACAGCCTCGCCAAGGTTGCCGGAATCTTCATAAGCGCACCCTAATTTAAAGTGCGCGTCAGGGTTGTCCGGTTGTAAGCGGACAAGGGTCGAGTATTTTTGAACTTCTGGTGAGGTTACTTCAGCCATTACGACATCCCAATTACTAGACCGACGCTCTGATCCTCGGGATCAGTCCCAATACGCGGTCTTTTCTACGTTGCTTGGACGCTATTCCAGGAGCGTTCTTGGTGCTCCTGCCCTTTCTTAAGGCACCCTCAACCGATCTACCCTAGGGCGCTGACCTGCGGGGTGTCCGAACGATTGTTAAAGAGATGCCACGGAGGAGCATGACTGCGAGTCTCAAAACTTGGGTGATGTTGAGCTTTGGGTTGGTCAATCTCTGGACCCTGGAGAGACAAGACTTGGGAAATCATTATTCCTGGGCAAACGATGATACGTTGCGCCGATTGTCAGGATTTCCACCAAGGCCTCGTGGCCTAGCCCAGTTGGAGTCTTGGTACGCCGAACTCGTTAAAGATGCTTCTCAAGAGGTCTATTCCATCAAGTCATCGGAAGCCGTGCCCTTGGGATGGGTCCATCTCCACGACATCGACCTTCGAAACGGGACTGCCACGCTCGGTATCGTACTCGATTCAGAGCATTGGGGGCGAGGCTACGGCCATGATGCATTGACGGCTGTGGTGATCCACGCCTTCGAAGACTTGCGAATAGCTCGTCTAGAAGCAGAGATCCTGGCCATGAATCGACCTTCGATGGGCCTCTTCGAAAGGTTAGGATTCGTGCACGAGGGAACGAAACGTCAGTTTTATTATACGGCGGGTCGACGGCTAGATGTCCATCTCTATGGATTACTGGCGACCGAATTCGTGAGGCCCAGACCGTTATCACCAACCAAAGCTTCGAATACCCTAGAAGGAGACCCAGAAGAATGAGACCTGTCCTATGGAAGAATAACAAAGTCGAGATGATCGACCAGCGCTTTCTGCCGACATCGGAAACTTGGAATACGTACGAGGATGCGATTGGCGTCGCTGAAGCTATCCGTTCGATGGTTGTGCGGGGGGCTCCGGCAATCGGTATCTCAGCCGCCTACGGACTCGCTCTCGAGGCTTTGCGCTTCGAAGGCAATGCCGAGAATCTTTTAAGCACTCTCACGGACGCGGCGGAGAAGCTTGAGGCGACTCGACCCACGGCAATCAATCTGAAATGGGCCCTCGAGCGAATGCTTCGTCTGGCACGTCGTTTGGTCGAAAACGGGATGGCGTCGGTATCTATCACAGAGACCCTGGTAGCTGAAGCGAAGGCTATCGCAGCGGAAGACGAAGCCATGTGTCGAGCCATCGGCGATCACGGGGCCGAACTTATTGCCCCGAACTCAAAAGTTCTGACCCATTGCAACGCAGGGGCGCTGGCCACCGGCGACTACGGCACCGCTCTTGGAGTGATTCGCTCGGCTCGCGAGAAGATCTCTCACGTGTGGGTCGATGAAACGCGCCCCTTTCTTCAAGGAGCGCGACTCACTGCTTGGGAACTCATGCAAGAGAAGATCCCGTGTCGTCTGATTTGCGACAATATGTCGGCTCATTTTATGCAGCGCGGTGAGGTGGACGCGGTGGTCGTGGGAGCGGACCGAATCACTGCGTTGGGAGCGGTTGCGAATAAGATCGGGACCTACAACTTGGCCGTATTGTGTCGATTTCATGAGATCCCTTTCTATGTCGCTGCACCGTACTCCACTGTGGATCTCAAGCTTCAACAAGGCAGCGAGATACCGATTGAACAGCGCGATCCGCAGGAAGTGACTCATATTGGAGGGCATCAAGTTGCTCCCATCGGAGTAGAGGTCTCTAATCCAGCCTTCGATGTGACGCCGCCTGAGTTGGTGACGGCTATCATTACCGAGCGCGGAGTGATCCGACCGCCCTTTGCCAAGGGACTGGCCGAGGTGGTTGCGGCCGCGTCCGCCCATTGACCGTAGACTCTAAATCAGCGCCGACCTCGCTAGGAGTTCTCGAATTTCTGAAAATTGCTGAGACCCGTGAGTTTTCCCCTACCGTCTTTGTTTTAACAGGGACGGACGACTATTTGCATGAGTTAGTGCTGAAAAAACTTGAGGCACGTTACCTCGACGCAGACTTCCGAGACTTCAATTTCCGGCGTCTGGACTGCACTCGCCAAACCGGCGCTGGAGAGATCTTGGGACTTCTGAGTGAACTCCCGACCCTGGTGGACAACCGCTTGGTGTTTTTGAATAATGTGGCCGTTTTGGGCAAGGAAACGGGAACTCGTCTAGTGGACGGATGGAGTCGGGATCTCGCTCCCGGCACGGTGCTGGTGGTCTCGGTGGGAGGCCCGGTGAAAGATAACCCGTTGGTTCCCGCACTTGTGAAGGTAGGACACAAAATCGAGTGTTCTCTGCAGGGCCAGGATGTCGACCGACTGTTGGCAGCCTTTGCTCGAAAGCTCGGCGCTTCTGTTTCGGGCCCGGTGTTGCGTCATCTGCGCGAACGCGTAGGAGACAGCCTCCGCGGACTGATCTCCAGTTTGGAACGATGCATCGTCTCTTTGAGGCCGGGTGAGGCCCTGGACGCTGCTCGGGTCGATGCCTTGGTCCAGTTCTCCGCTGAGGTCGCTATGTGGAAGATGACTTCGGCCATTGGTCAAAGGAATCATAGGGAGGCCTTGGCGATCCTTGATCACCAGCTCGAGAGAGGTGAGTCCGTTGGCGCGATTCTTGGATATCTACATAGCTATATGACTTCGTTGATTCAGATCGAAGGTTTGATGAAGGAACTTGGCAGCGCGGCCGCGGTGGCCCAAGCCTTGCCACGTAAAAAAGAGTATCAAGTCAAGAAGACGGTGGAAGAATTACGCACCTGGAGCGCTTCGGATTTTCAAGGTGCGCTTGAGGCGATGCTCAAAACGGATTTCAAAAGCAAGGGCGGCTCAGGCGGTGGAAACCCACGCCTTCTACTTCAGATGCTTGTTCTCAAAATGTGCTCAAGGCGCAAGGGCCGGACCAGGCGATAGCCGAGTCCACAAATGCTGGCCCTTGGGCACTTACATCCTTTCGACGAGTTCGATCCCTAGCAGCCCCAAGCCGGTCTCAAGTACGGTCGCGGTTTCAGCACAGAGGCGAAGGCGAGATTGGCGAAGAGCCTCGTCATCGACATCTAGGACTCTGCACTTCTCCAGGAACTGCATACACGAGGAAGCGACGACGTAGAGATAGTCCGTCCACACATTCATCTGCCAATCGGCGGTGAGACTGTCGAGAACTTCTGGGGAACGACACAGTTGGAAGGCCAAAGCTCGCTCGGGGGGATCAACGAGCCGCAAGGCACCGGTGAACTCGGTTTGTTCGGACTTGCGAAGGATAGATGAGCACCGCGCGAACGCGAAAGAGAAGTAAGGAGCAGTGTTTCCTTTGAGCGAGAGAAGCTTATCCCAAGTAAATAAGTAGTCGGACTGCCGGTTTTGGGCGAGATCGGCGTATTTGATGGCTCCGATCCCAATCTTTTGCGCCACCTCGAGCTTTGAAAGCTCGCCTTCGGTCGCCAGCTCGGACACTTGCTCGGCCGCTCGTTCGACGGCTTCCTCCACTAAAGTCGAAAGCTTCACGGAACCCCCATCCCGAGTTTTTAAGGCGCGGCGATCTGGTCCTAGAATTGTGCCGAAGGTGATATGCTGCAGGTTGACGGGGCTGTGTTCGGGGCTCTGACGATCGAGACCGGTTTCTCGGGCGGTGGCGAAAAACATCTCGAAGTGCTGCATCTGGCGATGGTCGGTTACGATGATGATCCAGTCGGCCTTGAGTTCGGAAACTCGATACTGTAAGGCCGCGAGATCGGTGGTAGCGTAGAGAAAGGCACCGTCGGATTTCTGGATCAGGTAGGGGAGTGGATCTCCCTCCTTATTCTTGAATCGCGCCTCCCCATTGTCGTCGCTCAGATAGACGCAGACGGCGCCGTCATCCACCCGGACCTCGACTCGCGCATCCTTGCCATTTGAGAAGCGTTCTTGTAGGTCTCTTACTAAACCAGGTAAGCGAGGGTTGTAGAAACTTTCTCCACGATCGTGCTCGGCCGTCAAGGCAACGCCTAAAAACCTATAGTTGGCGTGCAGATGCTGTTTGGAGAGCCCAACAATTTTCTCCCACGAGGTCAAGGCGTCTTCGTCGCCCTGATGCAAGGCGACCACCGCTTGGCGGGCCTCTATCTCGAAGGCTTTGTCGTTCTTGAACAGGTCGTTCGCGCGACGATAGTTGTCTTCCACATCGATGAGGGCATCGGTTTCCAGGCGGGCCGGGAAACGCCGAAAGTAGGCAACCAACATACCGAACTGGGTTCCCCAGTCTCCAAGGTGGTTTTGGCGAATGACGCGATGACCCAGGAACTCCAGCACTCGAGCGATAGCGTCTCCTAAAATAGTGCTTCGGATGTGACCGACGTGCATCTCTTTAGCTACATTGGGAGAACTGTAGTCCACCACGACGGTTTTCCGCTCACCTACAGGCAGTGTTCTTGGCAGGGCCAAGTCGCCTTGCTCAACGCGGGCGGCCAGTGCTTGATCGTTAATTTTGAGATTGAGGAATCCAGGTCCGGCGACCGAGACTTGGGACAGCAGGTCACCGAAGGTTGGGTCGTTGTTCAACGCTCCTTCCACGGAGTCGGCCAAAGCCCGTGGATTTATTCCTAGGCGTTTGGCAAGTGCCATCATGGCGTTGCTCTGATAGTCTCCGTGCGCCGGGTTTTTAGACAGAGCAAGATAAGGGTCACATTCTTGGATGGGGAGGGCCGTGACCTCGGAGATGGTACGTCGCAAAAGCTGCTCCAGGGCTTGACGCAAAGGGGGCAGGTGCGTGGTGGAGTTTGTCATGCGGGGTTCGTTCTGAAGACCTCGATGCTATCCCTTGCGATGGCTCCGCCATAGTGCTAAGTGGCTGTAGGGAGGCTTAGGAAGTTTCTTCCTGGAGCAATTTGAACAGATCGGCTCCGTACTTTTCGAACAGCTCCTCCAGAGGCACGTCGTTGTCGAAGAAGAGGTTATCCCGTAAGGCCTCCAGTGACGTGACAGCCTCGAAGCGCAGAACGAACGCATGTCCCCCGATCTTTTCAAGCCGGAGATTTCCGACTTCGCGGAGAGCCCGAAGGAAGGCGACCGCTTCAGCTTGGCGCAACGCTTCCACTCCTCAATGTTAGGTGTGTCTCGCCTAGACCCCTTTTTTTGCGGGACGGAATTGAGGGAATTCAATACACAGCCTAGGGGAGGGACTTTTTGTGGCTACGCCAAAACAAGAAGACACGACTATGAGTGATCAAAAGCCCCCTAGGACCGCCGAAGAAGTCGCGGCCCAACTCCGATTGAGCCAGTTGGAACTGACGAACCGTATGAGGCTTCATAACGAGGCTCCAAAGGCTCCGGCGAAGCCCTCCACTCCTCGCGGAGGATTTGGTTCCCTTCAAGGGATTCAGCAAATGCGTCAGGCGGTTCGGTCTCATCTTCAAGCAACCGGACAGAGCACTGCCTCGCCGTCGCTGAGCGCCTTGCAAGGCGAATCATCCACGTTGGCTCGTCCGATTGAAGGGCTCCGCCCGGCAGCGCCTAGTCCGCGAGAGGCAGGTCCTTTGTCCCCTCCTGCTCTCAGTGGCAATGTTCAAGACATGACTGCCCCCGTGAAACCGGAGCCGACTTTGGGCTCGATGTTGTCGACACCGTTTCCCCGGTCCATCGACCAGACAATTGTCCCTCCGCCCGAAGAAGGTGCGGACGACGGTCCGCCGTCCGCACCTTCTGGTATGATGCCGAGCCATCGTCCGATGCCCAACATGATGCCTACCCCTGTGGCCGATGTTCCCTTGCTCAACGAGACTCCGAGCCCGGTGACGCCAAAGTTCGATCCCGCGCGAGGGAATGTGATCGGCGGTAGGGCGATGGGGAAAGCCCCGCTTCCACCGATCTATCACGCGGCCGTTCGAGATGCGCAGCAAACAGCTTCCAATGAGTTGAGGACCGGATCGGTATTCGAGGCCGGTCAACGCTCTCGCCCCAAAGAACCTGTCATGCAGGTGCCAGAGGGGTCGGAGGTGACCAAGCCCACGGAACCGGCGTCAGCCTCAAGCAAGCTCTCTCGAATGAAGCGCTTCAAGAACCCTAAGCTAAAAGATTAGGTCCAATCAGCCTCGTCTCACGAAAACAGCCGACTCCGTTGAGGAGTCGGCGGTTTTAGTGAGACGAGGCTGATTGGACCTAATCGTTTA
>JBBKWP010000098.1:0-15565 GCA_037968995.1 Candidatus Xenobia bacterium
ACGTACTCCGAATGAGGGGGCGGTGAGGGTGCTCGCGGCACCTCCCGATGAGGCGATGGCGCCTGCGGTTCTCGAGACAGAGATGAGGTCGGCGGAGACACTTCTGTCCCGAGAGTCGGCGACTCCTCGACAAATCCTTGGGTGGGACGAAAAACCAATTTCTGCCCCTCTCTTGTGGCCAGCAGGACCGCGCCCTCGACGGGAGGGTGTCGCAACATCTCTTCGGCCAAGGGTCGCGACAGATAGGTGCTGATGGCCCTTTGCAGAGGACGCGCGCCGAACTGAGGCTGGTAACCATACTCCAACAGAAGCTCCACAGCTTCTGGAGTCAGCTCCAGCTTGACTCCTCGACTTTTCTCGAGATTTTGCTTGAGGTGTCCCAAGTGAATGTCGGCGATGCCATAGAGATCCGCGCGCTCTAAGGCGCGGAAAGCGATGATTTCGTCCAAACGATTGAGAAACTCCGGCCGAAAGTGATTGCGCAAAGCATTCTGGTACTCTACCGGCATAGTGTCCAGTTGGCCGGCATAACCCTGGTTCAAAACTTTGGCGTCGAAAAGCTCACGAGACCCCAGGTTTGAGGTCAAGATGATGATGGTGTTGGTGAAATTGACCGTGCGACCCTTGGAGTCTGTCAGACGACCGTCATCAAATACCTGCAGAAAGAGATCGAAGATCTCAGGGTGCGCTTTCTCCACTTCGTCGAGGAGAACCACGCTATACGGCTTGGTACGAACCGCACGTGTGAGTTGACCCTCTTCATCGTGCCCTACATATCCGGGAGGCGAACCGATCAGTCGCGACACGGAATGCTTGTCGTGATACTCGGACATATCGAGTCGAACCATTTCGTTGGCGTCGCCAAAGAGAAATTCGGCCATGGCCTTCGCTAACTCGGTTTTCCCCACTCCACTGGGTCCCAAGAAGAGGAACACACCGCCCGGTCGATTGGGAGCCACCAGGCCCACCCGCACGACTCGAATGGCTTGAGCTACAGCGCTCAACGCGTGGTCTTGACCGACCACTCGACCCTCGAGTTCTTGCTCCATCCGTAAGAGTCGTGTCGATTCGTGCTCAGACATCCGTTGTACCGGAATGCCGGTCCAATCGGCCACCACTTCGGCAACCACGTCTTCTCCCACGGCCATCGTCGCTCGGCCCTCCGCGTCGAGTTGATAAACGCCTGAACGCGTTTTCACCCTAGCCGCGGCCTCGTCGATCAGGTCGATCGCTTTGTCCGGCAGATTGCGGTCGGGAACGTAACGTACCGACAGACTGATGGCCGCGGCCAAAGCCGCGTCAGTAAATTTCACCCCGTGATGCACTTCAAAACGCTTCTGCAAACCCTGTAGCATCTCGAGGGCTTCTTCCTCGGAAGGCTCACCCACTAAGACCGGCTGAAATCGTCTTTCTAGAGCCGGGTCCTTTTCGATGTATTTTCGAAATTCGTCCGTGGTCGTGGCTCCTAGAACCCGAAGCTCTCCGCGAGCCAAGGCGGGCTTGAGGATGTTGCTGGCGTCCATACCGCCTCGGGAATCCCCGGCCCCCACCAATTGGTGGATCTCGTCGATAAACAAGATGATCGATGGGTCTGCCATGGTCTCCTTGACCACACCTTCTAAGCGTTCTTCAAACTCGCCTCGGTGCTTGGCGCCGGCCACCATCGAAGAGAGAGCCAGTTCCAAGACCTTCTTGTCGCGCAGAGCGTCGGGCACTTTGTTCTCAAAAATGCGCCGCGCTAGTCCGAAGGCCACCGCGGTTTTCCCAACCCCGGCTTCTCCGATCAGGACCGGATTGGACTTGGTCTTACGGGCCAAAATTTGCACCACGCGCCGAATTTCGTCGGTGCGTCCGATGATGGGGTCTACCTTCCCCTCACGGACCATCTGCACGATATCGCGAGAATATTTATCCAAGAACGGTGTTTTACCCGGCTTTTTTTCCTTGGCGGCCGTGCTTGAGGTATTGCTCTCCCCGGAGGATGGGCTTCGTAGCGGGGCCGATGGTCGCGAGCCTGAATTCGCCGACTGGTCGCCGGGCGATATATCTTTGAGGACGCGGCACGGGATGCCCCTGCCCTCCTTCACAACACTGCGCAACAGATGAATCGGCTCGACTCGCATGGCCCGGGCCTCCTCGGCCTCAGTCTGAGCTAATTTCGACATCACCCGGCGCAATCTCGGCGTCTCGGGAATGCCATCCCAAATCGGCTTGTCATCTCCCTGAGGCACGAGGTCGAGAATATGCTCTTCAAAATCCTCGATAGAGAAACCGCGGCCACTCAGCCACTCTTCACAGGAGCGGTCCTCAATGCAGCACGCCAAAAACAGATGCTCACAGGAAATATAATGGTGCTTCCAGCGTCTGGAAAGGTCGAGACTTCTCTTTTTCACCGCTTCGGCGCTATCGGAAAGGTGCAGGGCCATCGGAATCCTATCTCTTCACGCGAGTCAACGTCGCGACGGACTCCACGTGGTAGGTCTGGGGAAACATATCGATCGGTTGGATGCTCTGGGTCCGATACCCCAGGTCCTTCAGGAGACCCAAATCGCGGGCCAGCGTGGCGGGATTGCAGGAGATGTAGACTAGCTTTGGGATTCTCATACGATCGACCGTGTTCAAAACCTCAGGCGCACACCCCTTCCGGGGCGGGTCAAGCACCGCCGCAGCGAAACGCTCTCCTTGCTGATACAAGCGCGGCAGCACCTTCTCTGTGGCGCCGGCCATGAAAAACGTGTTCTTGAGTTCATTGAGGTCGGAATTGATGATGGCGTCTTCGATGGCCGGGGCGCAAGAATCGATCCCCACGACGCGTTTGGCGTGACGCGCCAAATAGAGAGCCATACTGCCCACGCCACAGTAGAGGTCGAGCAGCGCGTCTTTGCGGTGAATAGCGAAAGCCTCGTCTAGACACGAATATAAGGCCTGTAGTCCCCAAGGATTGACTTGAAAAAAAGAGGTCGGCGAGATGCGAAACTTGAGCCCTGCGATCTCTTCGATGAGATGGTCCTGGCCCCAAATCACCCGAGTGGTGCTTCCTAAAACAACGTTAGTGGGATGCGGATTTAGATTCACCATCACGCCTTTTAGCGTGGGAACCCGCTGGCGCAGGTCGGAAAGAAACTCTTTGATGTGTGGCAGGGTCGGCTGGGAGGCCACCAGGATAAGAAGGGAGTCCCCTTTCTGTGTGGTCCGCGCGATCACGTAGCGCAGCAGTCCCGTGCCCGACTTCTCCTGAAACGGCTCCCACTGAAGGCGTTCCACCATGTTGCGAGCACAACGCAAAAGATGGTTGTTCTCTTTGGTCTGTATCAGACAGTCGTCAATGGGCACGACCCGATGACTTCTTTGGGTGTAAAAACCGAAATAAGGGCGCAGCCGGGTGGGGGGGGGCGTCCCTCCCTCCGTCTTAACAGGAAGATAGGGGCGACCCGCCACCATCATTTGGGCCTTGTTCCGGTAGTTCCAAGGGGTCTTCATCCCCTTGCACGGCTTGACTTCCACATCGGAAAGGGACCCCAGATGCTCTATCGCGTCGCGCACCATCTTGGTTTTGAAAGTGAGTTGGGAATCGTAGTCAAGATGTTGGAACTGACAACCGCCGCAGGAGTCATAAACCGGACAAGGCGGTTTAACCCTTCGTAGTGAGGGCTTGAGAATCTTGACGATACGACCGCGGCCGTACTTCTTCTTGAGGGCAACGAGCTCAATCTCAAGAAAATCTCCGGGCGCCGAAGCGGGCACGAAGAGCACAAATCCATCGATCTTACCAACACCTTCGCCGCCGGCCGCGATGTCTTCAATCTCTAGCTGTATCCGGTCTCCGACGTTCCTACCAGTCACTTTACTTGGCTTTCGCTTCGAAAAATTCGGTTCCTGGTCCGATTCTGAGCTGTCTAATCCCGCGTAGGGAACAAGGTTTCCGGACATCCCTGTCGCGCTGACCCCGTTACCCCTAGCCTCCAATCTCATAGGCCACCGCGCCCCGCCCTAAGAACCCAAAGAATTTAACCTCTCGGTAACATTTCGAAGGGTCAGACCACACGGGTCCCTAGTGGTAAGCCTATGATGTCATCAGGTGTCTCAGAGGTTCGGCCGAATCCCTGGGACCACACAGAAAGCGAGAAGCGATGGGATTGCAAGTAGGATCGGGCGGCAAAGAGCCCCGTAGGGCCACAGAGACCAAAAAACCGGCGGCCCCGCCCAGGAGCCAAGGCTCCAAACCTGTTCGCTCTGGCTCATCACCATCGTCTCGACTGACGAGCACCCGACCCGCTGGAACATCCGCCAATCTCCGGCCCTCTCATAGCCCGAGCAGTTTGGTTCGGAATACCGGATCTGTGAATTCCGACCCCTTGGCCTCGCGGGATTTAGTGGGTCAACAAGCAGGCGTATCTCGCGGTTTAGTTGGTTCGCGCCCAGGGTCTGTCGACGGTATCGCTCGCTCGCTTTCCCTCGCAGACGATCCTTCGGGCGACTCCGCCGAAAGCTCGACCGACCAGGAGCTACCTCAGGGAGTAGCAAGTCGGGTGGAAACCGGCGAGGCCGAATCTTCAACGCCCGAGGTGGTTCGCGTAGAGCCCGACCTGGAAAACGGCGGCAGCATTACCCACTACGAAGACGGAACGCGGGTTCGCGAGTACACCAATGATGGTGTCGCGTACACTGAGACCCAATCGTCAACCAACGGCGACAGCACCACGGAAGTTAACTATTCCCAGAACGGGGCCGATCATACCGAACTGGTGACCGAGTACGGCGACGGTAGGGTGGTCACCGACACCCAAGTCGACCAGAACGGCGTGGTGACCCAAACCGTCAGCGAAACCAATACCAGTGCCGATCCCATAGAGGACCTCGGTAACTTCGCGGGCACCTTACCACCGCCTGAAGGCGACCGCCAACCGACCCAAGTCACCACGACCTCACAACAGGTTATCGATAACACGGTCGAGCCTCCGACCGTTCGACTGGTTTCCGAATCCACGAACATCACTCAGTTTCAGCCGCTACCGGAAGACCAAATCGGCGAGGGCGACCATCAAACGACCGTGCTTCTTTCGCCCGGAGTGTCCCAGAATGAGCCGCCTTTCGGCAACGATCACTCCGGCACACTGGCAATCGATCGTCCGGTCAGCATCGACCGTGACCAGACCGGCCATCATCTGAGCTACACTGAAGTGACGACCTACGACGAAAACGGTGAACCGACCACCGCCAACACCAGTTCGTACGAGCAGCGGGTGGCCGGTGTCGATGCCGAAGGGCGCGAAGTGGTTGCCTCTGAAACCACGGTCTACACGGGCGATTACGCGAACGCAACAGGCTCGGAAGACAGCCCGTTTCCGCAAGTGCACACCATCTCCGAGCGGCGCGGCGTGTATCCTCGTGAGGATGTCTTGAACGACCGAAATATTGAATCGCAGTTTTTGGGTCCCGGCGCGGTGACGAACACGAACGAACTCGCCGCCTACCCTGAATTTGCCGCCCAACTGGGTAATTCCCAGGACCCCTATCTCGACATACGGGTGACCACCGCCAGCGGCGCATCAGGCGATATCACCAGTATCGATTACGGCGACTATTCCAACCCCACCCAAGACGGTACATCGATCAATATCCAAGCCTCAACCTCGGGGGGGCGCTCTGTCACCTACCAAGAAGTGTCCAACAACGGTCGCGCGATCGATCAGCAGACCGTGATTCCGGGAACCGAAATTTCCACCACCTCGCAAACTCGCTACCAAGACGACGGCTCCTACACCGTCGACAACCTGGTGACCGACGGCGGCGCGACTGTCCGAGAAGAGCACATCACCGGGTCGGAGGTGACCTTCTCGGGAGTGAGCCAAAGCATAGACTCCGAAGGTCGCGACGCCTTCCAGGCGGCTTCGAACGGGCGACCGATTTTCGAGGAACAGGTACAGATCGTCGACCATGCCAATGGCTCCCGAGAAGAGTCCAACTCCACCGTGTACACATCTAATGGGGCCACCTTGGGCCAAGTCACGACTCCCGACGGAAATCAACTGAGTCTGTTCGAGGGGTCTGGCGGTGAAATCTTGTTGGCCGACGGCAACGGCCATCGTATCGAAACCAACAGCCAAGGACAGTTTGAATACGATGGTCAGGTCCTCACCAGTCAAGGGGAGCCACTCTCCATAGAAAGCGACCCGTTGTCAGTGCCTGGGTCGCTCACCAGGCCACGTTCGTTCGCCTCCTCTTTGAACAAGATTTTCAAATACACAGCCGCGAATGGCGGTCTGGACAACCCCTTCCCGGCAGGCTTTCAAAACTCGATTTCCGTCGCCGGAGCGGCCTTTGGCCTCATCAACATCGGCGGGGATCTCGCGCAAGGACACTTCGGCGACGCGGTGGACAGTTTCGGGTCGGCGGCGGACTCCTTGTCCAGCACGGCCCGGCTCGTCTCTCAATCCGCGGCGCCAGGCTCGAGGTTAGGTTCAACCGCCGCCGTTTTGGGTCGTTACCTGACTGGTGCGGGCGTGGTAGCCAATGTGGGACTAGCCATCGACGATTTCTTTGGCGAAGAGAAAGACCTCGAGGGAGGAGCTATTCATACGGCCACGGCGGTAGGTCTAGCCCTGACCCTTAACCCCGCGACGGCACCCTTGGGGGGCGTCGTGTTGGCAGCCTCCAGCCTCTACAGCTTAGCTGACTACGTTCAAGACGCAACAAACATTGACTACAGTACCGCAAGTTTCGCCTTCTGACGGTACCCGCTTCGTTATGAGGCCTTGGCCGATAACCTGATCGTTGCCTAGACCTATCGAGATGTTAACCTACCGTTAACATTTTCCGTTCGGACTCCACCTCGCTTCCTTTTGGTCATTCTATGATAGCCCTACAAAGACTTGAGGAGACAGACAATCTATGGGCGCAGGACTACTACACAATCATCACGTCGGTCACGAAGACATCGCGTCCAACGTTGGAGTGGTCCTCGAATCCACCTATCGCGAAAGAGCGGGCGCTCTATTAGACGAGGAACTCGATACCGAACTCTGGGTGGACCTGCACGATGCTGTGGATTTCGCGAATCAAGGCGACTTCGACTCCGCTTTGGACTGGCTTGAAGAAACCCAAGCTCGATTCCAGGCCGTCTGGAATTCTTATGAGACCAACACGCGGGTCTATGAAGATGAAATTACCGCGGAGTCCGTGGTCGGTCACAGTTTGCTCAAAGAGGGGGTCGGTCATTGGCTGGCGGCTCTCGAGTTGCTCGGTGAAGGAGACCTCGATGAGGTCCTGGTTCGCGCCGAAGCCGGCCAAAGACTTTTGGTCTTCGTACAGATCCTCGAAGAGGAAGCCGCCGCCGCCCAAGAGCGCTTCTTCCTTAACTGGAATTAACAACAGGAGAAACCCATGACAATCCCTCAGAATGTACCTGTCCTTCGACCTTCTCAACTTCCCATTACCGGAGTGCGGGGTCGAACACGTGCGTCGGTTGCCCCTGAGAGCATGGCGGCTTCCTCAACGACACACGACAGTTTCGCCTCCTCTAAGGAGAGCGGGTCGTTCCCCATTGCCGGGGCCGCGGGTGGCAATGAAGTCAAAGATGCCCAGCGTCCACCCTCAAAGCATATTGGAGAGTATGTCCGTTCCAGCCTTGAGACCGCCAAACGGGTTGCCGGCGCCTGTGCTCTGGTTCTTGGCGGGATAGCGGCCGTGTGCGTCGCGACCGCCAGCGCCCCTCTCTTCGAAATCGGACTTATCGCCGGTAGCTTCTTACTGGCAAGCAGCGCGTTTCAGTTCATGGACATCATCGACGAGGGCGTCCATGCGGGGAATCCGCATCATGCTCACACCGAGTACAAGCCAGTCCATGCGCCTCCGACTCAATTGCAGTTCTCGTTGGGCTGACCACTTCAGAGAGATAGCTCAGATTCAACAAGTCATTCCTAGCGAATTCGCTGGCTTCTCTTAGAGCGTCTCTAAGCTGTTTCAGTCTTTCCTGGGCCGCGCCGGCGAGGACCTCAGGTTTGACATCATTAGACAATTGCAAAACGCCAACAGGCTCTCGCTCTCTGCCGGTCGAAGCTATGGCAATGAGTGAACGTGACGTAGAAAAAAATGTCCCAAAAGAGCGCTTCGTGGAGACGCTCCGTCGGATTGCCGACGCCCTCGAGAAAGGGGAATCGTTCCGTATCCAGATCGCCAATGAGCGGATCACAATTCCCGCGGACTGTGAACTCTTAGTCGAGCACGAACGCGATGACCAGATTGAGGAAGTGGAGCTTCAATTCCGTTGGAAAGCGTCCAACTAGGGTTAAAAGCCGAGCCTACTTCGACTGCCATCGGTACAAAGTCACACCGTCGTTACCCAGATGACCGGTTGCAACCACCTTAGCGGCCGTTGCGTCTGATTTGAGGTATGCGTCCCAGAACGCCAGCGTCGCGGACTTGACCAACTCAACCTGGTCCGGAGCGGCGGGCCCCGAACCGCGACGGATCACGCCAGAGATGCCCCCAAAATTGTGATACGCTTCTTTCACCCACATCAACGATTTTCGGCCCGCGGGACAGCCTTGGAACGCGTCTAGTCGCCAAGCCGCCTTCTGCCCACTCTTCGAATCATCATTGTCCCCCGAGATAAAGAGCATAGGACGCTTGAGGCCCAGCCAAGACGAACTGTTGAACAGGTGGCTCTCGCCCTGAGGGGAGATGGCGATAAACGCCTTCGGCCGCGAATCACCATAACTCGGTCCGAAGGTCGGTTCGGCGCCTCCGACCAGCAAGGTGGTGTGGGCCCCAAAAGAGTGTCCCCCCACTCCAACCCTCGAGATATCTGCGTGGGGTGTCAACTCCGGCGAAGTCGAAAGACTACTGATCAAAGACATGATATCTTCGGGTCGACTGGCCCAGTCTCTGGTGTTCGCCGCTTTGCCTTTAGACATGACGCCACCGCCGCGAAGCACACTGTCGGAATGACTCGGCTGAAGTACCAGATACCCATGTTGAGCCCAATGTTTTACTAAAGGTTGGTAGAATTCCTGGCTCCCGTAGAGCCCGTGGGACCAGTTGATGACGGGGAACTTTCCGCCTCGGTCCGGATAGGTCACACGACAGGGAACAGTCTTGCCGCGCGACTTGTCGAAAAATTCTAAGTCCTTCTGGACTAGAACCGCCTTGCCCGTAGCCTGGCCGTACAGACCATGCAGAGTTGAAGGTTGCAAACCTGGAGAATCCGCTCGTCGAGCCTGAATAGCTTCTCGCAGGTCCGTCCGCTCGGACTCGGAGAGTCGACCATTCCCATCGGCATCGAAACGACGCATCAAAATCTCTCGGAGTTTCTGCTTGTTCTCCGTCCCACTGCCTTCTTGGGCTTGCGCCCAACCCGCGATCACGAGGCAGAGCACAAGGCCCACCCATACTTTATTGTGCATTTTCCCAAGTATAGAACAGTAAGCTTAAGAGGTCCTTTGAGAAAATTTAAGATGAGATAAAGCGATGTTTCGGCACGAAGAAATCGCAACCTCACTGACAACACAAGTTGACAATGACATAATCCATTGACAGTATTACGTTAAACGACTATCCTGAGAACTGTGAAACTACCCAAAAGGTATAAAGACGTCCATCTTTCCCTTGACGAATTGGTCTCCGCCGCCAACACACTCCTTCCCGATATCCTTCCCTCTGACATCTCAGACCAGCGCATCAAGGAGGAACTATCACCGCGCTTAGTCCGGCACTACTCCTCTCAAGGCTCGCTGGAAGAGCCCCTCAAAGAGGGGCGCGAAGCTCGTTACACCTACCGTCATCTTCTTCAACTATTAGCCTTGCGACGGCTTCAGGCAGAGGGGCACCGAACAGGCTCCGTATCCTCGCTGTTAACCGACATGTCTGAGACAGAGTTAGAAGACCTCTTGAGCGGCGACCGGCAAGTCACTTTGACCCAAGAAGCGTCCCATCCACCCGCCAACCCAGCCCTGGACTTCCTTCACGACCTACGTTCGGGAAAAGCTCCCAGAGGGGGGGGGTCTCCCGCTCCCCATTCTCTCCGAACTCCAACTCCTAAACGGTCGCATACCTGGTGCCACCATGAACTCGCCCCCGGCCTGGTTCTGGAAGTCCGGGAAGACTTTCAAAACCCATCCGACCCTACCGCTCTACTGAGTCAATTTATCCACGCGCTGAGCAAAAGCACTAGGAGGAAACCCAAATGAACATCCCTAGCATCGAAGTCATTCCCGAACGGTCCGCAATCTGCTCCAAGTCCGATTCCACCTTCAAGGTCTTGGTGCGCATCTTCCCCCCCCGTCTGGAGCGCAAGGTCCAACGACCTCCTTTAAATTTGGCCCTCGTCCTCGATCGTTCCGGGTCCATGAGTGGCGCGAAGCTTGGGTTGGCCCAAGAGGCGGCCTGCAACTTAGTCTCCAACCTCACCGCCCGCGACCGGGTGGCTATCGTTTCGTTCGACGACACCATCGATTGTGTCGCTCCTAGCGCCTTGGTGACAGACGTTGCCGCCCTGCACAGAGCCATTCGCAAGATCTACTCTGGAGGCCAGACGGCCCTCCACCAAGCATGGGTTGAAGGTGGATTGCAGGTGGGCAAGCATCTCTCCGAAGGCACGCTCAGCCGGGTGATCTTGATGACCGACGGCCAAGCCAATGTCGGAGAAAGCGACCCCGACACCTTGGCTTCCCACGCTTCTCAACTGGCTCAAAGGGGAATCAGCACGACCACTATGGGCATCGGTGCCGACTACGACGAAGTCCTCTTGGACGGCATGGCGCGAGGCGGCGACGGCAACTTCTATCACATTGAGTCTTCGGCGCAGTTTGAGCACTTTTTCGGCCTAGAACTGATGGGCTTGGTGAACCTCGTGGGAAGCAAAGTGAGCTTTAAGCTCTCGCCCACATCTGGAGTAAAGTGCGAGGTCCTCAATCGTCTCGACCGAGTGGCTCCTGAGTCGGCGTCCGCGTCAAGGTCGGCAACCAACCTGCTCGCGAAGTTTTTATCCCGAAGTCGATCAGCGGAATCCGACGCGACACAGACTTTCCGTTTGCCCAACCTGATTTCCGAAGTCCCCGTGGAGATCTGTTTGGCGCTGCAACTCGACCGGACCAAGGAGCAGGCCTCTCTGGAGCTTTTCGAACTAGAACTTCGGTGGCAAGACGCCCAGCAAAAAGCTCAGAGTCAAAGTGCCCAACTGGCGCTCCCTGTGGTTTCGGCGTCGGCCGTGACCGACTTTCCGGAGAACCCCGAGGTCATGGAAAAGGCCATCTTGCTGGAGATCGCGGCCCTCAAACTCCAAGCCAATGAATCCATTCGAGCCAACGACATCGAAGAAGCCAAAAGCGCCCTTGAGCGCGCTAGAAGCCTAGTGCTCGCCGCCCACCAAACGTCGGAAATGGTGACGGAACTTCAAGACCTCGACTACATTCAAAAATTTCTCGAGCGCGGTCAATTTGCCAGCGTCAGCAAACACGCCTATTACCAGTCATCCCAGCGCACCCACAGCAAAACGTCGTTTAGTTCCGGTCGAGAGGCTCGGGACTGAGAATCCGGATAAGCGGCCCAACAGCACTAACAAAAAATCCAAAAAAAGGCGGTCGAGGGAAAACCCCGACCGCCCTATGAGTCTATCGAACGAAACCTATCCGTTGTCGAAGGAGATATTGAGAAGGGTTCTCGCTATTGTCCCGGTGACCGGCGCCGTTCCTAATGGAGTATTGTAGGTAACTTGAACTTCGTACGTATCGATGGGGAGGTTGGAATTCAGACTCAACACATTGAGGGTGGAATTGATACCGGTCGTCGGGTTAGGTGTGAGTACAATAAATCCACCACCCTCCGCGTCAGAATCGATAGTCTCACCTGCAGAATTGACCAAGTGAAATTGGAGGAAAACATTGTTTCCAGCCACTTGACTGTCCTCGTAAGGATCGTAGAGTTGCCCATCCTGATAAAAAGTCGTTGCCCGGAAAGTGACTTCGACAGATCCGGACCCCACGTTACTGAGATTGATGGTGGGTTGGTACGGCACCAGCGACGAGCTAGAGATCACGGGTACAGCATTCGGATCGGGTGGATTGAAGGTACGGGTTCCCGAGGTACCGGTAACTCCCGCATTGGCACTCCCCGGCGCTGGACCATAGAACGTACCCTTCACAATGACCGGGGTCAACGGAGTCCCGTCCAGGTGAGGGTGCCAGGTGATTGTTCCTGGGTTCCCCGGACCAGGATAGGAATTGGTTGGAGGAGTCGGTATCGTGAACGGATCTCCACTAGAGTTCTTGATGGTCGCTCCGGTGGTCTCAAGATCGGTTCCGTTGTAGTTGGAGATGGTGGCTTGTGTCGAGGGCCGGTTGTCGTTGAGATCGTCTTGGGAGTCGAAGACCTGCCAGTACGTCGCGTTGGTGAGATCGACCTGAGGCACCGTCGCTCCGTTAGGCGACACAAAGTACATGGCTGACGATGCTTCGGTTGGCGATTTCGCTCCAATATCCATGTTGGTGGGGTCGCCGAGCTGACCGGACGCAAGTGGGTTCGAACCACCACTTGTATCCGTGGTGCCGGGGAAGTCTCGTACCAAGAGGTAGGTGGACTTATCTCCATTGGCGCCGAGATAGTATGAAGTAGTCTGAACCTTATTGACACCGTACCACTGAAGGAGGTTGTCATTATTCGCACCGGGGTCAGAGTCAAGATTGTAGTAGGCTTGTCCTTGGTAGGTGTCGTTGCCCAACAAACCCGTATTGCTATCATATGTCTGCTGCCCATAATTGGTAAGATCGAAAGCGTATCCGGGTACGCCGGAACTGGCGCCATTTGAGGCGCTGTTGTGCGTGCTCTTCGTGTAGCCTCCGAAAGCGCTGCGCCATTGAGAGTCTGTGATCTGACCGTAGTCTCCGGTGCTCGTCACACCGGTTTGAACGGCGATACGATTCAAGACGAAATCGCTCAGTTCAGCTTGTGTAGGGAGCCTCCATCCGGTATATCCGCCCTCTTGCTGCGCTGTGCTGAAAGCGATGGCATTCTCGTAGGTGTCCTGGGGCATAAAAACGGCGTACCACATCAAGTTGTTGGGGACGTCCAAAATGACATCGTTCGAGTTCAGAAGTGCCGGAACTTGGTTCTCAGCCTGTCGGGTCGCGGCGATTAGTCCATCGATGGCGGTCCCCGCTTCCGCTAAGGAACTGGTAAGGGGGACTTGCAGGTGGGCATTTTCCGCATACAGGTTCATCGCCAAACCGAGGTGGCTAATGAAGTAGCCCGCTTGAGTTTGCAGGTCTTCGGTCATCTGGTTAAAGCGAACAGGATATCCCAAGTAGCTGGTCGCTTCCGAACCCGTGATAAAAAGGTTGTCAGAGGTGACCTTCTGGTTATACGACAGAATGATGTTGGTCACTTCAGCCCCGGTGACATACTCTACCACTAGGTTCACGAGGTCTTCGACTTGCAGCGCTTGGATCTGGCTGACAAGCTGCGCGGCAGTCTGATTTGAACTGCTTTGCGCCAGTTTGACGATATCTCCATTGTTGTCCTCAAGGTCAACGAGATTTTGTCCGATAGCATTGAGAGCGTCGTTGTAGCCTTGATCGGCGGCGTTCTGGCTCGTCTTTATGTTCAAGGCCCCGATCTCACTCAGGACCTGATCGAGTTGCTCTGAAATAGCGTTGAGTGCTCCGCTGGTTCCTAAGTTGAACCCGAGCGCTTGGGTGATCGCCCCGAATATTCCAGCGTCGCCGAGACTGATCGCGTCACTGAAGACGTCACCGACGGTAGTTTTTATGAGACTGTTGATGAGGTTACCTTCAGGTTGCTCAATGTCCAGGACCACGGATTGCTGCTGAGTTCCCGCTCCACCAGCAATGTCACTCACGACTTGGTCGAAGTAGCCGTCGATGTCACCGGATCGATTCGCGAGCTCAAAAAATCCCGCGGGGGAGAATGGGGACGCTTTGGAGTTTGTGATCCAATCGAGCGAGTAACCTGCGGGCAGTGAATAGTAGGTCTTCACCCGACTTTCAGCCTCCGACAAGGTCAATCCAGACTCCGTCACAAGACGAGAGGCGATGGTGGTGAGTGGGTTGACGTACATCGTCAACTTATCATAACCCCCACGTACCTCTCGAGAGTAGATGGTGGCGTCACCTGGGCGGGTCGCGGTGATCCTAAAATCGGCCGGTAGCGCACCGCGCGTGTAGAAGAAACCTTTGTGCAAGGTCTTGAACGAATAAAGTTGTTTTCCGGCCAAATTTGTAATCTGAACATCGGAATCTTGGATAAAATCTTCGAGAAGGACGCGGCCTAAGAAGAAACCGTCGGTTGGGCCGCTCCCGACCGGACCGGTACCGGTCACCACAAAATCCTCGCGATTGCTTCCGCAACCAGTGAAAAGCCCTGTGAAGGCGACGAGAAGAACGCACGCCACCACTCGAAAGGGGAGAGAATACCGCCGACCTCTACGATCACGGTGCGTGTCCGCGCTGAGCGGGGACACTTCAAAATTCAACATAAAACCTCCTAAATGCTCTCTGGAAGGTCGACGAGGTGCACAATTACGACAACTCCAAGTCCTTCGTTAAATATCTTCACGGAAAGGTTGTTTTCCAACAAATGGAATTCTCCTTGGAGCAGAATGTTTCCGAACCTAAAAACAGCTATTCCGAGAGATGTACCGCGTCTTAAAGCCTGGGGGAAGGGGGGCGATGTCCGACATCGCCCTCCAACAGGCCCTCCCCGACGAACTGGCCGAAAGCGCCGCGGCCCTGGTGGGTTGCATCGCCCGCGCCATGTCCATCGAGAATTATGGGGTTTCGGTGGGCCCTCTATTTGAGGTTGGAATCCAAGACGGCCTGGTACTGAGCTTCGGTCATCGCTGGACTCGGCACTGCGGCGGGCAACTGATCCAGTGTCGCGAATAGGGCGTCGACCATCTGAAAGGCCTGTGAGTCTGTTCTTTCGACTCGGCCGTTGCAAAAATTTTGGTAGGTTTGCATATACTTTCGCTCATCCATGCCGTTGATCACGAGGCCTTTCTCTAGACCCTCTTCAATCATCGGAAAAAGCGCATCGTCAGAGACCAAGAAAGCTGATGTATTCTCAGCGAAATATTCGGAAGGATCCTGTTTGGCGTAGTCGCGAACCACCTGACCGGTGTTGCAGGCCAGATTGTGGGCGCCTTTCCACTCGGGCTTCTCACTGACATTCCCTAGCGAAGCGTCGAGCGCGTGGGCGATCCAGCGGCCCCCGGGATTGAGGGTGCGCCTCTTACAATTTCTGTCTGTCGCGTTGATCCGTTCAGTCCCGGAGAGGAGGTCTCAACCTTAGGTATGTAACGATCAGGATGAGAACCAGAAGCCCGCAGAGTAGCGCTTTGCCCGCCCAGCCCAAGGCGTCGAAAATTAGTTTTAGAGCCATTTTTAAAGCTTCTGCTCTGCCGCCCAAGCAGCGAAATTGTTCTCTCCCCGGCCAGACGAAGGCTACGGCTTGGTCGCGCTTGCCGTACCTATCAAAGGTGGCCTTATCAACTTCTTCGCCACCACCGAACCGAACCCCGTCGACATTGCCGTCAAAGATAATGGTGTATGCT
>JBBKWP010000099.1:0-14977 GCA_037968995.1 Candidatus Xenobia bacterium
GTCCATATCTTCCCGCCCAGTGGTGTTCTGGCTGCGGCACTCATCGCTTACATAGGAGGGACTCACCCCTAAGAGGGGGTACCCGGCGCTCTGAGCTTCTTGCCAGAAGACCGCTGGACAAGAATCTATCAGGACAAGACTTTCGAGAACTGCTCTAGCTGCGCTGCCAGTAAGTTGAGGCGATAATGAAAGCCAAAGTGTGGTTGTTTAGCGCGCCTCTGGGAGGCCCCCCGGCCTGCGCTTAAAGGTGACATAACGCTTCCGAGGAACTCTTCAGAAGTGACGCCTCATCGAACATCAAAGGCTCTCTGCGCCTTCGCTTTGCTTGCAGCTCTCTTCTGCTATTCGTTTGATCTTGAGTGTCTCTTGGAATCGCGTGACTGCCATCAATCGCAGTCTCAAGAGGGAAGTCGACTTTGTGTCGAGCCGGCCCTGACGTCCAACGCCGGACAGACGGGAGCCGTTCTGGTTGTGGCGATTCTTCCGGCGTCACCCATCCTCATCACGCCTTTGGCGCCTCGAATTGTAGCCCAGGTGGCGGTTTTCTCCGACTACAGCGAACCTTACACTCAAGAACGCTCTGTCCCCATAGGCTTACGCGCTCCACCAACTCCGATCTAGATACCCGAAAAGGTTTCTACTTTTCAAGGACCCCACTTCGACCGCTCTTTGAGTTGGGTCGGCCTCGCCTTGAACTGATCCTTTTGCTCCCCACTGCATTGACCGCTCCACCTTGTTCTTCTTTTGTGAGCCGTCGATTTTTCGAAGGAGGTCGAAGCGTGTCGCGCTTTCTCGATCGATTACTTTATATGTCCTTTGGCTGCGCTTTGTTACTTGGGCTGTCGTCCCAAAGCCAGGAGCTTCCCGAGCCTGAGTCGCTGATCCGTGAAGTCTTGCAATCTCATCCCGCGGTTCGCCGGGCTCGACTGGAAATGGTCGCGGCTGAAGCTCAGTTGCGGGGCAGCGGTTTGCTACGGAATCCCACACTCACGCTGGCGGCTACGGCCGGGGATGCCGGCGAGAATTCGAACGCTTTGAGCCAATCGTTCGAGATCTCGGGTCAGCCCCGCCTTCGACGTGAGCAAAGTCAGTTTCGACTGGATTCGGCGAGGCTTCAGTGGCATGCCGAGTCCCGGCGCGTAGCGGGGGAAGTGAGCCTCGATTGGCTTCGACTCTGGGAGAACTGGCACCTCGCGAAGCTGGCCGAACTTCGGCGACAACTGATGGTAGAGATGGTTCGCGTCACTCGACGCCGCTATGAAGTTGGGGAGATCCCGCAGAACGAATCTCTGAGGGTAGAACTGGCCGCCGCCGAAGCGGAATCGGATTGGCAACGAAGTTACGCCAATCTTTTGGGAGCCAAGAACACTCTAGCGATCTTGCGGGGGGAGACTCCAGTCCCTCTGGACTTGTCGGACAACCCTTTCGAAGGAGACCTCGCGGACGGCGGGGCGGTAATCCCGATCAGTCTTACGGATGGATTTTTCGACGGCCCGAGATGGGAGAACTTCGAAGAGTCCTGGAGCCTGGAAGAGGTCTTGCAATCCGCGAACCGCCATTCCGACATCGAAGCTCTGCGGTCCGAGCAAAAAGCGGTTCAACTGGAGGCGGATCTGATTGCTAAGGAGCGGGCTCCGCAGTTGGCACTTTCGCTTTATCGTTCGAAGTTGGTGGGCAGCGCCGTGGAACAGGGTACCCAACTCTCGCTGTCCTGGCCAATCTTCGACTGGGGAAGCATTGGGGCGCGACGCGAAGCGCAAGCGGCCCTTGCCGAGGCTCAGTTGGCCGGCATCGACGAACGCGTTCTCGAACTGCGTCGGGAAGTGGCGGACTTCTGGAACCGCTGGCAGGCAGCCCGTTCCGTGAGGGCGATTCTCTTACAACAGGCGGGCCGTTACGAAGAGTTGGCCCGCGAAGCCCGTATCGGCTACGACTTAGGGCTCCTCAGTCTGACGGATGTGCTGCAAACCGAGGGGTCTTTCCGAGGGGCCGGCGTGGACCTGATACAGGCTCAAGCCGAGGTCTTCCGCTTGGAACTCGATCTCTTGAAGCGCACCAATCTCCCCTGGCCACACAACTTACTGGAGGAACAATGAGGCATCGATATCTTTTATTACTGCTGATCGTCTTGGTCGGCTGCGCCCCGCGACCGGAGGGGGAGGGATCTGCTGTCGAACCGTCCGGGCAACCGACTTCAGTGGAACGACAAGAACACGACGATGATCACGTCGGGGATGAGCACAACGAGGAGAAAGGCCACGAGGAGAGCGGCGACGAGGGTTTCGTTGTTTTGACTGAGGCTCAAAAAAAGGAGATTTCACTCAAAGTTGTCCCGGTGACCACCGGCCGCGGCCAGCGTACCGGGTCGAGAACGGGACGCGTGGAAGCGGACCCGGACCGACGTGTGCTCGTCGGTTCTCAAGTGTCGGGCACGATTCTCCATCTTCCGGTCATCGTGGGAAGTCATGTTCGTCGTGGTGACCTGATAGCGACCTTACAAAGTCCCGAGGTCGCTCAGCTAAAAGCGGAATATCACGGAGCGGAAGTGGAGGCGGACCTCGCGGCTAAGGAGTTGACGAACATAAAGGGGCTCATAGCCGTGGGGGACGAGAGTCGACGCGATGTGGAAGAGGCTAGGCTTGAGCTAGCGAGGGCCGAAGCCAGTCGGGATAGTATCAAGGCCAGACTCAAAAGCTCTAAATTGGCCTTTGACCGACTCGCTCAGCTCGAGAGTGAGGGGATCGCCTCCAAGCAGCAGGTTGAGCAGGCCGTAGCTGAACAGAAGGCCTTCGAAGCGGATCTGCGCCAGGCAAAAACAGAAGTTGAAATCGCTACCCAGCATCTCGATCGCGAGCGGCGGGTTTCTGGATCCGCCTTCCGAGAGAAGGCGGAAACCTTTCCGGCGGAAGCCAATCTTGCCCGCGCCAAGGAGAGTATCAAGCATCTCGAGGAACGGTTGAAACAGCTCGGTGCGGACCCCGAGACCAATGAGGGGAACGTCAACCTCAGCAGTCCCATCGACGGACAAGTGGTCGAGCGGCCCGTCACCAGGGGAGAAGTCGTCCATCCGGATGATTCTTTAGCCACTTTGATCGACAGCACCCAAGTGTGGGTTTTTGTCGACCTCTTGCGCTCCGATCTGGCCACCGTCAGGGTAGGAGATCGGGTCGAACTCCGCTTGACAACCGATACCTCCGTGACCGCTCAGGGACGTCTTAGCTACATCGAAACTCAGGTTAAGCCTAATTCTCAAACGGTACGAGGACGAGTGATCTTGCGTGAAGGCGTGGCGAAATTCAGAGTCGGCAGCTTCGTGGATGCCTTTCTCGAGACGGAGAAGGATGTCGAAGTCACTTTGATACCCACGGAGGCTCTGCAGCAGGTTGAGGGACAAACGGTGGTTTACCGCGCCAAAGATAACGGGTTTCAAAGGACGCCGGTATCCGTCACCGGCACCAAGGGAAATGCCTCCGTTGTGGGCGGGCTTTCGAAGGAGGCCCGTGTGGTCTCTCAAGGCGCCACCGACCTCAAAGCTTTGGACCTAGCGGGAACCATTGGGGGGCATCACCACTGATGGAGAAGTTGATCTCTTGGTCTCTTGCCAACCGACCGATGGTTCTCTTTTTGGCTGCCCTGTGGCTCGCTGTGGGAGTTCGCAGTTTGACTCAGCTGCCGATCGACGCCGTTCCCGATGTCACGAACGTCCAAGTGGTGGTGAACACCGAGTCGCCGGGCCTTTCGCCCCCAGAAGTGGAGACGCTGATCACTGTTCCCGTGGAGACCACGCTTTTGGGGTTGCCCAAGATAGAAGAAGTCCGGTCGCTTTCGAAATATGGTCTGTCTCAAGTGACGGTAGTTTTCGACGAAGGCACGGACCTGTATTTCGCACGTCAACTCGTCAGTGAGCGCCTTATCGCCGTGGGGGAGGAGCTTCCCAAAGGATCGGGACTGCCGAACATGGGTCCGATAGCCACCGGACTCTCGGAGATCTATCAGTACCAGATCAAAGGCGACGAACGTTGGGACGGCATGGAGTTGAGAACTCTCCAAGACTGGTTCGTAAAGCGTCAGCTTTTGGGCGTGAAGGGTGTGACGGAAGTCAACTCCTTCGGCGGACTGGAGAAGCAATATGAAGTCGTGCTGCGCCCGGAGAGCCTAGAGAGCTTCGGTCTCACCTTCGCTGACGTTTTTCAAGTCCTCGAGCAAAACAATCGCAATGTCGGTGGCGGATTTTTGGAGTCGCGTGGTGACCAAGTTTTGGTTCGCGGACTGTCCACCTCATCGAGCAAGGAGACGTTGGAGGCTCGCGTGGTAGCCAGTCGCGAGGGACGTATCGTGAGAATCGGGGACATCGCCGATGTCCGCCTCGGCGGTGCGTTGCGCCAAGGCGCCGTTTCTCGGGACGGACAAGGTGAGGCCGTCATCGGGATCGTCATGATGTTGGCAGGTGAGAACAGTCGCGTGGTGTCGCGAAGCGTGGACGAGCGAATCGACCAACTTCGCGCCGAGTTGCCTGAAGGAGTGCAGATCGACACTTTCTACAATCGCACCAAACTCGTGGATAGAACCTTGGGCACGGTCCGTAAGAACCTCCTCGAAGGGGCGCTGCTCGTCATCGCGGTACTCTTTCTTTTCTTAGGAGACCTGCGCGCGGCCTTGGTGGTATCCCTCGTGATTCCGTTCTCCTTCCTCTTCGCGGCGACATTGATGGTTCTCACTGGCGTCAGCGGAAACTTGATGAGCTTGGGGGCGTTGGATTTCGGTCTGATCGTGGATGGGGCAGTGGTGATGACCGAGCATACCGTCGCGGCCTTGGCGCTGGTCTCCGGTGGGGCGCCCTTAGTTACCAGAGTGGAGAAGGCATGTCGTGAGATGGCGCGCCCTATGGTTTTCGGACTAGGTATCATCATCGCGGTCTATCTACCGCTGTTGGCTCTGACAGGTCTTGAGGGGAAGATGTTTCGCCCTATGGCGCTCACGGTGGTGTATGCACTGGTAGGATCTATGATTTTGAGTTTCACGCTCGTTCCGGTCTTGCTCTCCTTTGTAATGAAGAACCAATCTGAACCGAAGCTGCCTTGGATCCTTCGAAAAATCGCACCACTCTATAGAAGCATCCTGGACTGGGTTCTCAAGCACCCCCGTCCCACGATAGGCATCGCCGCCCTTCCTTTGTTGCTCTCATTTGTGTTGGCTACCCGCCTGGGAGCTGTTTTTCTGCCGGAGCTCGATGAGGGCTCGTTGGCTCTTCAGGTTATCCGTATTCCCAGTGTGTCTCTAGGGAACTCTCTTCAGAGCGCTCAAAGAGTGGAGAGCGCTCTTGTGGAATTTCCAGAGGTGCTTTCTGTGGTCTCAAAAACCGGTCGTCCGGATCTCGCCACCGATCCCATGGGGGTCGAGATATCAGACATTCTGGTGGACCTCAAGCCCCAAAGGGAATGGTCGGCCCCTTCGAAGCAGGCGCTCGTGAATGCGATGCGTGAGCGCTTGGAAGCGATCCCCGGATTGACGATCGGCTTCTCACAACCTATTGAGCTCCGTGTCGAGGAGTTGATCTCTGGCAGTCGCTCCGACGTAGCGCTGCAAATTTTCGGCGACGATCTCGAGGAGATGGGACGTATCGGCGCCAAAGTCGTCGAACGCTTAAAAGCGCTCGATGGGGCTCAAGACGTGGCTCTCGAGTCGATCAGTGGAGTTCCTTATCTGAACTTGGAGGTCGACGCCGACAGTGCATCCCGATACGATTTAGCCCCCAGCGAGATTCTGGACGTGATCTCCAACCTCTTGGGTCAGCAGAGCCTCAGCTTCGTTTTGGAAGGCGAGCGGCAGTATCCGGTGGTCGCCGTGCTGCCGGATCAGTATCGAGCGACTCCCGAGGCGCTTGGCTCCCTCAAGATAGGCACCCCTTCGGGCTCCTACGTGTCCTTGGAAACGGTCGTCGATTTTCAAGCGACGGAGGGCATGTCTCAGGTCAACAGGGTCAACGGCCAACGGCGGGCCGTGATCAGTATGAATTTCGAGGGCAGTGATCTGGTCGGATTCGTGAAGAGCGCTCAAGAGGTGACCGCGGAGGTGTTACCGCCGGGTGTGGTCACCCACTGGGGAGGCGAGTTCCAGAATTATCAGCGGGCGAAAAAGCGCTTAATAATTTTGGTACCGCTGGTGATGGCTGGAATTCTTTTCCTGCTTTGGATGAATCTGGGTCGACTGTCTTGGGCTCTGGTGATCTTCTTGAACGTTCCTTTCGCGGCGGTCGGTGGCGTCATGGCCCTAACCCTGAGGGGAATGCCGTTTTCCATTTCGGCAGGCGTCGGGTTTCTGACTCTGTTTGGAGTTGCAGTCCTCAACGGTTTGGTTCTGATGGCCGCGGTGGTCGCGGAAGAATCCGTGGGAGGGGCCTGGGTGGAGGTGATTCGGCGCGCGGCGGACTCTCGTTTGAGACCGGTTTTGATGACGGCGCTGGTAGCGGCCTTAGGATTCTTGCCCATGGCGCTGGCAACCGGGTCTGGCGCGGAGGTGCAAAAACCCCTGGCCACGGTGGTGATCGGAGGCCTGTTGAGCAGTACTCTGTTGACGCTTTGCCTCTTGCCTAGTCTGTTGTCGCTGTTACCGGGTCGCGACTTCGCATCGCCGGCGAGTGGAGACTGACACATAGTTAACAAATCCTTGGCAATCTTTTAACGCTCCCCAGATACAATGATGGCACAAAGAGGTGAAACTGTGGAGATTCGAAGCGCGCAAGCACAAATGAGACCGATAACAGAGCGACCGTCACTGGCTGTCTCTCGTTTGCTACAGCAGACGACCACGCAAGACTTAGGTCCAGTGGATGTTTTCCACAGCCTTCCCTCCACCTATCAAGATCCCGACACCCGTCCCGTGGTGTTCCCCACATCGGCCCCGCCGGTTCTTGAACGTCCGGTTTTGTTTCTTCACGGATTCAACGGTAGCGCCGACAGTTTTGACCCCTTGCACGAATGGCTGACCTCCGGAACGAATCCTGGCAACAGGAGCGGTGGGAAAATCCGTCCCGACAAATTGGGCGGCCTCGACCCCAAGGCGAATCTCTTTTCTTTGAACTTTTCTCGTCCCTATAACAGCATCGAGACGAACAGCGCCGAACTGAAGAAAGCTGTCGAAGCCATCTGTAAAGCCACCGGGTCCAAGGAGATCGATCTCGTCGTCCATAGCTTGGGAGGCCTCGACGCCCGAGATTATCTGCGCGAACCTGATGAAAAGGTCAAGCGACTCGTGATGCTGGCTACTCCCAACCACGGCTCTCAATTGGCCAATTTAGAGTTAGTGTTTCGTGAGAAATTTGGCTATCCGATCAAGCCTCCCGTAGATGACCCCGAGGTCCGTGAAGTGCTGCACCAGCTTTCGGTGGACAAGAACGATCGCAACGGAATACCCAAAAATCCATATCTTCGGGAACTCAACAACGGTTTGGAGGAACAGCGCAAGCATGCCGAGATCATGCTCATCGCCGGTGCCGGAATCCCCACCCTCACCGGAACCCCAGGTTTGACAGCGTTCGGAGACGGAGTGGTCACCAGAGCTTCCGCTAAGCTTGACGGCATTGAATCCAAGACAGTATGGTTTCGAACCCACGGCAGCATTCCGAAGAGCGCCAACGTGATGGAGAATACAGCCAACTTCTTGCTCACAGGTAAAGCCTTGACCACGGAAGAGAATCTCTACGACAGTCCCGAGGACGAGGTCCGTGCCAAGGAACTGATGGCGGGCCCGATCGGAAATGTCGGCGCCATCGGTGGAGCCAGCTTAGAGCAGGTCCAAAAAGCTTCCCAACTTCCCCTTCTCGATCCCGCCTTTCAGTTTGGTTTAGGACTAGGCGTGTTGGCGGCTATGATGGGCGGCCCTAAAGCGACGCTGCCTTTGGTGCAGATCGATCTCGCATCGCGGCAGGCTGGAGATGACCTGAAGGCCAGTTACAGCATAGACTTGCAGCGGTCACAAAACCCGGTTCAAGGTCGAGGGTCACTCAACGGAGCAACGTTCGGAGAAAAGGCTAACCTTGTGGACGGAAAACTGCATTGGCAATCCGATCGCAGCGGTACCGGTTCAGGATTGACCTTGGAAGTAGGCGAAGACGAGGCTTCCATCTTCTTGAACGGACAGCTCTCCGGAGTGAACGCCAGTCTAAGGATTGCTCCTTTCTCCGACGAAACGGGTCATATAGCGGGTATCGAGACCACAGGGATGCTCAACGGACAGCCTTATCTCGTGAAATCTACCGTGGATGTCGAGGCCATACTCTTTAACTCCGCCAAGAATCACGGCGAGATGCAGGTCACCGGGACGGTGAACGGTCAAACCATCGAGAAGAGCTACGAGGTGGGGACTCACCGAGACCACCTGGGTTTACAGTTGATCGCTGTCGGTTCGGGCACAAATTTGGGTCAGGAACAGTCGGTCAGCGTTAACGTCAGAGTCTCCGACCGCTAAGGATCTGATCTTTAAATCCTTCTCCATTCACGCGAGCATTTTTCCCTATAACAGGCCTTTGCTTGTGGTTTGAGGAATTTCGTTTCTCAAATGAGCGACAAGACTGTTCAATTGGAAACCTCTCTCTTGGTGGATGACGGCTGCCGGGACTGCGTCGAGAGACTTCAGTCTCTGCTCGGCGCCAAGCGAGGGATCGAGAAGGCTCACGTACATGGGGACCCCCCCGTGTTGTGTCTTCATTTCGATCCTAACTTGGTGAGTTTCGCCGCTGTCGAGCGTATGGCTCGAGAAGCGGGGGGCGAATTCAGTGGTCGCTATCGTCACCATCGGTTCGCTCTGATGGGGGCCGGCAGTGGAGATTCTGGCCCGGGTCTCGTGAAAGCTCTTGAAAGTCAGCCGGGTGTCTTGCACGCCAACGTCAATCTTGCTGCGGGATCGGCCTCGGTGGCCTTTGACAGCAGCCTTGTCGAACTAGAAAACTTGCGCAACGCCATCGAACAGATGGGCTTCGAGACGGTTTCCGACCCATCTCATCCCATTCCCCCCGATGTTAACGACGACCACGGACACGATCACTGCGGAGGCGACGGCCACTCCCATAGCCATTCCCATGGCCATTCCCACGGCCAGGCGCACAGTCATTCGGGAAAATCTTCGGTTGGTTGCGCTCACGGCAGTGCGCCAACGTTTCTTCCGCACGCCATTCAAGAACGCTGGACCATGCTGCTCGTGCTTGGCGCGGGCTTGGCGCTCTTCGCGGGCTGGGTAGGAGAACGATACGGAAACTTTCCCCCCAATCTTACTCTGGGCTGCTACGTCCTCGCTTATTTTTTTGGTGCCTACGACATCTCTACCCATGCTCTTCCCGGTCTATTGAAAGGGCGGTTCGACACCGACATCTTAATGCTGGCGGCGGCGCTGGGAGCGGCGATCTTGGGTCAGTGGTCCGAAGGGGCGTTTTTGTTGTTTCTATTCGCTCTTGGTCACGCGGGCGAACACTACGCACTTGACAAAGCGCGTGGAGCGGTGAACGCCCTAGCGGATCTGATGCCGAAATCGGCACGGGTGCGTCGGGACGGGGAGATCATCGAGGTCTCCGTGGACGCTTTGCTGCTGGGGGATCACGTCGTGGTCACTCCAGGCGATCGGATCCCGGTGGATGGCCGTGTGGTCAAAGGGGATTCCGCGGTGGACCAGAGCCCTATCACCGGCGAGAGCGTGCCGGTGGAAAAGCAAGTGGGAGACGAAGTGTTCGCCGGAACCATCAACAGCGAGAACGCTCTTGAGGTGGAAGTCACTAAGTTGGCTCAAGACAACACCTTGGCTCGGGTGATGCAGATGGTGGCGGAAGCTCAAGAGCAGAAGAGTCCCACTCAACAGTTCACGCAGCGGTTCACCGCGCGTTTCGTGCCCACGGTGCTGATATGTACTGTCTTGTTGGCGGTGGTACCGCCAACCTTCGGTTGGTTGCCTTGGGACCAGAGCTTCTACCGGGCCATGCTTTTGTTGGTGGCCTCTTCTCCTTGCGCTCTGGCTCTCGGAACTCCGGCGACGGTTTTGGCCGGAATCGGGCAAGCAGCGCGGCATGGAGTACTGATCAAAGGTGGGGTCCACTTAGAGAATCTGGGCTCGGTCAAGACCCTCGCACTCGACAAAACCGGCACTTTGACGGAAGGTCGTTTCAAAGTGACGGACGTTGTGCCGGGTGAGGGGGTCGAAGAGACCAGTCTCTTGTCCGTTGTGGGTGCCGTGGAGCAGCAGTCGAATCATCCTTTAGCGGTGGCTGTGGCGGCTGAGGTGGCGAGTCGCGGGATACCTATGGCCGGCGTCGCGGGGTTGGAAAACCTCGTCGGGCGAGGTGTCCGCTCTGCTTTGAACGGAGATCGGGTCTTGGTTGGATCTCTTCGCCTTCTGCAAGAGGAGAATATCGCGTTGAGCCAAGAGACCTTGGAGGCGGTCGAGGCCTTCGAGAGGGCCGGAAAGACGGTGATGCTGGTCAGTAGAGGCAGTCATTATCTCGGTCTGGTCGCGCTGGCAGATACCCCGCGCGCCGAGGCGGGCGAAGCTCTCAAGGCGCTGCTCGCGATGGGTGTAACTCGAATTGTGATGTTGACCGGCGACAACGCAACGGCTGCGAAGCGAGTCGGTGAAATCGTAGGAGTCACAGAGGTTCGAGCGGGACTTCTACCCGCCGACAAAGTGGCCGCGGTGAACGAACTGAAGGCGCTCGATGGTAAGCTGGCCATGGTCGGAGACGGCGTGAATGACGCGCCGGCCTTGGCCTTGGCCGACGTCGGGATCGCCATGGGTGGAGCGGGCACCGCGGTGGCTCTGGAGACAGCCGACGTCGCTTTGATGTCCGATGATCTGAGCCGCCTGTCGTTTGCCATCGGATTGAGCCGAGCCAGTCGCCGAGTCATTCAACAGAACTTGGCGATATCTATGGGAGTGATTTTCGTCTTGATCCTGACCTCCGTGAGCGGTGTCATTCCATTGAGTATGACCGTCCTCGCCCACGAAGGAAGTACGCTGATCGTTATCATGAATGCCCTGAGGCTGTTACGATTCCAGCCCGTCTGAGCCGTCTGCTGAAATTCCCCTTCGAGTGTGATGTCCGCTCTTTAGGACTCCTTCGTATTGCATTGGGCTTGATTCTTTTTGCCGATTTCGGGATCCGCTTCCTAAACTTTAGGGCGCACTATACTTCGGAGGGCATTCTGCCCCTTGGCTCGTTTCTTTTTCAGCCGGACCTCAGTTTTAGGCCGTGGAGTGTCTTCTACATGACCGACTCGCCGGCCAATGTCGCTGCGCTCTTCATGCTCGCTCTGGTGTCATCTCTTTGTCTTGCCGTTGGGTACAAGACACGGTGGGCCGGATGGATCTGCTGGATTATTCTCTTGGGGCTACAGGTCAGAAATCCGCTGATCCTCCATAAGGGTGATCGGTATCTCGTTCTGATTCTGTTCTGGGGCAACTTTCTTCCTTGGGACCGAGCATTTTCGGGGGATGACGGGTCCAAAACTCCCGTCGGAGAGCAGGTTCATCTGTCCTGGAGTAGCGTTGCGCTGTTTCTTCAGATCTGCTGCCTGTATTGGTTTTCCGCCGTGACGCGGGTTGGCCCTGAGTGGCAAGTCGAGAAATCCGCTCTCTACTATACCTATCACCTGGAACCTATTTTGAACTGGATGGCCGTCCCTATGCTTGCAACGGGCGAACGAGTTCTCGAATTCTTTACTCAGGCCGCTCTCGTGATGGAAATGTTCGGGCCTTTGCTGCTGTTTCTACCTGTACCTTGGATTCGGGTCGTTTCGATTCTACTCATCATGGCATTCCACATCGGTATCATGATGACTCTTAGTTTAGGACTGTTCACCTGGGTCTGCATCGCGGCCCCTCTGGGTTTGCTGCCCACCCGATTTTGGGAGTGGCGCTTGGGCACATACTTGGAGGCTCGCCTCCAGAGCGCGGCCCGAGCGATGCAGCGCCGGAGACCTCTACTGTTTTCTCGAGTGTGGTTCCCGCACAAATGGTCGAGCCTGCTCGAGCGAACGACAAGATGGCTGCCTGGGCTCGCCTTAGTGTTGGCACTCTCTACTTTGGTCGCGAATTTGACCGGACCAGGTCCGCTTTCCGCATTGACTCCCTTGGCCCGTGTCTTAGGATTGGAGCAGAGTTGGGGAATGTTCAGTCCCAGTCCGCCAAAGGCCACTGGATGGATCACAGCAGACGCCACCACGCATTCAGGGAGAGAATTCAACCTGCTGACCGGCGAACGGGTGCCTAGCGGGAGCTACCGCGGGCAGCCGAGTTCCGTGTGGGACCAGCGCTGGCGCTTCTACCGGGCCAACCTGCAATCCGTTGGTTTTGGGGTACACGCTTCCATCTATCTCAACTACCTCGTCAGTCAGTGGGATGCCGATCATCCGGACGACCCCATAGAGGTCGCCCGTTACGATTGGCACGCCCGATTGATTCAGCGGGGCTTCCGTTTAGCTTTTGAGGAGACATTGACACAGGCGGAATATCGCCGGTGACGAGCCTTCTCAAACAGATCTCTTTGCCCGCCGAAGGCCTGTGGGCGTTTCGTAGGGGGCTTGCGCTGCTGTGCCTCTACGATGCGCTTGAGCGCCTGACTCACGCCTCATTTTTCTATTCCGACCTCGGACTTTTCCCCCGAAACGCTTACTACTTGGATCCAAATCATCTCAGCGGATTTAACCTGTATCTTCTTTCGGGTCAGCCTCTGTTCGTGGTCTCTCTGCTGGTACTGACCGGGGGGGTGGCGGGTTTTCAACTCTTTGGAAGGAGCACACCGTGGCGGCGAGGCCTACTTTGGCTCCTCGTTTGTTCCATCCAATTCCGGTTTTCCGGGCTCATGGACTCATCCGATGACCTCTTGCGGTTGATGCTCTTTTGGGACATTTTTCTACCAGAATCCGAGGCTGGTTCTCAATCCGATTGCGTGAGTTGGGCCACCATTGGACTACAAATTCAACTTTGTGCGGCGTTATTGGGAATCGCCCGGCACCAGTCTGAGCGACAGTGGGCCCTGGCTGCCCAGTGGGGAGGGACTCAATGGGCAGAAGCTTTACCAGGGTTTAGCCGTATAGAAGTCTTCGCCTACCTGCTGCTCGCGATCGCGGTCTGGTGGGGAAAACCTCGTGAAGTGGTGGTGATTTTGGCGTTACCGATTCTGGTTTTTCGGGCTACGGTGATGCATCCGCTTTTTCCGCTGACCTTGGTTGTGGGTCTTCTGCCCCTGATTCGATGGCGTCGTCGGTCAACCGGGACAACTGCGCCGAAGGTAAGAGGTGAGAACAATGGTCTTTGGCTGCCGCCCCAGCAGGCAACCCTTGGCGTTCTTGTTGGGAACCTTATGCGCGCACCAGTTTTCTGGTTCGGATTGCTCAGCTTTTCCCAAGGATTTGGATTCTCCGGAGACTGGGATCGAGTGTATCCCCTGGCCGCCCCGGCAACCCTGCAGTTGGCAGTTCGCTCGAGCGCGGAACCGCGACCGCTGTTTCAACTCGGTACGTCTGATGGGCGGCGAAAAAGACTTCTTTCCGATGCTCTTGCTCGAAACTTAGGTTTGGCGACCTCTCTGTCGGCGGCCGTGCAACGAAAAAGGGGCGCGACGGGGATCAGCGCAGATACCTGGGTCAAGATCGACCTGAATCGACCGGATTTCCGATTGGGGTTTCAAACGATTAGAATGGTAACTCCCACGACGACCCAACCGGTCCTCGAACCGGGAGCGAAGGGACAGTGATGGCTGGAGATCTCATCTATAGGGCCCTGGTCGTATTCGGCCTAATTCTGACGTTGAGCGGCTGCGGGGGGCCACATGACTTCTTGCTGAAGGGAAATCTCGCTTATCGAGAGGGGAACTTGGCGCGCGCCGCCGCTCTCTACGGTGAGGCGCTTAACTCCCCCGAGACTCAAGTCGCCGCCCAATTCAACCTCGGAAGAGTGTTCTACGACGCCCGCAACTTTGAGTCGGCTCTTCAACACCTCAATGCGGGCCTTGGCGCCGACCCGGAATATCTCTTCGGATACTATGACCGCGGCAGGACCCAGAACGCGTTGGGCAACATCGTCGGAGCCGAAGACGATTTCGTGGCGTGTACTTTGATCGATCCGAGTTTTGCCAGGGGATGGTTTGAGTTGGCGAAGCTTCACGCCTCCCAAGGGAGCCTCTCCAAGGCGATCACTGAGATTTCCCACGCTCTTGCAGACGTCGTTCTTCAAGAGGAAGCCACATTGTTGAGCGCGAGGTGGAAAACAGAAATGGACAACCCTGGTGGCGCGATGAGAGACCTCGAGGCTCTGTTGGCCTCTCGACCCGACCTCTCGGCGCCTCACATCGTCTTGGGGACACTTTTGCTAGATCTCGGTGACTATCGAGAAGCGGAGCGACGATTTCGGTCAGGACTCGCGCTACAGGCATTTCATCTTCCCGGTCGCCTCGGTTTGGGACAGGCTCTAGAGGGGCAGGGCAGAGTCGATGAGGCTGCGGCGATCTACGATGAAATTCTAAGACTGGAGAGTCCTGAATCGAACGAACCGGAGTTCGAGACGGCTCGGAATCGCTTGGCATCTCTGCGGAAAAAGAAGAAACTTCCTTAAGCACTTTCTCAAGGCTCCCGCAAGCGGTTGCATGCCTATTTGATTTCAGTGTATGCTCTCGGTCGATAGAAGTGTTCGAATCCCATGGGGGTCGCGATTTCCGCGCCCACCCAAAAGGAGATCGGCGCTATCGAAGGGAGAAAAAACAGATGAATCTTTACGTCGGGAACCTATCTTACCGAACGACGGACCAAGAACTAAGAGAGATTTTCGAGCCTTACGGTGAGGTAGACTCCGCGCGTACCATCAACGATCGTGAAACGGGTCAGTCCCGCGGATTTGGATTCGTTGAGATGTCAAACGCCGAGGATGCCCAAGCTGCTATCGCTGGATTACACGAGACCGATTTTGAAGGTCGACGACTGGTTGTGAACGAGGCTCGCCC
>JBBKWP010000100.1:0-4080 GCA_037968995.1 Candidatus Xenobia bacterium
GGAGAGTATTTGGGTCAAAAGGCGGGGTTTCTCCGGGGACTGGCAAGGGCACCTTGGGCGGGGGTGGAGGTATCTGAGCCAAGGCTGTGGTTGCCGTAAACATTACCGCTAATATCAGAAGGAGAGCACGGGGTTCAACCATGACTGCGTCTCCCTACAATCTTCTCTCTCAAATCGTCGAACAGTGTGTAGGCCACAGGCACCACCAACAGAGTCATCAACGTGGAGGCTAGCAATCCGCCAATGACGGCCACCGCCATAGGGGCCTCTAGCTCTCCTTTAAAGGCCACCGGTATCATGGCCAAGATGGCGGAAAATGCTGTAATGAAGATGGGACGTAGTCGTTCCGGGCAAGCCTGGAGCAGAGCTTCCTCTCGCGGCATCCCTTTCGCTCTCGCCTGGAGAGTGTTTTCGATCAGCAAGATTCCATTCTTCACCGCGATTCCGATGAGCAGAAGCGAACCAACACCGGCCATGATACTAAAGGGTACGGCCGTGAGGAATACGGCCAAGAGAACGCCGGAGATACAGAGCGGCACTGTGAGCATAATGGATAGAGGCACAATGAGATCTTCAAACTGAATGCAAAGCAGCATGTAGATTAGAACAACGGCGAGCAGGGCGGCAAAGGCCAAATTGTTAAACTCACGACCCTCGTTCTTGAGGTCTTGGCTCCAGTCCCACCGATAACCATCGGGAAGATCGATGTCGGCTAAGACGCCTTCCACATCGGTGCGGATATCACTGATCGTCCGACTCCCGCCTTCACTAACAAGGGCGGTATAGCGTTGGCGCGCGATGCGATAGATGCTTGGAAAGCTCAGCGCCGTCTCGGCTTGCGCCACCTGCCGAAGCAAGATCCCCTTCGCGGCCCTGTCTGTGCGACCGGGCGCTCGATTTTCAGTCTCGGCTTGACTCGCGACGCTCGAATTCACCACGATGTTTCGCAGTTCGGTCGTGGATCGACGTTGCTCGATCGGTAGCTGAATGACAATAGGGGCCCGACGTCCATCAGCCTGCAGGTAGGAGGCTACTGAACCGTCAGAAGCGGTCTGGATCGCGTTAGCAATATCGGTAAAAGTTAGTCCCAGATTCGTGGCTTTGGCCCGATCGACGACCCAGCGGATCTCAGGCGTAGGGTCTCCGGCCTGAGAGCGAATATCGCTCAGGCCGGGGATCGAGGCTAAGGTGACGATCAGCTGATCGGAGAGTTTATCGAGGGTGTCAAGATCGGGGCCGAAGATGTTGATCTCGATGCCATCTCCACCGCTGCTCCCACGGATGAGCCAGCTCACCACATCCATGGTGAACGCCACGATACGGGCGGCCGGAATCTGGGCGAACTCTTTCCCTAACTCTCCCGTGACAACGTTGGCCGACTTTCGCTCCTTTTCCGGAACGAGCGAGATCCAGGCCTCACCACTGTCGCGCGTGCCTCGCGCCCCCGATCCTTGGCCTACACTCACGAGATAATTGGCGACCGAAGGATGTCCGGAAATGATCTTCTCCGCCTTGAGCATGGCCTGGTTGGTCTCTTCCAGAGACGTGCCTTCGGGCATATTCAGGCGCATTCTCAGCACGCCGGTATCGCTTCGAGGCATGAACTCATACCCTATAAAGGGGCTAAGCAGTAGACTCAACATAGTAATTCCCGTGGCGGATGCTATGGGAATCCAACGTTTCTTGAGGGCTTTTCTGAGAGCTTTCAGATAGGCTTCATCCCAGGCGTCTTGCCAACGGCCCCAGCGGGCAAAGAGTCTCGTCCAGAAGCCATCCTTGGGCAGGTGAGTTTTGGGCGACTTGATATAGGTGGAACAGAGCATCGGAACCGCTGTGAGCGCGTCAAACGAGGAGAACAGCATAGATACCATCACCACCACGGCGAACTGCTTGAACATCTGACCCGTTTGCCCCGGCACCAAGAGAAGAGGAAAGAAAACCACCAAAATGGTGAGAGTGGATGAAATTACAGCGGAGGTGATCTCTCGAGTTCCCGTCACCGCCGCTTCAGCAGGCTCCATTCCCTCGTGCTCCATCTTCCTATACACGTTCTCCATCACCACCACCGCGTCGTCCACTATGAGCCCGGTTGCTACCGCCAAACCCACGAGACTCATGGTGTTGAGTGTGTAGTCAAACCACCAAAGGACACTGAAGGTGGAAATGATCGAGACTGGGATCGAGGTGGCCACTACGAGAGTGCTACGAAAATTTCTCAGAAAGAAAAACACCACCGACATGGCCAAAAAGCCCCCTAAGAGGGCTGCCTCTTGAAGAGAATAGACCGATTTAGAAACGAATTCAGCCTGATCGTAGACAATAGCGAATTTGAGTTCCGGACGAGCTTTCTCCACATCCTTTAGCTTCCGCTTGAGAGCTTCGACCGTGGTGACGGTGTTGGCTTGACTCTGCTTTTGCACGTCGAGACTGCCGCCGTCCAGGCCGTTGAGCCGACGGACATTGGATACGTCACGGTGTCCATCGGTTATGTTAGCTACGCTTCCGAGCGGAACATTGTATCCGTTAGGGGACCCGACCGGAACGTAGCGCAACTCTTCAACATTTTGTACCCATCCATAGCTGCGCACCAACAGTTGTCGATTACCAACGTAAGTGGTTCCGGCAGGCACGTTACGATTTTCCGTATTGAGGGCTCGAACTAGATCCTCCGAGGTTAGGGAGTGAGCCAAGAGAGCTTGCGGATCGAACTCAACCATGATGGCTCTCTCAAGTCCACCGTTGACCTCCACCGAGCCCACCCCTTCAGCCGACTCGAGAATCGGCTTGACTTCGTCTTCCAAGACTGTTCTCAACTGAACCGGATCGTCTATCCCTGTGACCCCTAGTACCACGATAGGAATGGAATTCGGATCGAACCCCCTGATAGTGGGAGACTGCAGTGTGGGGTCGTCGGTGGGGAAGCTTCGCTGGGCGCTTTGAACCTGCTGAAGTACATCTAGAGCCGCCTGACCCATGTCTTGACCGGGTCCAAACTCGATGGTGACTCGAGAGTTGCCCTCAGAAGACTCCGAGCTAAGATGCAACATTCCAGGCACCGTGGCTACCGCATCCTCAATGGGTCGCGTGATCTGAACCTCGAGATCTTCCGGAGCAACCCCGGCCCAAGTGGTAGTTATAAAAATGGAGGGTCGCACAACGCTCGGGAGCAACTCGATGGGGAGCTGAAAATAGGCGAGCGCGCCCAGCAACATAAAGATGAGAATGCGCATCCAAGTGCCGACCGGTCGGCTGACGGAAAACTGAGCAATATCCATGACTAGTTTTTCCTTTGGCTCGACGGGGTGGGTGAAGTAGTCGCCGCGGACGTGGCCGAGGGAGAAGAACCACCGCTTCCCGAGGCCAACGAGGTTTCCACCTCTTGACCGTCATTCAACGGGCGTGCCGTTTGCACCACCACCTCTTCACCAACACTGAGCCCGCTGGTGACCAACGTTTTGACCTCGTCAGATGGGCCCAGCTTGACTCCCACCTTCTGCACCACTCCGTCGACCACCCGATAAACGGTGGCCGTGCGAGCCTCATCGTCGCGCTCAAAAAGAGCAGATGTCGGCACTGTCAGACGTTCACCTTGGGGGCCTAAGGTGAGGAGAACTCGGGCAAACATCCCCGGCTTAACCAGTCCTCGGGGGTCGGCGATCTTGACTCGAATGCGAAACTGCCGGCTAGCCGTATCCACGGCAGAGTCCTTGCTCAAAATGTAAGCGTCGAACAACGTATCTCGTAGCCCATCAATCTTGACCTTACAAGAGAGACCGCGCTCTACAAAATTGTAGACTTCCTGTGGTAGAGAGGCCACGACCCAGATCTCCGCCCCCGATTGGACCGTGAGAATCACGTCTCCCGCACTGACCAATGCACCGGGATCCAAGCGGCGCTCGCTGACAAACCCGTCCACAGGAGAACGAAGAGTGGTGTCCTCCACCTGAAGTCGAGAGATCTCCAACTCCGATTCGGCAGCTTCCACCAAAGAGCGTTGGGCCAGAAGTTGCTGTTGAAAGCTCTCACTTCGAGAGGTTCCCGCCACCGCTTCGTTGACAGTGGCTTTGGCCGAGGCGGCGT
>JBBKWP010000101.1:0-3547 GCA_037968995.1 Candidatus Xenobia bacterium
TCAGGCAGCGCCTTGGGGTCGGCCGATGGGTCCCAACGAAACGTCTTGTCGCTATCAGGATTCCGAAACAGAAGCGCTCCGCCGGCGTCCACACTTTGAAGCTGGCCAAGAGCGCCATCGTTGGGGACGGGCACCTGAATGGTGTTCCATACGTCGTCTTTTAATTCGAAGAGTTGTCCAGAAGTGCTGGTGACGTAGAGCTCTCCATTGGGTCCGTTGGCTCGAACCTTTTCGAGTGTCTGTCCGTTGGGCAACGGAGCCAGTTCACTCCAAACTCCACCGACGAGCTGCATAGCCCGTCTTCGACCACCCTGATCCACCTCGGCGACAAAGCTGTCATTAGGCCCTACGAATCCGTCTTCAAGTCGCGCCCCGTCGAAGGGTCCCTTGGTACTGCCCCAGCTCTGGCTGTCCAGATCGTAGTAGGAGACAACGCTGACCGGTGAGCCGGCCGGTCGGGAGAGATTCTCAAAGCCAAAAACCACCTTGTCGCCGAGCGCCACGGTGTTCGGTAGGTCGGGAGGACCTCCGGGCTGCACGACATTTCCCACAGTTTCCCAGCCTGGGGCCGGCGGCACCGCTCGCCACCCCTGCGTTCCTTCATCCCAAAGATAGAGAGCCTCGGTATCCGTGCCGTGAAAAAGGGCCGCGAGTTGGCTGTTCTTGTTGGCACTGAAGTAGTCAGAGCCAATCTCGAGAACGGAGTCCACTTCTTGGCCTAGAGTGTTGTAGGCCTTGGCCGGAGGCGGTGGCAACTCAGTCCATACCAGATCATCGACTCCGGCGGCCTTCAGCGCGCCTCCGTCATTGATGTAGACACGCGCCCCCCCCGATGTCTTTTGAGCGATAACTTTGCTGAAACTCACCCCGTCGCGCTCACTGCGCAGATGGTAGACGCCGGTGGCCGCATCTTCTATCACCCACGCTTTCACCTTCTCAAAATTTCCAACCTGCACTTCTAGTGGTCGGTCTGGCGGGAATTCACTGGGAGAATGACCGTTCTGCAAGAGAGTGTGGAGTTTGTTGACTGCCGCCTGAGCAGCGAAACGATACTGGACGGTCTCAAAAGCTTGTGTGGACATTCGCATTTCCGTACGATAGTTCGCTGTCATCACCGTCATGCCGGTGAAAAGAACCATGATCAGAAAAAGGGCCAAGACCATTGCAAACCCACGCTGCGCTCGAACCGTCGATCTCATATATTTCATTATCTCATTCCGCTCCTGTTCATGGTACTACCGCCAAGGAAATGCGAAGACTCCCGGATCTTCTCACGACAGCCTCGCTCGTCGTAAAGCCCGCGGTCAAAGAAACTCTTAAAACGCGACCGTTAGAACGTTCAAAAGAAATAGCGCCTTCGGGTCCCAAAGGTCCAATCAAAACAGGGGAGGTTCCCGGGATCATGAGCTTACCATCGACAAGGGCGATCTCTTGAGAGGGCAGCCACGAGGGCTCTCCCGTTCCGGTGACCACGATCAGTCCATTCTCATCGAACTCAGGGGCCACGAACTCCAAGACTGTGGAAGTGGCGCCGGTTATCGGCGCCACTACTCGGCAGCCGCGTAGAAGAGTCTCCAATCGCCCAGCGGTCACGCTCAGAGCCCGGTCGATATCGCTGTTCACGTTATCCTTAAGCTGGTAGGAGGCGTAGGTTTTGATAAACTGAGCGACGATCGTCCCTAGGACCGCGAAGATCGCAAAAGAGACCAGCACCTCGATGAGAGTGAATCCGCCACGATGTCGAGTTGAGGACTTCATTGCTTGATGAACTTACTCCAGATCGTGCGTTGATGATCACCGTTCTTGTCGGACCAGTAGAGCGTGACAGAAACGTCTTTTAAGCCGTCTTCCGGCGGACCGTCGAAGCTTTGCGTCACCTCGTACTCAAATGTGTACGGGCCGTCCAATAGACTTTCGGGTGGCACGGGAGCCCGGGGTTGGGAGACATCGACCTCGATGTCCGAAGCCAGTTCGCTTTCGATATCGATCATAAGAGTCGCGGCGAGTTTGGCAGCATGAACTTGAAGAGTGGATTTCTGGCGTCCCTTGAGGATCGTCGTCTGAAGCCCTACGAGAGCTAACAAAGTAAGAGCTAACAGCGAGAGTGAGACCAGGATCTCGGCTAGGGTAACACCCCTCGGGGTTCTGGATTTTCTCACAATCATGTTTTCTTCTTCCTTCCGGCTCCGGCCCCTTCGCGTTATCGCTCGTGGACGCCACTTTCAGAATCTCATCCAGCCGTTGCACAGCTGTTAACTAATTGATCGCGAAAAGGCGAAAAGCGGGTGTCAGGAGAATTCTCTTTTATCTCCATGAACTTCGAACAGCAAAATGTTATGCAGAGATTGGCCGCCATACAGGGCCAGCAGACCCACGCGGAGTGTGTGCAGCCGGTCGCAGACCTAGATAGCCTTTTCCAAGAAGCCCAAGAACTGATAGCAGCGATCCGCTCCTATCCTGACCACGTTTCACTCGAACAGCTTGAAGATTTCTGGGCAGAGTCGATGATGACGTTGGGGCCAGAGTGGGAAGATCTGTTATGCGAAGTCTTGGACAGCGCTGAGGAGTCCGAAGCTGCGGGCGAACCGTTTCATCGAAATGGTCACATGTATTGGGGAGTACTCGAGCTTTGTTACCGGAAGCTCCAAGACGACGATGTGGACTTTTGCAGGGAGCTCTTCCACGGATGCCTTTCTTGCCTTCGAGCCGCTCGTACCCTTCAGGAGTCGGAGTTGCGGGAGCAAGCGGAGAGATTAGGCCTGGCAGACATAGAACAGATATGAGGGGATCTCTTTCAGTGAGAAATAGGCCGCGCTGCAAGAACTCGAGAACTTCCAAGGACGTCAGTTCGACCCCACCGTGGTCGCCGCGTTCCGCAACGTGATGAGAAAAAGCGTCGCAGCTTAGATTCGCCTCCTAGGCGCCCTTCGCAGGGCGGATCTGTTGAGAAAACGAAGCCGAGGGTCGTGTTCAAACGCCTGATAGTAGTCCTTGTCCTTTTTGGTCTCGCGACTTTCGCCGTGGTGTCGTTTCGCGCTCGCGCTCCCAAAGTCGAGGTGGTTGCCGTCGTAACCCAGGACCTAACCGAAGTTATCGCTCTCTCAGGTCGCGTTCGTGGAGTCCAGGAGAGCCTGCTCGCCCCCGAGATCACAGGGACTGTGCGCCAGTTACTGGTCTCTGAGGGCGAGGCCGTGAAACAGGGGCAAAAGCTCGCCGAACTCGACCTAGCCCGCCTTGAAGCTCAACTGGCTCAGGCCCAGGAGAAAGTTCGGGTGGCGGAGGCGCAACTGAGAGTGGTCGGACGCGGTCCGTTACCGTCACAACTCAAAGAAGTGCGCTCGGAGGTCGAGGCTCAGAAGTTGGCTTCGACGGCCGCCGTCGAGTCTGCTCGACAAGCTCTCCTGGAAGCGGAGCGCGGACCGCGCTCGGAACAGATCTTGGCTTCTCGGGCAGCGCTTGAGGACGCGCGGGCTGAAGCCGAACAGAAGTCTCGGGAGGCGGCCCGCCTGACCGCGCTGCTGGCCAATGGGGCGGTCAGCCAACAGTC
>JBBKWP010000102.1:0-4598 GCA_037968995.1 Candidatus Xenobia bacterium
CTCCTTGGACTCGTCTCGACGATCGTTCTCCGGGGTCTGCTCGTCGCACTGAGTGGTCAAGTGTGGCCGGATTTGAACCTCAGCTTCCCGACCATTTTCGTCGCTTTGCTTTCCGCGATCACCGTGGGGGTGGTGGAGGAATCCGTATTCCGCGGATTTTTGCTGGGTAATTTAGCGAGCAAGATCGGATTTCCCAGGGCGCTTGTGTGTGTCAGTTTTCTGTTTTCCTTCGTTCATCTCTTTCGCGACGGTCCTCTTGGATTCAAGATCGCTTACGGATTTGGGCTATTTCTGCTGGCACTCTTTCTAGGACGAGTGGCCTGGAACAAGAACTCCATCATAGCTTCGGCCGGTCTGCACGCCGGAATCATCTTTCTTAACCTTCTTGACCCTTGGGTCGGTCTCGATTCCAGTTGGTGGTCAGGATGGCTTTCCGAACCAAGTTCGGGCGCGCTCAGTTGGCTGCTGATGTTGCTCTTGTGGGGACAATGGGAGTGGTGGCGGCGCCAGAAGAGCCTTAAGCTTCCTTCGAGCGTAGAACAAGCGTGAGGGCACAGAAGCCTCGGAGAAGTTTCCGGACCTCGCACTACGAGGGTGAGTGGCGCCCTCAACGAAAGTCAAAGTCGTGTCACTGGGACCTACATCGAGAAGCCAGCGTGGGGAAGTGATTGAGATTGCCGGAGCGTCCTCTCCTATTGTGTCCCCAGAAACTGCGTGAGTATGTCTCATTTTTGATATTATACAAGTTCTTGTATAGGAAAGGAAACTGTGGGGAAAGGTCTTACTCTGTCCGGCGATGGGATCAAGCCGACCGACTTTTCTCAACTGCTGGAAAAACTCTTGCAATGTCGCCAACCCCTTGGAAGAGGAGCAGAATCTGATTCAGGCTATCTCGGAGACTGACGGTACGAGGGGTGAGTGGGACGCTCAACGAAAGTCAGAGTCGTGTTACTGGGACCTACATCGAGAAGCCGGCGTGGGGAAGTGAGTTCGTTTACTACAAGAACGGAGCGGTTGTCGAAAGCCCGTGGTTCGACCCCTACACGAAGTTCCCCAATGAATCTTAGACGATGGGTCATCTTGGCAATGGCTGCGGCCTTACCGCTCTCGGGTTGCACGAACCCCAGCCCGCGACAGCCGCCTTCTCCGACTTTTACTCCCGTCTGGCTCAGCGCACGCCCTCCCGCGCAGTCGACTGGATTCACGGTCAATGGGCTGTCCGTTGGCGGAACGTTGACCGAGCTTGAAACTTCTCTTACCAAGGATGCTGTGATGGAGAAGGTCGATTGGCGGTATGAAGTGCGGGACCCTCACACTCACACTAAGGTTGTGGTCACAGTGGATGAGGCGGGTAAGATTGTGACGCTCTGGTCGAATTCTGAGGGAAGCCTGGAGAAAGATGGCCGACCTCTTGTCCGCACCCACGATCCCCAAGACAACGCGCTCCAGGTCTTGGGACTGCCCTTGGGCGCGAAATCGCCCTGGATGGTTCACGAAGGCTCCGCCACGGCATCAGTAGATGGTGGACCCGCGGTATACTCGGTATCTGTGTGGGATGAAGCTTTCCGGAAGTCGACTTTGAATAAGCCTTGACGGCTCTTCGCGGCACTCCCAAGAGTAGACTCTCAGCCGCGCGCCGCCACCATAAAGAGTGAGATCCGCTTTGAGGCTTTCCAGTAGTCTATCGATGCACCCCAAGGCTCTCCCCCAAACAAACAATAGGGGCCGGATTTTCGTCCGGCCCCTAGGGTTGGGAGTGTTCGTTATAATAACCAACACTCTCATGCGCAAAAAAAATCCGTCAACATGGGCCAAAAGTCGCCTCGAAGGCAAGGTTCAACAACGACCCCTTCAACAACAAGACGGCCCCTCCAAAGCAAGAGGATGGGTCGCGAGCATTGCCACCAGATCCGTCACCGCCACTTGGCCGTCAACAGCTTCGCCACCGTACTCGCCGCCGGCTTTTTCTTGCCGCCGTTGGGTCGTATCTTTCCCCGAACAAATGAGAACAAAAGAAAACGTTGATGTTGATTTTGACTCAAAAGTGCTCATTTATCTCAAAGGAAATGGGACTATCCCTTTGATTAGACCAATCCGACCTGATAAAATTGGGTCAGATCGGAGCATCCATGAGCATAGGTGACCAAATCACGCATTCCCGAAAACTAAAGGGTTGGACTCAAGGCGACCTTGCTACCAAACTTGGGGTAAAAGCTTCCCACATTAGTCGAGGGGAAAATGATAAGGTCCAACCTCACTCAGGAACGCTTCAAACTATCGCGGAGGTACTCGGCGTCGGTCTTGACGAGCTGACTTCAGGTTCCAAACCCATAACCGCTGACCCCAGCTCCATGCAGGTCCTAGGAGCGATTGAAAAGCTTGACGAAGAAGACAAGAAACTTGTCAAACGAATCGTTGACGCACTGCTCACGAAAAAACGGGTCCAAGCGGCCTTGGAAGTTGGATAGCAATGACGAAACAGGAACTTCTTAAAATGGTGGAGGCACTTCCCGAAGGGGCTGCCGCAAACGACTTTGACAGGATCGCTGTCGAGGTCAAACGAGTTCAGGCTCGGACTAGACTGCAAGATAGTCTTGACCAGATCGATCGGGGCGAAGGCATACCTCACGATGAGATCGAGGCAATGATGGATCAGTGGATCGAAGAATAAAACTCATCTGGTCTCCTAACGCCAAGGACGACCTGAAGAACATACGAGACTATGTGGCCTCCGAAGACCCACAAGCCGCCAAACGGCTCATCACTAAACTCAAGCAGTCGGTGATACTTCTCCCAAACCTGCCTGAAATGGGCCGTAAGGTCCCCGAGTACAATCGGGCCGATATCAGAGAAAGAATTTTCGGATCCTACCGGATCATTTATCGGCGCCAGCTTGAGCAAATCGATATTCTTGCCGTCTGGCACACCGCTCAGGAAAAGCTCCCTGAGTTTTAGGGCAGGCCGAAACTCAATCCATTCAGGAATCGATGCAAGCTGAAGAGCCTTCTAGCCCCTCAGATCACATCAACACCAAAACATTGCCCCTGGGCTCACCTGGCTTCATCTACCGAGAAGACGCGACCACGAACGCTCCATTCCGTCTCCAGATCCCTGAAAGTGACACCTGATTCACTTGGGGAGGCCGTCTAACGAAATAGCGAAGCATATCAGGTCAACGTTTTGACGCTATTTCGCATTCTGGATTCGCAGAAAGACCAAGCTCCCGAGTTCCAAGGCCACCGCAACGAATGGAACTCCGAGCTCGACCTTGAGGTCGACGACTGCGACAAATCTCAGACCAGAATCCCCGCCGTCCCAACCCGCGAAGACATACCCGTGAAGGGCACAATGTGCGCTTGATTCTCGACGCCTCCGAAAGGAAAATGCGAGACCATCTCATTATCAGAACTTTCTACGCCACTGGCGTTCGCCGCTCAGAACTTGAGGCGGACCGAAGCGGTAGCGGAAGACCTTGCAAGCTCGCCGACCTCTACCTCAAGGAACTCAAGGTCTTCATCCGCTCCGGCAAGGGCGACAAAGATCGTTATGTTTTGCTCGACAAGAAAACCGCGCGGATGCTCGACGATTTCACTTACGGCCGCGCCCTCGATGATCCCATCTTCGACATCGAGGATCAGCAGACATTGTGCCCTTCTATGAGAAGGCCATCTTTGTCGTGGTGTTGACTTTGAGGATATGTTAGGGTCGATGATGCTCGGCTATGCTGCCAAATTTTCAACGAGTGGTTGTCGAAGGGGCTCGTAGACCAAGTTCGGATGCTGAATCTCCCGATTCAGACCTTCGTGGTCTCAAGCCGAGATATGGTCCAACGTCTCGACTTTTTCGGAACCGTGAAACATCGCCAATGGTCAAAATGTAGGTCAAGCCGGTGATGGGACCAACGCCGTTGACCTGGCATACGACGTCTGCTTCCGCCTTATACTTGGTCTGGCATAACGTTTGGATTCTTTTGTCAAAATCCCGAATTTTGGCATTGACTTCGTCCATCGTCTCAAACAGTGGATCCAGCCCCAACAGCAACTCGTTCGGAATCAATTCTATGGCTTGAGTTTTGAACGCCGTCGGATCGCACCGCTTGATAGTTGTTCCGAAACTCTTGAGAATGCCTCTGAGGTGGTTGACGAGCTTCGTTCGAATCTCCACCAGAACGCCCCGTGCTTTGAGAACCTCCAAGTCACTCTGAAGTTCATCGCCGCGATGCTTGACCGGATGAAGAAGCCTGTGGTCGAAGCGCGCCAAACGAGCCAACCTTTGAGCATCAAGGCGGTCGTCCTTATCTGTACTTCCGTAGATCAACCTTAGTTGGCGGGGGTTTGCTTTGGGAATCCGGGGTCGACGTCTTCATCCTGTGCGACTTACTTGGCCACCGCTTCCTCGGCACCACCCGCCGCCGGGGTGCCGACAACCCACATCCAAAAAATCCTCGGTCACAGAAAGCTCTCATCAACCCAAATCTACACCCACGTCAGCAAAGAACAGCTCCTCACCGCCACCCAGGCCCTCGGGTAAGGGCAGGCCGCCCTCACACGAGGGCGGCTCTCACGTCTGGACAAAAAAAGAGCCCCAAGGGACGTTTC
>JBBKWP010000103.1:0-3074 GCA_037968995.1 Candidatus Xenobia bacterium
TCTTTGATCGCTCTCAGGTCGCAATCTCCGCGCCCACCGAGCACGACGCGGAACTGTCGGGCCTGACCAGCTGGTGTCCCACGCAAGGCGACCTCAAGGAAGTGGGACGCTACTACCGCAAGCTCCACTTCTCGAAGAAGTCGAAGTGGTTCCAACTGCTCAAGGAGATCGAGCAAGACAAACTGGACGCTGAGGCTATCAGGATCGAAATACAAGAGACTCCATCAACATCGTCGTTCTAGAAAGAGATGGAGCCGTTGCCACGAAGTAGTGAGTATGGAAACAAGAATTACAGTTGATCCTGAAGTTTGCGGGGGAAAACCCTGCATCAGAGGACTGCGCATTCGGGTTGTCGACGTGCTAGAGCTTCTGGCCAATGGGGCTGATCACGAGGAGATTCTTGAAGATTACCCCTATCTCGAAAGTGCCGATATCTATGCGGTTCTGAAGTTCGCGGCAGTACAGAACAGCCATCCCATTCTCCGTAGCGCTGCCAGTTGAAATTTCTTGTCGACGCCCAACTTCCGCCAGCACTCGCGAGATGGTTGACAGAACAAGGCTTTCCGAGTCGCCACGTCATCGATATTTCCATGGATACGTCGGAAGACCACGAAATTTGGAGTGTCGCCAGGAACGAGTCTTGGATTATTCTGACTAAGGACGAAGACTTCGTCCATCTTGCTGCGCTTGATCCTGAGGGTGCACCGGTGGTTTGGCTGCGGGTCGGGAATTGCCGGAAGAAGTTCTTGCTCGATTGGTTCGCTCGCTTGCTTCCAGCAATCATGAACGAACTTACAAATGGAGAACGGATCGTTGAAGTCATCTGACCGATCTTCCTGAGGGTCCCGGTCAAACTTTCGGCAGCTCTCTGGTCGCAACCAGCGCGCCAACCAGCCGGTGAGAATTGTCCGCGTGGTCTCCTCCCACCCCCAAACGGGAAATCAACCACCCCATCAAGAACTCGACCCCCATGGACTGGGACCAGACCATACAGCGCATTCGAGATGGTAAGGCTCTGGAGTCGGAGATTCTTGGGGCCATCTTGAACGCTCCGCCCGAGCAACTACCGGCTGTCTTGGACGCGGTCGCCGCAGGGGTGCGCACGGGGGCGATCGTTATTACCTCGTATGATTGGAACCCGGCCCTCATCCGCCTCAAGTCGCTCAACATCCCTTGGCCTGGGCCCACCTGCGAACAGTGTGGTTCGCCTTTGGGGGAAGAGGGGTCCGACAACAACTACGGGTCCGGTATCTGCTACTTCTGCTGGGAAGGTTAGCGTGTCACATCACCTCACCCTCGACGGTCTGCGCCTCGAACCTTTGGCCTCTTACACCGCGGCCTTGGGTGTCTTACGGCTGGTCACCGAGCAAGCGGATCCTAGTGCTCAGGGCTGGTGGCAGAACGAACGGTTTCACTTGCAGTCCACTCTCGATGAAGCGAGTCTTCTCACGTTCTTTTTGCGAGACTACCGACCCACTCCCATGGCCGCCCCCTGGAACGGCAGCGGCGGGTTTTTTGAACGTTCCCACGAGAGCGCCGTCACCCAGATCGAGGAGAGTAAGGACCCGAGATTTGCAGACTACCGAGCGGCCCTTGCCATCATTGACCAGACCCTCAAGGCTCACGACCTCAAGGAGAGACCCGGAACACCGCGCTTAAAGTTCGCGCTGCTCTGGGACCTTCATTCAGATCTCACTCCCGAAGCCCGTCGCTACCTCGACGCGGTGCTGACACTCAAGGACGGAGACGTCACCTACCACTCCCTTTTTCTCACGGGCGGTAACTCCGGTCGCTTCGATTTTGCCAAGACCTTTATGGACAGTCTCACAAAGTTACTCGTGCTCGATGAAGGCGCCGCCAACGGGGAGACGCCGGCATGGTCTGCTGAATCGGAATCGCTTCTGCGCGCTGCCCTGTTTGACACCCTCACCGACCATCTTGAGCCGATCACCACCGGTCCCCACCATCCCGGTTCCAGCGGCGGCTTCAACTCATCCGATGTCGAACCGGTGGGGGAGTCTCTGTCCAATCCTTGGACCTACATCCTGGGAATGGAGGGGACGCAGCTTTTTCCCGGCGGTCGAGGTGAGGCCCCTCACACCTCTGTCGGCTATCCCTCGGCTGTGTCTGATGAGACCAGCAAGCGCGACCTCTGTTTCCCCGTTTGGTCCACCCCGGCGACCCTCGAGCAGGTCGAAAAGCTGCTCGCACAAGACCATGATAAAAACACGCTGCGCTATACCTTTCTTCCCAGAAATGGACGCTCGTTCTTTGCCATTCCGGTAGGACGACGGACGGCTTCTAAAGCCAGCCGTCCAATGTTTCTTAGAGATCTCGAGTGGCAACTCAAGGAGGATATCTCTAGCGTCCTCCAAGGGCAGCTGCTCGAAGAACCGGTGGACGTCGCCCAAGTCGTCGAGGCCCTGGGAGCGCTCCCAGAGGATGTCGCGGGACCTTTGAGACTACCCAAGGACTGGATCTCGGCAGCCGACGACGGCACCCCGGAGTTCGGCTGCGCGTTGGCTTTGTCGGGCTTGGGCCGAGGTCTCACAGATCCGAATCTTGATTTGGATCGCCAGTTCGAACACTTCGTAGGTCCCGACCTCTGCGCGAGAATGCTCAGCTTGCTTCGCGTCCGCGCCCGCTTTGCAAATCAGGCCAGTAAGCTGATGACCCCCGGCGGCTACCCTCGGTTCAACGCCCCTTTTTGGTCCACCCATCCCGCCCGACTAAGACACATCGAGGCGTTCCTTGCCGGAGGGCTCGATGAGGCCCGTATCGAGCGTCTTCTGCGAGGCCTGCGCTTATTACAGTCGTCATCCGTTGAGCCGGCGCACGAACCGGCTTTCTTGCCCTACGCCTTTTCTATAGCCAAGCTCGCTTTTCATCAACACCAAGACCGTCGGCCCGCACCCGTTGAGATCGCCGAGGCCCTGGTCGCGAACCGGCCAGACGATGCCGTTGCCACGGCCGCTCGTTTTCTCAAGGTTCGCCATCCTGATTTCCCCCAACACTGGCCGACCTGCCCACCTCTGGAAGACCAGACCTCCCGGCGATGGGCGGCAGCCCTACTC
>JBBKWP010000104.1:0-3259 GCA_037968995.1 Candidatus Xenobia bacterium
CCTATATTGAGCGTTGCACTGCCTGATCTGATCCTTGGTCTCTCCCCTGCGGGTCTCGTATGAGTTGTCGTCTTCCACTTGAGGCGCGCGTTCGGCGGCGGCCGCCAGGCCGTCGCCGAGCGCGTGCCAGGTCTTTGGTTCTGGTTTGGGGCCCGGCTTTTTTACGAGACGTCCAACGCCCGGCCGGACCGAACAAGGGCACCGTCCCGGCGAAGCCGGGATGGTTTCTGTCTTCAGGAACCACCCTTGGTGGGTCCGAGACGGACGTTGTAACGTGAATGAGGAGCCGGGCCCTTCCGGAAGGTGGGCAGTTTTGTCATCTGGTTCCAGTCTTGCGCGATCTTTGTCGTTTAGCGGTGCCGCGTTGGGGGATTCGCTGTGGAGTAACGCATGAACGGCTCTGTTACCGCGACGTGGGTCACGCGCGTGTCCCCCAACCTATCCGAGGTTGTCGTTTGCTGGACTCGATTGATGCCGGCTTTCCGGGTTAAGCCCTGGGGTGTTGCCTTCGCCCTTTACGGTAAAGGGCGATGGAACACCCCGCCCCTGACGAAGGGACCCCCCTGTTTTTGCTGTTGTCGTTGCTTTTGCTGATCATCGAGACTTGCCCCGGAGGGGCCTGATCTGGGTGGCTGGAGTTGGTGGGGTGAAAGAGTAGCTTGGGGGTTGCTGAGGAAGGGGCTTTCCGGAGGCGGAGTGGTTCGTCTACTTGAAGCAGGTTCGTCTTCATTCCGACCGAAATTTTGGCATGTGCTTTTCACGAAGTTGGGCAACCTGGCTCCGCCAAGCAAAGAGCACGACGAAGAGGGTGGGACGGAATGGCGAAGCAAAAGCTCGAAACTGTCGGAGAGATTCTTTATTGGTCCTACGCTAATCTGGCCATGGCCCACATGGCGGTGGAGAATAGTAAAGAGAAGTACGGCGTTCCCAATTATGTTGTTCGTGCGAAGCTCTTCAAAGGTCTCAAGGACGGCTCCATGAAGATGGGGACCATCTTTTCCGATGAAAAAATCAAGTTGAAGACCGGCCAGTATTGCAACTATTGTGGGTCTCCAGAAAGCCTCTCCCTCGATCATGTGCTTCCGCAGAAACGTGGCGGACAGGACAACGCAGAAAATCTTATATATGCTTGTCGACGATGTAACAGTTCAAAAGGGATCTGATGGAGTGGATGGGTCATCGTGGTGAGTTCTTGCCCCTGATGGTGGTCCGAAGATACTTGAAGCTCACCTTTGCCTACTGCGCCGAGAAGGATCTTCTCGGGAGGAGGATGGAGGATTTAGTCGGGGTGGAATTACCTTTTCGACTAGACCTTTTGCCGGCCTCTTACCCCAAGCCGAACACTCTGGTGTTGAATGTGGTACCGGAGAGAGTTGCCAAGACTGGGTATCAGTAAGTCGTGGTGGAGCGACGGAGAACCCGGGTGATAACAAATGTCTTTTTCGCCTTGCTTCGCGAGTAGATGATTCGCCACTCACCGACTCGTATTCTCCAGAAGCCTTTCATGCCTGTGAGCATTTTGAGGTCCCCCTGGGGCGGTGTTTCAAGGAGGCGTTCAATGGCCCTTAAGATGATCTCTCTGGTGGTATCGTCGAGCCTTTGAATGTCTTTCTGGGCCTTGGTAGAGTACTGGAGGCTCCAGTTAGGCAACGTTAAACCTGCGCTTCATTTCGTCGTGAGAGATGGTTTCGCCGCGATGAAACTCTTCGATCCCCTGCTGGAAACTCTCGAGTTCTTCCTGGGAATAGTCCTCGTCATCAAGTTGCGCGTTGTCGTGGGTCTCATCTGAGATTTGCTCAGCACTGGATTGCTCCAACATGTAGCCAATGAAGCTTCCAACCGTCGGAAGCGTGCTCTCTGGAAGCTTTTCAATGAGTTGATGCAGATAAGTTTTGTTCATGACAGATCCTTTGCTGGGTTAGGCACTGGCCTTTGCGAATTCTTGGAAATTGTGTTTCAGAACGAGAAGATCCAAGATTTCTTTGGCCAAATCTCGATATTGCTCTGGAAAGGTGTCGATGGTTTCAAAGCGTCGGAGAAGTTCTCGGTCTTGGATCTGTAGTTTGCCATTGTTGGCTGAATTCTTGTCAAAGGCCAAATAATCGAGGGTCACGTCAAATGCTTCGGCAATCTTCATGAGGATATCCGTGGAAGGGACCGTCACACCACGCTCATAGGAAGAGATCTGTTTTTGATGGACACTGATCCTTTCGCCAAGCTCGGCTTGAGTCCAACTTTTCTCCTGACGCAGTCTGCGAATTTTGTCGTGTAGGTTCACTTTTTGTGGCTCCCAAAGAAATCTTCTAGGACTATTTTAGCCTTGGCATAGGATTTTTTCCAATCTTTAATCTCATTCTCAGTTGATATTGTCCCGTAATGGGTTTATATTATCCCTAGAAATGGATGGTGACTTTGTGCTTTTCGACCTCGAAACGCTGGTGAGCTACAAGCTTAAGCCGTTGAGGCTGAGATGCCAATGACCGCAAACCCATTCCTAGATCTTTTCGCCTCCCCGACCCTCAAGCGCGAGGGCCGCACCTACAAAACCTGTTGTCCGTTCCACGACGACGCGACGCCGTCGCTGTCGGTGGATCCTGAGAAGGGGCTGTGGCGGTGTTTTGGGTGTGGTGAGGGCGGTGATGCCATCACGTTTTTACAGAAGGCACGGGGGTTGTCGTTTGGTGAGGCGGCCGATCTATGGCGCGAGATGTCTGGTGAAGAACCGAAGCACAGGAAGAACGGAAGGGGCGAGCTGATGGAGACGTTGGAGAAGACGACGAACGGAATGGTGAAGGTTCCGAAGCAAGTGAATGGAGCGAAGTCCGATCCCGATGGGTCTTCTCCACCCGTAAGGCCTGAATTGTTGGAGCGGATGGCGGAGCTTTACGCGACGAGTCTGGCGAAGAGCCAAGAGGCCGTCGCCTATCTGGCGGAACGTGGTATTTCGAGTTCCGATACGATGAGGGCTTTTCGGCTGGGTTACGTGGACGGTTCGTGCGCGAAGTTGGCCCAGAGCCAGGCCCAACGAGAGGCGCTGACCGAGCTTGGGATTCTCAACGAGCGCGGTACTGAGACGCTTTATGGTTGCGTGGTGGTTCCGCTAACGGACAAGGACGGGCGGGTGACGAGCTTTTTGGGTCGGTCCTGCGGACGGCGAATGACTGGTCCGGCTCACCGAGCGTTAGCCACCTCGAAAGACCGATCTCCGCGACTGTTTCACGTGCAAGCGGCCAGGGGTGCTGCGCACGGCGAACTGATC
>JBBKWP010000105.1:0-24777 GCA_037968995.1 Candidatus Xenobia bacterium
ACCATAAAGAGAGTCTTTTTTGGGATCTCGATCTGGCGGCGGGCACGGCAAGCAATCAATGGAACCAGACGGTCGCGCTTGCTCCTTTTCTAGGAACCATCGGGCTTGCGAGTCGCGACGAGCACAGGTCCCCAGGTTGGGTGCCCCACCCGCGAACGGGCGGAAATCTCGACGCGCGAGTGCTGGGGAGGGGGTCGACACTGTTTCTGCCTATAGAGGTGACCGGCGGTCTGCTGTCGGTGGGCGATGGACACGCTGCCCAGGGGGACGGTGAGGTGGCCGGGACGGCCATCGAATGTCCCATGGAAAATGCTGAAGTCCGACTGACAGTTCACCGCGGGACCCCCCTTATGAAAGGGCCCCGGGCGAAAACGTCGGAGGGGTGGGTCTCCTTTGGGGTCGCCTCGACCCTTGAGGAGGCGGCCCGTATCGCCCTCAATTCCACGCTCGATCTTATCCAGGAAAAGACATCGTTGAACCGGTCTCAGGCCCTCGCCTGGGCCAGCGCCGTGGTAGATCTGCGCATTACCCAGATGGTAAATCCGTTGGTGGGAGTTCACGCGGTGTTAAAAGATCCTCCTAGCTAGTTGCTTTTCATTCGACCAGAAGGAACTCTTCACGTGAAGACGAAGCCTAGCTCATAGATAGAAAGGTTCCTGATAATGAAATACTACAAGAGATGGCTCATACTTCTGGCCATAATATTACTGGTCAATGGATGCGATTCGGGGAGAGACGACTACGTCTTCACGCCGAACGTGGGGTCCCAGACGACAACACCGGTGACCGGAAAGGTTTTCCTCGGAGCGCCTGTTCCAGGGATTGCGGTCAGACTCCAGGATGTGAACGGTCAAATTCTGGCAGAGACGACCTCGGACGCTACCGGGAATTTCTCCTTCGCAGGCCCCGTCCCTGAAGACTTTCGTCTGTTGGCGACGCTGGCTGACGGGACGACCTTCGCGCGCGAAGTACGCGACCACAGCCAGGCGGAGTACGCCGTCATCAACGTTCCGACCACCCTGGTCAGTCTGTCCAGTCGTTCTCAGCCGGGCGTTCCGCTCTCTGAGATCGAGAACCGAGTGCGTGGGGCTCTCGATATTCCGGCCGGTTTCGGCTTGAATATTATGGAGGAGTCCACTCATCAACCCTTCTCTCATATAGCCTTTTTCGGAGCCGCAGCAAAAAGTGGAAGCCCGAGCGCCTTCTACGACCAGTTCCTTGGTGGAAATTCTACGCCGAGAGCCTTTCTGCTCCGGCCTGAAACCATCGATGGTTCACTAATGGGCGTGGACAGCCTATTGATCGGACTTTTAGAAGAGGTCCGCGCTCGACCCGCCAAGCGCCAAGCCGTCGAAGTGGCCTTTCTCCATGATCTTTTCGCGCCTTCCACCGGGGTGAGAGCTCGGACTCGGACTTCGGCGCCCCTGGCGACCGCGGACAGAGAGCAGATCCTGGCCCAGGAGGGCTCCAATGCCGCAGTCGACCTCTTGAGCGGCGTTGGCACTGGCCTGGTCACCAACATCGCGCAGGGAGGCATAGACGTAGCCTATACTTATATGGCCGAGAAGCTCGGTTGGAACTTCGGGACCACTGTGGAGCTTGACGAGATTCTCAGCACTCTCAATCAAGTTCAAGATGGTATCACCAGCATCATTCAAACAGACCTCGGCTCGGCTTACACAACACCTGCCGACGCTCTCGACAAAGACTACGCCGAAGCGATAACGACCCAAGTCGGACAAGAAACGACCGCTATAACATCCATTTACATCCCCGCCGCCCCTGGCGCTCCCGCTGGCAGTGGTACGCTCAAGTCCACGAACACAGGTGTTGGATACCTTCAGAACGTTCCGATTGAAGAGGCTCCTACGTCGGAGATTCTCAACCTCGTTTCAACCCTTACCACGAATCAGATGAGAACGTCGCTCGACGAGATCATGCAGGATATGACCGGTAACGCTCCTACCAGCGTCTACCCTTTGGTTGTTGTCAATACTGGCAACACCTCGGGTGGAGATACCAATCTGGTCACCCTGGCTCGCAACTATGTACTCTCAGAGGCTGGTGTCGACGACAGCGCCGCGACACAAAAGTGGATGAACTGGCCTGTCCGAAGCAACGCCTTAATCAATGGTCCTCTTGCAGCCTTCGGAAAATACGCGCAATATCAGATTCTAGGGAGCCAAGTCCTGAGCGAAGCCGCCCACGCTAATGCCACTCCAGGAAAAGAGATACCGACCCAGCAAATCTATATCGATAACGTCGTTCGGTCCCTCTACAGTCAACGGGCGCAACTGCCTGCTATCGTACCAAGTGACGACATCCTGGTAGACCTTCAGTATGGATTGATCTGGTATCTTCCGACCCAAAACGCGGTCACGTCGTCTCAGGCCATCACGAACGCGAAGAACTTCTCCTTGCAGTTGAGTAATGGCGAGACGTATGGTGCAAACACCTGGCGTCTGCCATCTTACAATGAGTGCAAAGCGCTGCAACAGAGAGGATATGCCACATCTGGAGCCACGGACTATGGAAAAACTCTCTCCGGTTTATCGAAATTGGGATTTGACGTCAGTGGAATCAACAGCGATGGAGACATCTGGTACCAGGAATGGATCCCTCAAGGCGGGAGCAGTTGGGTCAAAGGAACGACGCCGTCGGAGTTCCGTTTGACTCACGAGAGCAGCAATCAAGCGACAAAGCACAGCGATGACACTCGCCCTTATCTCTTGGTGCGCTCCATTGGGGATCCGCTGATCTATATCGACCCCCCAGGTCTCACCGGTCAACAAAACAATTTTCCGTCCGAAATGTCCAACCAAGTGCACAGTTGGGAACTGCCGTATCTCGGCACTTGTGACGGCCTTTCGAACCCATCCTCCAGTGTTTTCTTTGGGGGCTCTGAGGTTGCCGCGCACTACCATGCTTACGTCGGTGGAAACTTTCTCATAGGCGGAACGGCTAACACACAGATCAACGCGAGCACGAACATTTCCAAGGGCTACTCCGGAGATTACAGTGTCACCCCGGCGACGTTTACCGAAGTCGTCAACAACACGCTCGTCTATATCAGTAACTATCCAGCACAGTGGGGTGAGGTGACTCCGCTGGGCACATCCAACCAAAGCACCGGCATGTCTTTTCACACCTTGGGGCTCGACGCAAATCTCAACTTCCCCTCGCAGATTACAGCGACAACGAACGTCGATCTGCAAGGAAACGTCCCACCCATTCAACTCGATTTCGAACTACAGATCGCTCCGGGGAACTTCACGATTCTAAGTTCCGGTACCAATCTGCAATTCAGTTCGACAGGCTTCTTCGACGACGGAACGGTGGAGGATCTTACCTCAACCACACAGTGGACGGTTGTTGACAAAGCCACGAACCAGACGGTGCCTGGAGCCTACTTCAATACGGCACCCGGCGGTGAAGGTGAACTCATCATTGATCGCACGCTGCTCAACAGTTCGGACTTGGTCGTGACAGCCAACGCGACCTCCGGACAGGCCAGAAACCAGACCCAAACCGACGTCTTCGTCGTTTTGGTTACTGGTGGAGGCTAGTCCGAAAAGTCTAAGTAACTCCGAGGCCTACCAAGAGGGAGTGCTCGGGGAAACGCTCCCCACAAAGAAAAGAGCCGCGCTGAGCGCGGCTCTTTTCTTTGTGGGGCAAAGGGCTGCTTGGCCCCATCCGATATTCTAGGTCAAGATGAACTGTTCATCGGGAGATCCGCCGAAGCCGGCGCCTCCGCCTCCACCGCTGTCGCCGCCGCTGGCGTCTTGCAGTTCGACAACAACTTTGATTTTGGTACCGACCACGGCGGTCGGTGCCTTGATCTCCGTGTTCGTTGAAACGTGGGATTTGATCAGTCGGCCCTTTTTATGACTGAACTGAGTCACGCCGGTGGCCGTAATCTTTTGCACGGTATCCTCGGTCAGGTCGAAGCTGGTTTCGGGGCAACTTACGTTGATGACGGCGACTTCATAGCCGCGCGACTGTTCCAGTGCGCCCAGGGTGTAATGATAGGTCAGATCGGCCTTTTTGGTGCCCGATTGATTGCCTTCATCGTCGAAGAGGGGAATGTCCATTTGTGAGTCACCTGTCCAGGTGTCGTTGACTTTCAACTGACGTTCGGGGAAAGCGGGCTGGCTGAAAGGAAAGCTGACGCTGGTTCGGACGATTTCTCCGCTTTTCTTCATCACGATGGTGATGGTCTGACCCACGGTCGGTATCTGCGTGGTCTGGCCGTCCCGCTCGATGGTTCCATCAACGATGGTGACGTCGACTTCCATGTCTCCATTGGGCATCACGTTCTTGCCTTCTTGAACCATCACCATGTCCATTTTTGAACTGAATCCTTGGCTCGGCTGGCCGTCTTCCTGAACGCTCTGTTCAGAAAATACCTCTGTTTTATAGCGGAGTTTCTCCCCCACTTTCATGTCGTACGCGAGAACTATGGTTTCCCCAAACATGTCGTCTGCCTCCTCGACCGCAAGTCTTCTTGGAAGATATATTCCAAACCGGTCGTTGTCTGACGACAAGCCTTTGTCTTCAAGGAGCGTAATCCTTCGCGGATGAGAGCTCGTTCCATGAAGGAAGGAACTCCTGCGGAGGATGCCAAGTTGCCAAAGGTGTTCACAGAGGGGGAAAGTTAGCGAACGGCCATGACATCTGAGGAGGAAAAGATCTTAGTGACTCGGTGTCTTGATGGAGACGAGGCGGCTTGGGCTGACCTCTATCGCTCTTTCTATCCTCAGATTCGTTTTGTTGTCGGTTGGAAGAAGTGGGGATTCTCCGTCAACGAGGTCGAGGACGGAATTCAAGAGGTCTTCACCGAGTTGATTCGCTCTCTAGGAAACTTTCGCTCAGAATCGCGCCTCACGACCTTCGTAGAGCGCTTAGCCCGTAACCGCTGCATCTCCCACTTGAGGAAAAAGTCTGCTCTCAAGCGACCCAAAGAGACCTACAATGTTGAACTTGAAGAGGGTCGAGGAGAGGAAGGCATGTCGCGCCATCACGTTATCTCCCAAGACGGTGACCCCGAGGGCGCACTGATGGCCAGTGAGCAATTTCAAGATCTTCAAAAGGCGCTCGCAGAGATGCCGGAAGGCTGTCGGCGAATCATTTCGCTAAGATACTACCGCCAAATGTCCTACCAAGAGATCTGTACCGTCTTGGAACTGCCTTTAGGCACGGTCTGCTCGCGGCTCAAGCGCTGTCTTTCTAAATTGAAAACAAGAATTTACTCGCCAGGTTGATAATGAGGGAATTTTTTCCAAGCGGCCACGACCAATTCAACTGAAAGCTCAAAATGAGATACGACTCTGAGAACATAGAATCAAAGCTTATCCCCTACCTAGAGGGTGTTCTTAACGCTAAGGAGCGCCGGGAGGTTGACGAAGCGATCGGCCAAGATGGCGACCTCGCCCGCGAGATGAGCGAGCTTCGTGAGGTCATCCTGGAGTTGCGCCAAGGCTTCGCGTCTGGCATGAAGCCGCCTCAGGAAGAGTTGTCGGTGGACGATGTGGTAGAGCTTGGTTTCAACATTGGAACCATCGATGGACTTCCCGGAACGTCAGAGCAAAAGGCACGGCTTTTCTGCTCTGATAAAGCTTTAGAGGAATACGCCCTCCTCAGAGCGCTGGCTGAAGAGCTGCAGAGAACATCCATTGACCGTGAGAATGTGCCGGATATGCCGGCGAATCTGCGCAATGAGTTTCTCCGGCTAAAATCTGCTCCCCGGGCGCCGAAATTGCTGCCTTTTGTGAGAAAGCTTTCTCCGGCTCCGGCCTGGAAGAGGGCTTCGGGGATGCTCGATCGGATCAATCCCAAGCCGTTGATGGCCAGCGCCGCGGCGCTGATGTTTCTGTCCTTTGGTGTGCATCTTTATAATCAGCCCACACGATCGAGTCGTGGCGAATCGGAGACTTTAGCCGGGGCCGCGAATCAGGAGTATTTCGCTGATAACGATGATTCCGCAGGTAAGCGGAGCGCTTCTTCCTCGGAGGTTGCGGCGGCCGAACCGCCGCCGGGGGAGACTTCAGGCGTGGCTGTCTTTACGAGCGACGACCGCTCTTTGCTCAAAGAGCAAGCGGAAAAGCTGTTGGCCAAAAAGTTGCGATACACTGTTACTCAAGACCGTATTTTGGTGGCCGATAAAGACCTAGACGAAGCCCGAGGCATTCTTTGGGATGACGCAGAGGGAAAAGCCGTGGCTGTAGCCTCTGAGAGCACAGAAAAGAGCCAGATCAAACAGGATGCCACCGGCGAGACTGATTCAAAATTCGATAACTATAAGGAGAACGGTCCGGTTGCCACTGTGGACGTGGAACAAGCCCTCGAAGACGCCACGGATTCCGGCAAGTCTGGACCTGCGGAGGTGACCTACTACACTCCCTCACGCTCTGCCGCACCCGCCAAACCCAGGCCTCCAACCGTTGCGTCGGCAGGTTCGGCGACTCGCTCCGCGGGTAGTGCGTTGCCAGCCTATCGAGCAGCACCGAGTTCGACGAGTCAAAGCAATGGTCGAAAAGGTTCCGCAGGAGCGTTGAGCGGATACTCAAGTTCCTCGTCTTCCGCTGTTAAAAATCCGGCTCCCGAAGCGAAATCTAAGGATATCCTCGAAGGTGCTCCCGCTCCGACGCGGGTGGAACCGACCACAGATGGGGCTTCCGCTGCTGTTTCCGAGGAACGCCGTCAGCAACTCAAAGAGATGGCGCTGGGGGTGGATCGTCCCGGCTCATCGGGTGGGCGTGGTTCCCCCGGGGACGAGGACGGGCTTCGCGAAGAGAACGCTCCGAAGCCGTCAACGGTGGTCCTCAGTCGGGCGCGAGTGGCCGCCGCGGCGCCACCCCCTCGAGCAGCGTCGTCTCCCGTCGCCAACGTCGTTTCTGCGTCGAGTTCGATGGCGGATGCTTCGAAGAAAGCGGAAGCTGAGGTCTCGGCCCCCATACCTCAGGCGCCCTCTCGAGTGGCCTCCATCGAGCAGAATCGCTCTGGCGCGGCACGCCGTCTGGGCGTTGATCTCTCAATTGAGTCCCAAGGCGAGCATGTGACCGTCTACGTACGTTCAAAGAAGCAGCGAAGCAAGGCCGAACTTGATGAGTTGCGACGGGCCGTGCGTCAAGAGCTTGGTCTCTCTGAGTCCGACACGATTATTCTTCGATAGCTGTGTGAACGTTTTGACGCAGCCGCTTCTCACATTGGAAAATCTCCTTCCCCCTCATCTGTTGGAGGCCAAGGCTCAAGGCTCCGACCATCTTTTTCTCAAGCTAGGTCGGGGAGAGATCTTTGTGATCTTTGGACCGTCCGGGTCTGGGAAGAGCGATATTTTGGCCTGCATGGCGGGATTCATCGCACCCAAGCAAGGCAAGATTCTATACAGAGATGGGAGTTCCACCGTCCCTTCCTCTTCCGAACTTGCAGTGGTGTCAAGGATCCCAGGAGTTCACGAGGAATTGGAAGTCTGGGAATACCTTGATTTTTTCGCTGACGTTTACGGGCTTGACGCCCACTACCGTCCGCCGTTGACTGCCCAAGCTCTAGCTGTCTGCCACCTGCAGGGGATGCAGAATCACAAGATCTCGACCCTAAACTTCGCGTTGCGTAAACGCTTGTCTATCGCACGGGCGTTGCTGTCGGATCCCCACCTCATTTTTTTAGATGACCCCTTTTTTCGTCTCGATCGCGCCGAGCAGCAGATACTTCGCCAGGTTCTGACCGGCATTCAGAGTCGAGGGACCACCTTGGTGGCGACGGCTCCGGGACTTGGAGAATTTTCCGAGATCGCCACCTATCTGTGTGTTCTGACCTCCCGAAGCGTCCTGGCCTACGGGCCGGTGTCCCATCTTCGCGCCAGTCTGTCCTGTTTTAAGATGATGCAGGTACAGTTCGAATCGGGTTTCCGGCGCGCGGTGAAGCTGCTCGATGATGAGCCACGCATTCATCATTTGAGCGTTTCGGTCAGCACCTCTAATCTGGTCAGATTTCTTTTCAAAGGTACCGATCCAGAGTTGCGAGACTTACTTCGGACCATGGCCAAAGAGGGAGCGACCATCGTGAGTTATGTCGAGGACCAAGAGTTCCTGGGCCGGGGGTCACGACGACTTCCCCGTTAGGAGTGAGCGGTCCGGGCATGCCGAGCAGTTCATGTTTCACTTGCCGGTATGCCCCACCATGGAGGAATGAGGATCCACTCGTGGAAACTCGACCGTCACGAGATGATCATATCTACTTGATCATCTCGCCGAGGGGCGGGAGGGGCACTTCCGACTTCTCAAATTATCGAATTATAAGGAGAAGACCCGGATGAGATTAAGGTCATTAATTCCCCTGGCAGCCGCCGCTCTCGCCATCGGTCTCTGGGGCTCTCAGCCCGCGGCGGCCGAACAAGACCGTGGAGTGGCTTCCGTTGTCAATGGTCACGGTACGTATGGATATCGCCTCTTCGAATACCCTTCGAGAGTCGCTGGATTCTTTTTTTATCCCGAAAGTTACGTGACTTTCGACGCCTCTAATGGCAAGTATTGGGAGCTTGAGTCCAATCGCGCCGAATTCTGGAACGAGCACCCTAGAACAGGGCTGGCGGACGTGTTCCCGTGGACGGACAAGCGTGATTCGCTCAGACTTGAGCACATCAGCGTGTCGTTCTATACCCCGGACATGCGCCTCATCGGTCACCAAAAAGACGCCCGGATGAACCGACGCTATACCTTTCCTCGCGACGGGAACGACTATGAACGGATCGTCGTGAAGCTCGAGAGCAAGGCGAAAGACAACTACGACATCAAAATGAGAATCTGGGATCCTATCGACCCGGTCATCGCCGAGCCGATTCCCCACCAGATCTATCATCGTTAGACTTTTTCTAACACTCTAAGGACCTTGTCCGGAAGTTTTTCCGGTCTAGTGCCTAAAGAAAAAGGCGGGCCTCACGGTCCGCCTTTTTCTTATCTCTGACCGGGCGCTACCTAGTTCGGACCGGGCTTCGCCTATTTCGGACCAGAATCTAGCCATCGCGCCGATTGGACGCTCCAGCCGTTGCTGTCTTGAGTGGGGCGAACGTTCTCGACGGAACTCCAGCCTGCACGAGGGTGTCCGCCCACGACGTTGCCGTCTTGGTCGACGACAACACCTCCGCCACTGGAGTGGGGATGCGTGTGGCCTCTGCCTCCACCGGCGCCGCCAAAGGCCTGAAACATAGGATGCGCTTGGGCCTGCTTGACGTGAGCCTGGAAGATCTCCATCCAGGAGAGAACGAACACCGCTCCCGCGATCAAGAGCAGGGTGAAATGACCGGTGGAAATAGCATAGATTGCCATGGCAAGCGTAGTCCATCGGGCGACTTTCGCGGCGGTTTGGGTGGCTCTGAGGTAGCCCATCTTATGAGTCAAAGCCGCTCTTAGAATTCTACCACCGTCCATGGGCAGTGCGGGAATGAGGTTGAAGAGTGCCAGAACCACGTTGATGGTGAAGAACCAATTCATCAATGAGCCTGCGAATCCACCGCCCGGCCCGATGTGTGTCCAGGGAATAGCTTGAAGTCCAAGGTAGGTGACCCCGGCTAAAACGAGGTTGACGGCGGGCCCCGCCGCGGCGATGGCCATTTCGTGGCTGGGCTTCTTGGGCAGGCCTTGTCCCCGGGCTATACCGCCCAGCGGCGATAGGATGATGTCCTTGGAGGGAATGCCGAAGTGCTTGGCGGCCAAGATGTGTCCAAATTCGTGGAGAATGACGACCAAGAACAAGACCAGTCCCAAAGCTAAGCTGAGACCGGCCTGAAGGGCTCCCCCTTGAAAGAAGCCAGAGAGCGCGAAGAAAGCGAGGAGAAGCATGAAAGTGCCATGAATCTTCAATTCCACGCCAAAGATTTTACCGAGGGGCCATAATTTCCACATAAGTACCTCTTTCCATGAAAGAGCTTACCGGAAACATTGTTTCGCCACGTTTGGAGAAGAGTGGAACTTTGTTAGAACCTGGAAAAGTCTACTTTAGCGCGCTCAAGATAGCTAGCAAGGCATCCCAGCATTCTCGACGCGCCCGAGCCTGACGTCCACCCTTTCCGCCCAATAAGAGGCGAAAGCCGGTTTCCGGATGACTGACGGAACGCTCCGTGGTCGATAGAGTTGGCAAGCCGATGGTGGGACCGAGGTCGTGGCCGACTCCCACAAAGGTTTGATGGATGGTGGGCCAAGTGCAGTTCTTGGCCTTACGTCGCTGGGCGATCAACTCGGAAAAGGCCGAAGACGGCCAGATCTGGTCATCGAGACCGCTGAAGAGGTGAAGCGGGGCCTCGATCTCTTCCACAGCGATGCGCCCTCTGTTGCGCTGTTCACGGTCCGCCACCGCAGTGGCGTAGATCTCCCGTGTGTTGAGAAAACTCTGGGCTTTGGGCTGGAGTTTGGAATGGTCTAACGGAATGTGGTCCAGATCTTGATAAGGTTCGAAACGAAGGCCGCCCCCGGCGAACAGGATCACCGCGCCTAAGTTTTCGGTACGCCTCGCATCTTCTAAGGCGTTGGCCGAGGAACGTCCAGACGCCACGATGGCGTGAGGAAGGGAGCGGATGGCGGGGTCGAGGTCTACGGAACGGTCTGGGCAGGGTCCGTACTGGAGGAACACTCCGTACGGCGCGAGGGCGACCGCTGCCAATTGACCCTTACCTTTGGGGTCGTCGTCGTAGTAAGTGATGCGCACCTTAGGCGGAACCGCACCATCGTCTGGGCGTCCGGCGCTACGTTTTAGAGTGGTGGACCAAAGGTCAACCTCGCCGTCTTTGATGGCGAACCGGTATTCGAGGACCTGGGTGGCGGGCAAAGTGAAATCGTGGCCAGGTCCACTTTCACACTTCAGACTTGTTAAGAGGCCTTCGGGAACGACCCCGTAGTAGTCGTCCCCCACGGCCGGGGTTGTGGCGGTGTCGAAGGTGCCCTCGCCGTCGACCAAGTAAGCGTTGGAGTTTTTCCAAAGACGGTCTTGGCCATCTCGGCAACTGACCTCCAATCGGACCTCCTGCATGGGTCGGAATCCCGTACCGCGCACGATGGGAACCGATCCGGTCCAGAGGTCTCCGTATTCGGGGTCGATGACGACGTTCACGACGGCTGTGGAATTCATGGCGCCCGTCCTGTCATCCAGGTTGCTTCTTTGAACCAATCCTGATTGGGCTCAAACTGGTCGGGTGTGAGACGCCATTGCCAGTGGCCAGAGGCCTGTGAGGGCGTATTCATTCGGGCGGTACTGCCGAGCGCCAGCAGATCCTGATAAGGGATGATGGCTATAGAGGCCACCGTTCGCAGCGCCAAGCGGATCATCTGGCGAACGGCATCTTCCGTGGTGACGTTCTCAGGGAGGCCCAGATAGTGGCGGAAGAAGTTCTGCTCGTCGCCGCGGCTTTCGTCTTCGAACCAACCGGCGCTGGTGTCGTTGTCGTGTGTGCCGGTGTAGACAACGAATTCTCGCTCGTAGTTATGGGGTAAGAACTCATTGGTGGGGTCGGAGAAGGCGAACTGGAGCACTTTCATTCCCGGTAACTGGAACTGGAGCCTTAAGGCCGTCACGTCGGGAGTGATGTCGCCCAAGTCCTCGGCCACCACAGGTAGGTCGGGAAACTCTTTCTGCAGAGCCTTGAAGAGCGCCACGCCTGGAGCCTCCTTCCAAGCACCGCCGCGGGCGTTCTTGTCCCCGGCCGGAACGCTCCAGTAACCCGCGAATCCGCGAAAGTGGTCGATCCTCACCATGTCGTAGAGCCGTAGCGCTGATTTCATACGCTCTTTCCACCAGGCGAATTTGCTCGAAGTGTGCTGTTCCCACCGATAGAGCGGGTTGCCCCAGAGTTGACCGTCGGCGGAGAAGTAGTCGGGCGGGACACCCGCGACAGCCTCGGGACGGCCGGATTCGTCGAGTTGAAAAAGTTCCTGATGCGCCCAAGCGTCGGCCGAGTCCATGGCGACAAAAATCGGGATGTCGCCTAGGATCTGAACTCCTACAGATTTGGCCTTCTCACGAACTTTGGACCACTGCTCGGAAAAGAACCATTGCAGCACTTTCTGAACTTCTATCGCTTGAGCGCGCTCAGTCGCTTCTTTTTTTAAAGCGTCGACTTTTCTCTCGCGCAGAGGCGCCGGCCAGTCTTGCCAAGATTTTTGCTGGACTTCTTTGATAGCCATGTATAGCGCGAAGTCGTCGAGCCATGAGCTTTGAGCCCGACAGAAGTCACGAAAACTTTTCTGCTGCTCTTTATCGGCTCGCTGAGCGAACTCGGCGGCGACATCATAGAGCACAGGGCGACGGACCTCATAGAGTTGAGCATAGTCCACTTTGTCCAACTCGGAGGTGATAGCCGACCGCGTCACTTCCGCCCCTGTCGCGAGACCTTCGGCTTCGAGGGCCTCGATGGAGATCAGGTACGGGTTGCCGGCGTGGGTGGAAAAACTCTGATACGGACTGTCGCCATAACCGGTCGGGCCCAAAGGCAAGACTTGCCAAACGGACTGATGGTGTTGGTGGCAAAAGTCGAGAAATCGGTCCACGGTGCCGTCGAGAGTTCCTCCACCAGAGCAACCGGGGAGTGACAAGGGATGAAGAAGTATGCCGGAGCGTCGTTTCATAGAGCAGCAAATTGAACGCGCGGCCTCGAGGTTCCTGGCGAATCTCACTCGGGGCGGAAAATTCAAAGGCCTAAGTCGGCAGCAGCCAGGGGTAGTCTTCGCTGTCGCGAGATTCCCAAACCATTTCCAACCAGTCCCGTGTCCTAGCAATGAAGGGGTCGCCGCCGCGGCACGATTCTTCCTCTAGCAGGCCCCATTGACCCTGGTAGACTTTTTCTTCAACGGATTCTTGAGAAGACGAATCGGACTCAGAGTCCGATTCGTCCTCGAACCAGCCCCGCCAGGTGCCCGTGGCAACCCGGTTTCCAGGCGCGAGTTTTCCCTGCCACTCTCCCTTGTACGCCCGCGGCACGTCCCCCACGGTGATGTGGCCACGAAGCTCCCCTCGCAGGCGAGAATTGGTGCGGTCCAAAGTGCCCTCGAAGCGAAAGTCTTCCTGGTGGGCGATGCCCTGATAAAGATGATGGCCCTCCACTTCGTCCCCGCGCACAATGAAACGAAGGCGTCCCACGCAGCGATCGAGGTACTCGTTGAGGGTTCCGCAATAAAATGTCGGGACTTCAGGATCTGTGGGGAGTTCCAGTGGAGCAGTCAGGGTGTGTAGCGGGAGAAACTTTCGCGAGAGATCCAACACCATGAAAGCCAAGTTGCGGTGTCGTTCAAGGTCCATTTTTTCGACGGCCGTGAGGAAAGTTATGAACAAGATGTCATCGAGCGGGGCCATCTCAAAGCAATATGGCGTACTCTTGAGCAACAGATTGAGCTGTAAGAGGATGCGGAAGTCGAACATCCCATCCCAGGTGTCGACTTTGAGTTTGCGCTCTTGGCCGTCCAGTTGGAAGGTGATCACAATTGGGCCTTCGGTCGTCTCCCAGCGCTCGCTCACGTCAGTCGGTGCAAAGACCCCGCGGCTGATCCGGGCTAAGGCTTCCACCGTCGCCACATAGGCTTTCCCGCCCGGTACCAAGGCCGAACCGAAGTCCATGCTGTCATAAAGGGTCCGTTGGCTGTCGAGCGAGAGAAAAAAGAGATCGAATTCTGGGCTCTCAAGGTCAACGGTTGAGAATTCGTCGTGCTCGTTCTGTGCTTCCATAAAGGGAAAAAGCTTGTCGACCACGTCACCGACATCGCCCGGGTATTGACGAAAGAAACCCCGGGGTTGATAAAAGGCGACGGCTTTGGTGAGCCAATGTTCCAGACGTTCGAGCATGAGCTGAGGCGGAATCGCTTTCGATTTCTACGGGCGGGGCACCTTCGCCCCAATACGGGAGGACGGCGGACCGCACGTCCTCCCGTATTGGGTCCTGACGTAGGTTCGATCGCCATCCTACGTCAGGCCCTTAGGATTTGTCATCCCTTGGCTCTGAGCCAAGGGATGACAAGCCCTAGCTAGACCGCGACGAGTTCTCCTCGAGAGAGCCGCTCGTACTGTTTCACGGCCAGTTCCTGGGCGCGAAGCTTGAGGGCTAGGTCGGAGACCACCACGTGGTCGAACCATTTGTCGCTCTGCTCGCTTTTGCGCGCGGGCATGGAGAGAAAAAAGCCTGAGGCGGACTTGTAGAGTTTCGCTCGGACCACAATCGGGCCGAACTGAATATCGACGGCGGCTAATGCCCCGCCCTCGTTTTGGAATGGGGTGAGCCTCACAATTTGAGGCGAGAGATCGTAAGTCATTGGAGTATCCTCCAGAGGCTGCGCTCCATTATCTGGAACACAGACACTCGATGTTTATGAAGAAGCGCCTTTGGCTTCTGTACTTAGCATAAGGCAACGATGTTTCCAGATTGGTGTCAGGGTGTGAAAAGTCTATTGCCAAGCTATGAACCTCAGATGTACTTCTCCTGACATCCATGTTCTCAGATACCAGGGGAGACAGGATGGATGGGGAAGCCCCATGGCGATGTCGAGTCAAACTAGTCGACCTATTTTGGCAGTGGTGGGGCATATTCTCGAGAGCGACAATCCAGAGTTGCGAACTCTCGAACTGGCCCAGCGCCGCTTTTCTCGAGAAGCCAATCGCCGCGACGTGGATGAAGATACGGTGATTGCTTCCCTCATTTGGCTTGCCGGAACTCGCCTGCAGATGCACAATATTAAAGGCACGTTGCACACGTTGGGCCATCTCAGAGCCCGTTCCAGAGGCAAGTTCCCCCTCTACGAAGCTTTGGCGGGTTTTCTAGAAATTCGCCTCCAACTCACTTTGCGCGAATACGACAAGGCGGACTCCGGGCTCTCTCGCTTGGTCATTCCCGATCTGGATGAACGTTTCACGGCCCGCGCCACGGCTTTAAAGCTGTCGTGTGAAGGAAAAATCCTTTCCGCACAAGGGAAGCTCGACGAGGCCCAGGTCAAGTTTGAAGAGTCTATCGTCGCTCTACGGGTCGGTCCGGCCCAAGTTGAGGACATCGCCATCACCGTGGAAGTATGCAATGAGCAGGGCAATTTAGCCTACCGCAACGGCCAGAACGAAGAAGGCGAGAAGGCGTACAGCCAGGCCGAAACCCTAGCTACTCACATCGGCTTCCGATTGGCTTTGGCGAGAACTTTGAGAGGTCGCGGCGCTTTAGCGGATTCGGTGGGCCAGCACGCCGAGGCCATCGACTATCTCAAGCAGGCTCGGGACGTCTTTCAAGAGGTTGAATCGTCGGTGGGAGTTTTACGGACCTGCATCTCGCTCGGACGTGCATCCTACGCCTTGGGTGCTTACCGGCAGTCGCTGTTGTACTTTGAAGAAGCGAAGATTCAATGTGGCCAAGGGCGCTATCCGAACGAAGAGGCCGAGATCAACGCCCGCATCGGTGACATCATGTTGGCGGAAGGCCGCTACGAAAAGGCTGCCGAGTTTTACGAGCGCGACCTGCAGATCGTCAGTTTGCAAGGGACGGAGCGTGCTCGTGCCCACGCCTTGAGGAACGTTGGTCGCATCCAGCGCCTATTGGGAAGCTATATGCGGGCCGAGGGCTGTCTGCAAGAATCTTACGAGGCCTTTCGAAAACTCGGCGACAGGCGAAGTCTGGGCCGGACTCTGGGTCAGATCGTCTACTGCTGCCTCGAGCAAGATAAGGTGAAAAAGGCCCGACAGGCCGTCGATGTTTTGGCCGAGGTGGTCGAACCTCTACGCAGCGAACAGGAACAGGCCATTCACGCGATGCTGGAAGGTCTAGTCTGTCGCCACGAGGGCGACTCCATCAAGGCGAAAAACCTGTTGGAACGAAGTCTTAGGATCTTTTCTAATGAGCCTGGATTCTATACCGTGACCTGCCGACTGGAGTTGGCTTTGGCTTTACGCCAGATGGGTAAGGCCGATATCGCCCTGGCCCAGCTTAAGCAAACCGTCAAAGAAGCCCGTGAACTAAGAGTCCATGACCTCGAGCAGAAAGCTCTCTTGGTGATCAAAGACCTCGACCGGGTGGAGTGGGGCCGCTTGTTGCACAGCGGGACCCAGGCCCGAACCGACGGGTTTGTGGAAGCCGAGCGGGTGATCCTCACCGTCCTTCAGATAGAATTTCGCGAACTCGAAAAATACTTTGGGCTTTCCGTATCGGAATTTCAGTCGACTCTCAACGAACTTCTACAAGCCCTTGAGGTCGATGTACTCGACTCCGACGCGGTTTTAGGACGGGTTGGGGGCGGGGCGGCGCAAGTTCTTTTTGGGTTGCAAGACAGTTGCGAGCCGAAGAAAGCCTACGACACCGCTAAGCGCTTGATGGACTATGTTTATGAACGGTACCCGGTGTTGGTCGATGACCTGAAGCTCGGAGTGGGCGTGGGCTTGGCCGTCGGCGAAGCCTCCAAAGGAACCTTCGGATCGGCCGAACGTCGTGAATTCGATGTTCTCGGACTGCCGGTGGATCGCGCTCGGGCGTTGGCCGCCGGCGCCGAAGCGGGCGAAGTTCTCATGGACGAGGCAGGCTACCGTGCCCTAGAGGAAGACACCGAAAACGCAGAGACCGTCGGCGTCATCTGGCGGGGGCGCAATCTTCAGGCTTGGCGCAAAAGACCCGACAAGCCTCAAGCTTTCCACGGCTCGCTCGGAGCACCCTTAGCGCCGGATTCGGAATAACTTCCTTTGAAGGTCGCCCCAGCAAGACAAAAAGGGGGTTTTCTACTCGGAGAGCGCCACGTCGATCGCTTGGTCGGAACCGTTGCGCTCCACCTCAAAGCGCAGACTTGAGGTATTACGCAACACTCGATAGATCGAGGTCAAAGATTCGGGTCCATTGAGGGCTGTACCATTGAGCGACTTCACGATGTCTCCGTCTTGCACGCCTAAACGGGCCAAGGGATGGGCCGCATCTTGGAGGGAAACGCGCATTCCCACGATCTCTCCTTCTCGCAAAACAGGTTTCATTCGAAAGCCTTTTCCGGCGAATTCACTGGGGTTGTCGAGGATGTTGCGAAGCTCTTTCTGACTCAAAATAGCGCCGGCCGCAGCGGGGTCGGCTGCTTGCTCGTCCTCCATGTTGGGAGTCGGTGAGGGCGACGGCACCACCGTAGCGTTGGGATCGACGGGTTGCGGCGGAAGGCTGGTCACCGCGACCAGGTCAGTTACCACATCCATCTCGAGGAGTTGGCTGCGACCGCCTCCTTCAAGCTGGGCGGTGTAGGAGTTGACAGCGGTTAATGTCATTCCGCCGATCTGCTCTCCCACACTGATGACTTGGGTTTCGCCATTGATATCGATCATGGCGAGACCCGCTCCACCGACGCCTGCCATGGTCCCTCGCAGTTTTAGACTGCTGGGCGGTGCTGAAGCGACCGGGGTGACGGATGGAGGCTGGCCCGGTGCACGCACAACGGACACCGTTCCGCCCGCGGGGGCGTCGGGCACGGTGGTTGCTAGGAGAGCGGCCATGCCTGGGGGGGGCTGTTGCGCGGGCACGTTGGTTTGTACTTTCCCTATGGCGACCGCCGGTAGCGCTTTAGGGGGTACTCTGAGGCGATCGTCGATCACAGCGGCGGTGGCATCGGCGGCGTAGAAGGCTAGGCCCACCAAAAGTAGCCAGCTCAAGGCTTGCGAAACGGGTTCGGAAATCTTGATCATAATTTTGTCCTGAGGTCGATGGAGCCCTGTACTTCGGGGCGTCCGCTGAGATCGATCGCGTATTTGGTGATGATACTGTTCCAGTTTCCGAGTTCACTGTAGTCCAATAAGATGATCCCGAGGCTCAGGTTGCTCATGCGGGCTAGGCTCAGGGCGATACCTTGCTCCGCGATTCCAAGGCCGCGATCGGTGAGCAGCAGTTTTTCCTCTTGGGTCGTGTGGTAGTAAAGATGCATGAGCGGTTCGAGAGCTCTTTTTTCTCCCGGGGTCATACGCTCCAAGTCGTATTGTAGGGGCAACGTTTCGGGATACTTCTCACGCTTACGAGCGATGAGGAACGTGTATGGAGCGTGACCCGAAAGCACTGGATAGATTCCCGAGAGGGGACCCTGAGTCAGTACGTCCGGGCGTAGCCCGAAAGCCATAGCCACCTCTGACCAGGGAAGTTCCTCTCCCACGCGGGCAGCCAAAAGGCTCTCCATCGGGTAGGGTTTGAAGTAGGATACAGTTCCAGCTAGAACCCAGTCTGCCGTGTAGAGACCCCGTCCCGCGGGCAACAGCAAGTCTGCCTCAGGGACTCCCAAGGGATTGTCGAGGACGGAGCGGATGTTCTCGACTTCCTTTTTGCTCAGTCGAAAGCGTCGTTGTGCGACTTGATCAGGAACCGTCGGCTCGAAGGCGGGGATCACGAGTTCTCTGATGATTCCAGGATGTGGGTCGGGCAAGAAGTGGAGGGCCGGTGGCTTCTCTTGATTGCGTCCGAACCAGAGAAGCTCGCTGATCGGGGCCGGAAGTTTGGTGATGTCGAGGTCTAAGACCTTGGCGATCTCCTCCCAGCGGGCACCGCCTCGAAGTCGCCGTTGCTCCAGGACCTCGTTCAAGGAAAGCCCCTCGCCCATAAAAGCCATCGCGATCAGGGTTTCGGCATAAGAATAGCCGTTGAAAAGAAGTTCTTCGCTGACTCGCTCCGGCACTTCATAGGCGTCGGCGATCCAAGTGGCCGCGAAGCGAGTGTCGGCCGACGCTAGACACTTACGATAGGCCAAGCTGTCTGCGGGGCTCGCCTCCGGGGCGGGCTCCGCCCAGACAGGCCATGGGGCGACCAGGCATAACAAAAGAACAACGGATGACAGTCTCGGCAGTATGGGCATGGGGTCGGGTTTTCCTTTCCAAAGATTTCCTTCCTCCAGCAGTCTCCTTTGAAACGCTCTAGAAGCCTCTAAAAGAGAGAAACTCCCCGCAACCGAAATTGTTGCAGTGATATAGTCTTGGGCCCACGCGGGTTTCATATTGGCTGGTTGGGACATGTTTAGCAGAGTGACGGAAGCCCCGAAACATAAATCGGCGCAGTCGGGCTTCACGTTAGTGGAAGTCCTGATCTCTTTAGCGATCGCTGCCATTGGCTTCGGAGTAGTGCTGCACAGCGTCGGATTACAGATGGCTTTGGTCGCCAATTCTTTAAATCGTCATCAGACGCTACTCTACGCGTCCCAGGTTCTGGAGGCCAAGCTTGCCAGCGGAGACGTGGAGGAAGACATCACGGATGCCGAGATTCGAGCCTTCGACCGGGACACGGAGTCCGGCTCGGATATGGCGGCCGCGGGGGGATCGGTTGTCCGGTATCTTTACAGCCTAGAGGCGCAACCGGTGACAGCGGACCCAAGGGTTCAGCAGGTGACAACGAGGGTTCAAGGGGGGCGTAGCAGCCTACGTCTATCGGCTTATCGGATCCGAGTTAAGCGGAACTAGGACGGGTCATGTATCAACTTTCCTTTGCAAAACTCGTTCCTTGGCGCGCTCTGGAAGCCACGTCATGACACGATTTCGCAGAAAATCTCGGGCTTTGGGCCGGAATGGGCGAGCTTTCACTCTTATTGAGATGATGTTGACCCTGGCCTTGGTGACGCTGTTGTACACCATTATGTCTACGATTCTAGTGCAGGTAGCGAGTTACGTGAGGGTGGGGCGCCAGATCGCTGAGAGTCGACTGGTCTTCTTAAGAGAGGTTGATGTTTTACGTTATCAACTCCGTGCTCTCCACTATCCCAACACCACCGTCTCGATGCTGGGAGCGCCGGGAAGTCTGAAAGGCCGAGACCAGATTCGCTTTCTCACCAGCCGAGGTCGCAAGCATCGCGGCGTCGTCGAAGTCGGTTACAAGATCGAGGCGTATCAGGACCCCAAGGATCCTCAGGCTGGAGAGAAGACCGGACTCTTTTATCGAGAGTTCCCTTTTCGACGGAAACTGATGCGAACGCTCGACGAATCGACGGAAGGTCCGTGGCGGATGGTTCTACCGGATGTCAGTTTTCTCTTTTTCGAATATTCGACCACAGGAACCGCGTGGCAGCGGGAGTGGGACGGCACAGAGGCGCCACGCCTAGTTAGGATTCGGATTCGGCGCTCGGAACCCAATCACGACAATTTCGCCTTCGAGGTAACCCCGGGCGAGGGGGCCGCGCGATGGTAGTTGTTATGGTTTTAGGCCTCTTGATCGTTGCGGTGACCTTGGCTTCTACGTTCGCGTTAGACACCAGTTCACTTGAGCAGTTTCAGCGAATCGCCTATAGCCGCGAGGCGAACTACCAAGTGGCCCGCTCGGCCTTCGAGTTGGGCTTGGCGTTGCTAAGGGTCGACGACGCCGACGTGGACGGGGCAGAGGACCTATGGGCTACGGGTCCTCAGGAGATGACCTGGGAAGGTCGCCTGCTACGGATTGAAGTCGAAGATGAAGAGCGTCGGTTTCCGGTCAACGCCTTAGTTCCCTTGACGCTTCAAGAGGGCGAAGTGTTCGAACCGAATGAGGTGCAGGACGCGCTCGGTAAGGCGATGGCTCGATTTTTAGACAAGCAAGGACTCAACGGACGCTCAGCGACCTCAGCTTTGGTCGATTGGTTGGATCCGGATACCGTCCCAGTGGCGGGCGGGTCCGAAGTCTCCAACGATCCGAACGTGCCGGTTAAGAACGCCCGAATGGACTCGTTCTCGGAATTGACCTACATCAGTTACTGGACGGAGCCCGGGGGACCGCCTCCTTTACCTCTGTTGGGAGGCTTGGGAGGATCGGCGCCGATAGAGGATAGCCTCGAGAGTGCCGACGAGGGTACCTTTAAAGGTCCAGGAAGCGCCTCGAACAACGCGAACCCGAGCCAATGGTCGGATTGGTTTAGCCTCCATTCCGAAGGCAAAATCAACATCAACACGGCGCCCAAGGAGATTTTGTTAGCGCTCGACGAGCAGATGACCGAGTCGTTGGTGTCAGAAATTGTCAAAAAAAGGCAGGAAGGATCCTTTTCGGGGGAAGAGGATCTTCGTGAGATCGCTGCGATCGATGAGGATCTGCTCTTTCGATTGGGTCGATTGATTCGGTATAACAGTCAGTATTTTCGTGTAAAGATCGCGGTGACGACCCCACCAGGTCCGATATACATTGAAGCGGTCGTACTTAGGGACAAGAAGAATCCTAAGGTTGTTCGGTGGGAGGTTCGCTAAAGAAGTTGCTCAGTTCGGTAGGTATAGATAGAGGTCACGCGGGTGATCGAGAAGTCTCGGTCAACATTTTGAGTGGCGGAACAGCCTTGGGTGCGGCAGCACCGGCCACTTCCGTACAGGTCGCGCTGCCTTCTTCCGGCCTCACTTTTCGGCGCCTTTTCTTGCCCAGAGCGAGCAAAACGGTACGCCAGCAAGTGATCGCTGAAGAGTTGAGCTATTCCCTTCCATTTCCGTTGAGCGACGCCCACTACGGCACCGTCGAGCGCGCGGAAGACGCTTGGGTGGTGATCGCTTCGGATTCCGTAGTGGCTCCGATCAAAGCCCTTCATCCCCGCGCCGCGCTTGAGGCAGAGCCGCTCTGCTATCTTCGGGCCGCCAAAGTCGCCGGCATCAACCACGCTTTGGTGATCGACTACGGGGCTTCCAAAACGGTGTTTTGCTGCTTGGACAACGGCCAGGTGGGTACGGTTCGCGTGCTCCTGCGCGGTGGAGATCGACTCACCGAGGAGCTGATGGAATCGACGGAATGCTCGCGTGAAGAGGCCGAACTGCTCAAGCGAGAAGAAGGCCTCTCTCATCAAGGCGTCCGGCATTTTTTTACAGAACTTTTAGACGAAGCTCTGCTTCCTAACCCGTTGCCCTATCGAAGAGTCCTGGTTTGCGGCGGTGGGTCGGCTACAGTGGGCTTGCTCAAAATGCTCAACGACCGGTGGGATTCCGATGTGGACGTGGAGCCGTTTCCTTTGCCCGGCGAGTTGCTGCCCACCGACCACGTTGTCGCCTACGGGGCGGCCTTAGCAGGCCGATTCAACGCCACGCGATTGCAGATGGATCACAGCTTCCGGCAAGTCGTTTCTGGGGCCGGCGCTCCACTCAATCTTTGGCCGTTGATTTTGAGTGTCTGCCTGATGCTATTGATGGTGGTTACGGTAGAAACCCGCCTGAACGCGGCCCGAGAGCGAGAACAGGAACTGCGACACACCTTGGTCACTGCCGTCTTACCGGTGATTCCGAACGCCGGTGACCTACCGGTGGACTCTATCGTCAAAGCCCTGAAAGACCAGCTTCAATCCCAAAAAACGGTCGCTCAAAGCTCTCCTGGGCGCTTGATGAACACCTTGGGTCGAGGTTCCGATGCGGTCACCAGTAAAAAGGATGCGACGATGTACAGCATCACCTTCGAAGACAACAAACTTAAACTTGAAGGACGAGCGGCCTCATTGAAACAGTCCGAGGACATCCGCGGTTCCTTGGAAACGGTTTTAGTGGGTCTGGAGCAGTCTAAGACTCGCCCCGGACCTGGTTCGACCATCGTATTTCAGTTGGAAGGGCAGTTGCCGGAACTTTGAAAGAGACGACTGTTTGGGATCGTAACGTTGTCGCTCTGGTGGGTTCCGGGGTCGTCTTCGTTCTGTTCTTGTTGGCCTATTTTTTTCCGCGGCAGAATCAGTTACAGACCACGCGGGAATCCATCAAAACTTTGAACACCACGCGCCAAGAGGTTTCGGTCTTATTGCCGTTGGTGGCCCGAACCGCCTTCACGTCTCCGATTCCGAGCCCTGACGTTCGCTCTTGGATCGCCGCCAACGCCCTCGGCGGCCTGGAAAAGAATTTGGTCGCCAACGATGGCTATCTCGAAGGCAAGGGCGCTCAGGTGAAGCTGCGGAGAATGTCTCCCGACCAGGCGGCGCGTTTTCTTTCCCAGTTGACGCGGGTGCGCTTAGTCATTGAACGGATGACTTTACAAGATTCTGACGGCGACGGTCGTTGGGATATGGAAATTAATCTGAAGGTACCAGACCCAGTATGAAGATTTTGATCAAAATCGCGGCCTTCGTTGCCATCTTCTTGCTGGTACTGGTGTGGCGTTTCCCCTACGACAGTCTGGTGGAAAAGTCGGTACGAAGAGCGGAAGCCGTCACAGGCGCCACCATCATTTACCACCCCGTTTCCGCCGGACCCTTCGGAGTGCGGGTTTCCGACCTTCAGATCCGTATGCCTTCGGGAGCCTCGTTGACTTTTGACACAGCCCGGATCTTTCCCAGTAAGCAAGGTCTGAGCACCACCGCCTACCAAGGTGAGAACGAGATGACAGTCAGCTTATCGCCCGCAACCTTGGTGGTGAACCTAAAAGAGATCATGGTGGGAACGGGGAGTCCCGAGATTGGCGACGCCAAGGTCACCGGCAGTCTCAACTATCAGTTGGCCACCAAGGAGGGCGAAGGCGACCTGAGGCTGGTCATTAAGGAACTCAAAATTCCCCTACCGATTCCCGATCCCCAAGTGGAGATCGGTTCCACCTACACGATCCGAAACATCGGGACACCAGAACGGCCGCGCACGGGCGTGTCCGCCGCTGTAAAACTCTTGAATAAGGATTTCAGTGCCAACGGGACCATTTCGCTCGAAGGGCAACCCGCTCCATCGTCACCTTTGATCAACGGCAACCTTCGTTTTGAAGCACCGACGGGCCGTGGAACGATACAGCTGAGCGGTAGCTGGGACAAGCCTTCAACAAAGATTATTCCGAACTAGGATGCTCCACTTAGGAGTTGAGGAGAAAGCAAAATGGGTTTCTTAAGAAACAGAATGAAGAGAAGTTTGGCCGCCACGCTCGGTCTTCTTTTCCTATTCCCTGGAGGGGTCGTCGCGCAGCCTCCTCAAGCACCACCGCCGTCGGCACCTCGACTGATCAACGATCAGATGACCGAGGCATTGCGCAGCGGGTCAGTTACACTCAACTACGAAAATCTGGACATCCGACTTTTGGCGCGCCTCATGGCCGAGTTCACCGGACGCAACATTGTGCTCGATCAAAACGTTCAGGGGAAAATCACGCTGGTCTCCAGCGAACCGGTCAACGCCGGTCAAGCGTGGCAGATTTTCCGCATCGCTTTGGAGCGCTACGGAATGGGCGTGGTGGAGTCCAACGGCATCACTCAGATCTTGCCACTCAAGGACATTCGAAAATACGCGCCGGTTCTCAAGAATCCAGGCCAGATTCGCTCCGGTATGGCGGTCGGTGTCTTAATCCTCGAGAACGCCGACGTCAATCTGATGCAGAACGCTCTGCGGCCCCTGCTCTCGGACCTAGGGGAGATCCAAGCTTACCTGCCGGGCAAGGCTTTGGTCGTGACCGACCGATCACCCATGGTGGAGCGCATTGCCGCCACCGCCCGCTACCTTGACAAGGCTCATTCCGATACCCTGGTGTCCGTCAACTTTCCGAAATACGCGGAGGCCAGCGAAGTCGCGCCGATTCTTGAAGAATTGATCAATCCGCCCGGAGTTCCCAACGAACGACGAACCGTGGTCCGCGCCTTTAAGCCGTCTAACGCCGTAATGATCTATGGAGAACCGGCCAACATCGCCAAGGTCAAGTCGATGCTGAGTCGCATCGACGTCCAGGAAGCCGCCCCCCAAGATGTCCAAGACCCACGATTCTACGTTATCCCGCTCCAGAATGCTAACGCTGAAGATGTCGCTTTGATTCTTTCCGAGATGCTCTCGGAGAAAGCAGACCTTCAAGCCCAGCGTCTGCAAGACAACCCCCGTCTAGCCCGCGCGGCTAGAGCCGGGGGTACCCCGGACGCCAACGGAATCATTCCTGCCGCCGGCACTGCCGATGCT
>JBBKWP010000106.1:0-11178 GCA_037968995.1 Candidatus Xenobia bacterium
GCTGACCAGGATTTCGCCTTCCGGGCGTTGTGAAATCCGCTCCTGTTTCCTTTGCAGATCGGTGACCCGACCATCATGGCTCTGCTCAATCTGGGGGCGGCTTTCTCCCCAATGTCGCAAGAACACGAAGCGACGCCGTCCTAAAAATCGGTCCCAGGCAGAAAGATCGCTGTCGACAGGAGTGGAATCTCCGGGGTTTAACTGAATTTTTCCCGATATTCTCAAGGGTGCGTCTGGGGGCCCGTGATGGAACGATTCGATGAGGACCGCCGGTCGAGTCCTATAGTCATACCAACTGCCACGGTGCCAGTCGCCGAAGCTATCAAGGAGATCTCTTCCGATGCCTTCGTCGTCCCATTCCTTGAGCTTGGTGAGGCAGCGGTGAGGACCGATCTTTTCGGAAAGATACGGACGATTCTTACGTTCAATATTGGCATAATCCGTCCAGGCTTGATGGGCGCTGAAGACGACTTTCATCGAAGACCCTAAAGCGCAACCCTGCTTTTTCATGATGTGCATCGTCTCTTTATCAACGTCGGAGTGAGGCCAGGAAACCCCTTCGCTTGCGAGATTGAAAGTGCAGGCGACACCGAGTTTGGTGAAAGCCAGTAAAGAGCGACTCAATAAGATTTCCGCTGGGTCCGTTCCCGAAAAAGGCTGTTCGGCAACTCGCTTCAACACCTCAACGAGTTCCTTGAGAGACTTTGCCGAGTCGTTCTGAGGAATAAAGAGTTCGAGGCCTGCCTTGTTGATCCATATAAAAGAGCTGTCGAATGCGAAAAAACTGAGGTGGCTGGCTTCTAAGTTGAACCCAACGGAGAGTCCCTCCACCATTCGGGCCAGGGCCAGCCACGGATCGGCCATTTCTGGCGGCACGGATTCGGCGAGCTTCGCTCGGGCTTGAATCCCTGAGACCGTGAACTGGCCTTCACTTTCCATATCCCCTTGTTTGCGGACGGACTCAATGTATTCGTCGACCTTTTTGAAGCGAGAAGCCGCACTAGGGTCTGCTGACATTTGGCTCTTCTAGGCTCGGGAAGCCGGCATGGTGGGACAGGCCTTTTTCCAGCTGTCGAGAGCGTCAATTCGACTGTACCAAGCTCGAATGTTGCCGTAGTCATCCCACGGCAACTCAGTGGCCGCGGCATAAAACAGAGGCGAGGCGATGGAATAGTCCGCCAGGGTGAGGGCCTCTGTGGCCACAAAGTTTCTTCCCTCGAGATGCGCGTTCAGGATGGTTGCCAAAGGATGAAACTGAGCGGCAGCCTCCTCGAGGGCCTTGGGGTCCGGTTCGCCGCGACCCATCATCTTCTTGACGATCTTCTCGTAGAGATAGCCCTGCAGCGCTTTGCCCCAGTGGGCCAACTGCCAACACTGCCATCGACTCACGTCGGCTTGTCCACGGGGATCCGTGGGCCAGAGTTGGGTGTCTCTTGCCTTATTCGCTAGGTACTGCATGATGGCATTGGACTCCCAGAGCGTGAAATCGCCATCCTCTAAGGTGGGCATTTTGCTGTTGGGATTGAGTAATTTGTACTCCGGCGTGTGGAGGCTCCGGAGCGCCATGTCCACCGGAACATTCTCCACCTCAAGCCCTAGGTGGTGAATCACGGCCCAGACTTTGATGGCGTTGGGAGACATCGGCATGTTGTGAAGTTTCATGGTTCTGTGATTCTCGCCCCTATGAGCGAGACCTCCGTTAAGGACCCATTGAGACGGGACACGTCACCGCCAACACAGGTGCGTTAAAAGTTCATCACAAGAGCTAAATTTTCATATCTTTTTCAGTACGGCAATATACTATCTCCTTAGACACCCGAAGACTTCTCCGCTAAGAGAGAGGCTTTGAAAAAACCATATCAGGAGAACTCATGCTCACTTCACTCAGACCCACATCAAATTTTGCTTTAACCAAGACGATCGTCGCCCAGGCTCGGGCCACCGACAAAGCCGTGGCAACCTCAGCCACCCCGACGACGTCAACGAATGACTCTGTAGTCATCAGCAGTCCGAGTGAAGCCACCCCCGCCGACATCGAAGCGGAAAAACTTGCTAAAAAAGTCACCTTAGGCACTCTGATCGGCACGGCCATCGGAGCGGTGGCGGGGGTTGCGGCGGGGATCGCCGGAGGCGCGCTCGGCGCACTGGTCGGAATGACCGCAGCACCTGCGGGCGGTATCATCGGAATGGTCGGCGGGGCCGTAGGCGCTTACAAACTCGTGGCCGGCAAGAAACTCAACAAACAAAACATTCTCGGTGGGCTCCTCGCCGGTCTCGCGGGTGGTGTGGTTGGGGGCCTCGCGGGCTTCTACGGAGCCGCAGCCCTTGGTGCCGCGGCGGGCGCGGCGGGCGGAGTTCTCGGCGGAGTCACCGGCCTCCTCAGCGGTGGCCTAACCGGAGCGACCATTGGCGGATTCGGAACTCATCGTTATGAAACGACGGTGAACGCAGAGAACTATCCTAACCTCGGAAAAGCTGAGGACGTCTCGAAGGCTGCCTAAAACGGGCCTGCGCCAACGATGGTGATGCCGAGGTCAGCTGGTGAGGGAGACAAAATCACTCCGTCGGCGTCGGGTGCGTAGCGCACCATGGCGCCGGCGTACTCTGACCCGATCAAGAACGGCGAGAGTTCGAATCGGACCGGCAGCTTCACGATCTTCCTATCGATGAGGCAAGGTAGCAGAACCGTGGGAAGTGGAGAGTACGCCTGCAAAATCGACCCCGACTCATCCAGTGCTTTTTGCAATGCCCGGTTCCAGACTCGGCCATGGCTGCTGTGACCCACAAACGTATTCTTTCCTGACCAAGCCCGTTTCATCACCCAGTTGGATTTTTCCAGTCGGTATTCTGAGGCGCGGTCCGGGTCCGGCCAGTGCGACGATGCCAGTTCCACCGAGGGGTTTTCCCGATTTCGAAACGGGGGGGCGGACTTAGAGAGTGACGGCAAGCAGCCTTTGCCAAAACAGAGGCACGCCAGCGGGTGAAAAAACGCATGGGCCCGGCTCTGTCGACCAAGCTTTGAGGTGATGTGACTCAATCGTTCTGGTTGAGGCAGATAACACTCACCGGTAGAAAGCGCTACCACGGCGTGAATGGGTCGGTCCTGGGTTCTCTCCCGCAAAACTCCTCGGGCGTCGTGAGCCAGGTCTTGCTCATCTAGGAAAAGGGCCCGCATGCCTTGGGCTTGCCATAGACGGACAAAGAGATCCAACTCCCAGTCGTGAAGTTGGGCTTTCTCTTCGCTTGGGAGCATCATAGCGATGGTCGGGTCGTCGACTGGACCCATCCGCTCTTTCAGAAGTCGAAGATAAGTTCGAAACGGACGCTGGGAGCCTGACGTCACCCAGTTCAGAGAATCGGCGACGGGTCCTTCGAAGAGCAGTTCGTGCAGCACTTCGGTGTAGCTGAGAGTGGCGAACAGTCCTCCCCCCACGTTGAACTCGCTGACGACATAGCGGCTCTGGTAAAGGAAGCCGTCGGGCCGGGCCGCGCTCAGCAGGTCCGGATCTTTGAGAGCGTCTCCCAAATGGAGCGCGGCCAGAACGTCCGTGGGGAGTCGAAGCTGGCTGGCCAATCCGTCGAGGTCGCCAAGGCGGGAGAGCAGACTGTCTCTGTAGATCTCGAGCAGGTTCGAGATCTGTTTCGAGATCTGCTTCAGGAAGGTGAGATCGAGAAAAAGCGGACGCAAGGGCCAAGCCGCCAGGCCTAGCTTCTTCTGGCCGGCCGCGCCGAACTTTGATTCCACCCTGGCAACGTGCTCAAGCTGTTCTCCGAGATTCCTACCGAGAGCGCGCTCGTAGGCTTCCACCTTCTCGCGAACTTCGATGGACTCAGGGCCGATGGACATTCAAGGAAACTTCCTCATTGGGAGAGCGAAAACGGACGAGGTGAGAGTCGGATGGTGGAAGAGGCACAGACCCTATTCCTGCGATTGTTGAAGTTCTCGAAGCAACGTCGCATCAGGAGGGTTCTCCTTGTAGTATACGGCTGCTCTACGAGTCAATTCGTCTTGGCCGGTCTCAGGATCCAAGTCTAGCTTTTTGCAAAAGTCCCGCATGAGCTCCTTGAGGGCTGAATCGGTGATCGATTCGAGAGAGTCGCCGGTCAGCAGAAACAGAGCCGGCAAAACCTCTCGAACTTGAGCGTCATCATAGACAAACATCCCATTGGGGAGTTGCCGTTCGAAGATCTCAGCCAACTTCGCAGCATTCATTTAGGTGACGGCGCCGCCGGAGCCGTTGTTGCCGGGTCGGGTGTTGCCGGCCATCTCAGCCACGTATTTGCCTAAAGAGCATTCGATATCGTCGGCACGCAGACCGAGAGCAGCGGACAGTTCATCGATAGGACTCTTGGCGTTGGCTCCGTTCAAGCTGTCGGAGGCGTCGAGGATGCCGACACTGAGGTGGGCAGCGCTTTTCACACCCAACTGATTAGCCAGATCCTTGAGCTTGTTGCCCGGGTTGTTTTCGCCTTTGGCGAAATCCACGAGGTCTTCGATTGCCTGATACTGTTGGCGGTTTGAGAGAGCGGAAAATTTTTCGTCAGGGCGGCACGTATTGCTGTTGCCGTAAGAACTTCCGTAAGAATTGCTGTATGAATTTTGTGTGATTAGCATGTTAAGTCTCCTGAGTATAATTGAGTTTTTATTTATCCGACGTTGTTTGCAACGTTCTTTGTCTTGTCACTAAGTTAGAAGATCACACTTAACAAATCCTTAACAGCCTTGTGACGTTTTCTCTAACGATAGAAAGTGTAGCAGAGCGAAGACGTAAACAGGCTCGGTCGGAACACCTCCTCCGCAAAAACAGAAGGGACCTCGGTGCAACTGCGTGTTCCTGGATTCGAGCCGGGCTCTATCAGAGATACGGCATCCCTCAAATGCGACGCTAACGGTCTCCTTGCTATCTTATAGAGAGGAAGGTAGGCAGAGTCATGATGATGTTTTCTAGTTTGGAAAAGGCTGTAGCCGAAGGGTTTCGTTGGATCGAGTTTCGTCCAGATCTCGGTGTTCATCTGGTAGAACGTGTCTTCACCAGAGAAGACGGCAAACTGTTGCGGGCGATGGCTTTTGCTCAGCCCAAGCCACCGATTCCTTCGCACGGCTCCGCCTGAAACGAACCGCCCAGCAGCCACTCAGGTGATGCCTGTCACCGACATCGACTCCGGTCGACGATATCATCGGCGTATGAAAAACCATCCAGACGAGTACCCAGTAACACTGCAGGATCTCCGCGGGGACCTGTTGGTTGACATCGCTCGATGCCGGGCTCTCACCGGCGCCGATGCCGTGGCCATTGAGCCGATGCTCAAGGACCTTCGACAGCTTGTTGAGATGATCGACGAAGCCCTTGCCGCCGTCAAAGACAGGGCCGGCTGAGGTTCAACTACCCCTCGTTCGACCCGTGGAGGTCGCGAACGGTGGTGCTTCTCTCGGCTTCGGATTGGTCTTTATAGGTCCCAAAGAGATAGTCGAAGAGCGGATTGGTCACGCCATACCAGTAGTGCTCGTTCTTGTAATGATGCCACAGATGATACTTTTTCATGTAGCGGCCCCAGGGGGTGGACGGTGTGATGTTGACGTGCGCCGAAAAATGGACGTATTCGTAATAGAGAAGTCCTAGGAGATTGCCGACCAATAGGGCCTGAGTGACTTCGACGCTCCCTGTCAGTTTGTGGTAAACCAGCGCATAAAGCGCCACCGCGGGGATAGCGTACCAAATTGGTAAGAACAAGAGGTCCAAACGATTGGGCTCAACATGGTGGTCGTAATGCATTCGTCGCTGAAGACGCTTCATGAAACTGTTGCCAACAGGCGGTGCGTGCAGTTGGAAGCGGTGGGTAAAATACTCCGCCAAGAAAAAGATGGCTATACCGGCGAGTACCAACCCAAGGGTCCTAGCCCCCGCCCCGTTCCACACCAAACTCACACTCAAAGAGACAAGCGTCAGCACGATGAAGACGTTGCTGCCGTGTTGAAAAAAGGTTCTGGCCAGACTGACCCGGGAATCGCTCATAGCAGCCATCATTCGTCGAGACTCGCCAGGCTTCATTCCCAAAAGAAAAAGATCCGTTGCACAGCAGGAAGAACCGGGGCCACTAGGAGGGATGCGAACTTTGTGGACGTTGCTCTGCTAACGGCAGGCATACCCGACACACTGGGAAAGTGCCGGGCAATGAATCGATTCAAGACTTATCTCTGGGCAGCGACGTTCGTACTTCTCTCGGCTTCTTTTACAGGGGCTCAGGAACACCAACATCACGATTTTGGTGACATCGAGACGTGGATTCAACGTTTTGAAGATCCCGCCCGCGAACTGTGGCAGAAGCCGGACCAAGTCGTCGGTCTACTGAACCTACTTCCCGGACAGAACGTGGCGGATGTGGGTGCCGGCACCGGATATTTCACTCGCCGTATGGCCGAACAGGTGATCCCGGGAGGCATCGCCCTGGCCGTGGACATCGAACCCGGTTTCTTCCCGTACATCGATAAGCGGGCTGTGACGGACGGCCAAGACAACATTTTTATCCGCAAGGCCGAGATCGATAACCCGCGTTTAGGAGTCGCAATCTTCGATCTGATCTTCATCTGTAACACCCTTCACCATATCGACCATCGAGCCGAATACTTCGCGTGGCTGCAACGCGCCCTGAGGTCCGGTGGCCGGGTGGTGGTTGTCGATTTCTTTAAAGATATGGAAATTCCGGTAGGCCCGAAGCCGGCCATGAGGCTTTCCCACCAGTCTTTAAAAGCGGAGTTTGTGGCCGCCGGGTTTTCCGTGGATGTCGACGTAGAAACCCTCCCCTATCAGTACATTTTAACAGCGACCTTACGACAGTAGCCTGTTTTCAGGTTCTTTTGAGGGAAACAACATAGAGTGGGTCCTAGGAGAACAAAACCTTGTCTACACTCACCCTGGCCCGTCCCACAGCCCCCAAAGTCAACTTCGTCGCTCAGACCTTTTCAAGGCCCACGAGAAACAACGCCGATGCTGTAGCGCGCCTGCAAGCTCAGATCAAAGATGAAGTGGCGCTTCAGGAAAATCCGACTGACGAAGGCTTGTATCTCCGCAAAAACGCCGAATCGTTCTTCCTACCCCAAGACCAAGCTAAAGGTACCGTGGTCCTCTATCACGGTTTTACCGCCGGACCGTGGCAGTATCGAGAGATGGCCGATAAGCTTCACGACTCAGGCTACAATGTTTATGCCCCTAGAATGCCCGGCCACGGTATGGCCGACGCGAGTGGCAAGGCCTCTTCAGCCGAAATGCCGACAACCGGCGAACAAAAAGCATGGAGCAACTTCGCTCAGAAAACCTTTGACGACGCTGCCAACTTAGGCGTTCCGGTCCACGCTGTCGGACTCTCCGGAGGAGGCAACGTGGCCCTGGAAGCGGCCAGCAAGAATTCCAAAATCGACAGCGTCACAGCCCTCGCACCGTTCCTGGGTAGCAACGGAGTGACTGGGGTCCTCTTTCCGGTATTGAGCCTAGTGGACGTCGTGACCTTCGGTCTGTTCGGCAAACTTCTCGACCGCATTCCCCGCAAATCGCAACCGTCCCCCGAAGCCACCCCCAAAACGGCGGGAACCTGGGGGAACGCCTTAGCGATGTATCGCGTGGGAGCCAATGTTGACAAAGTCGACGCTCCCTTGCAACTGATCACGACTGCTAAAGACCCCCTGAGCGGGACCCGAAACGCGGGACGCCTCTTGGAGCGAAGTGGAGACACCCCCAACAACGGTTGGTTCCACTTCCCCGAAGAGGATCACGTGCAGCACGCTATGGTGAGCCCTCTCGAGAACCCCAACAAAGAGTCTATCGACACCATCCAGCAGATCATCACAGATTTTGTCGGCCTTGACCGTCCCACCAACAATCGGGGCTAGAGTTTCAGGACATTCGTCCAAAGGACCACTCGTCACGCTTCTATCGACTCACTCGATGCCGTTGGCCCTCCATCGATGAGGATCCGCGATGCCCGCGCCGACGATCTCCCCCACTTGGCTGTGATCGAGCGAGAAGCCGCCAGCCGATTCCTGGAAGTACCCACTTCAACGGGCATGAGCGCCCTAGATCTGCAAGGAACCTTACCCCTCGCTCAGTTGGCTGACGCTTTGAAGCATCGAGTCCTTTGGGTGGCCGAAGACCGGGACACAGTTGTGGGCTTTCTAGCGGCGACATGCTTCGGCGACGAACTCTATGTTCTGGAGATCGATGTCTTGCCAAGTCACGGAGAGAGAGGGTTGGGCCGACAGCTGCTCGCCGCCGCAGTCCAAAGCGCCACAGAACGAGAACTGCAGCACGTCGTTCTGCGAACATTCCAGAACGTCCCATGGAATGCACCCTTCTATCGCAGATTCGGCTTCCGAGACCTGCCTCAAAGCGCGTTGAGTCCGGCTTTGGCCAAGATGATCGAAAACGAGACCTTGCAGGGGCTTCGTGCCGATCTTCGAGTGACGATGCACTATCCAACCAGACCGTGAGCCGCCTGCCGCTTGCCCGCCCGTCCTCTGCGCCTGCCGCCTGCCGCCTGGCCGCACCCCAGCCTGACTGGGTTTATAGATCAACTCTGACCTGGGTGTGCCTTTGTTGCTTCGCTGATACCGGAGTCGACGCGCTGCGGAAATGCGGGTGCGATGCGGAACATACGTATCAACTCTACCCGCTATTGGAGCTGAGGAATTCCCGCCCTTCATTGCGACGGGTCCACTTCGTCCGCAGGTACGGCGGTCTCTAATTGAGGCTGTAGGAAGTTGCGCATGGCCGACACCACGAAAGCCTCATCACTGATAAATATGTAATGATTGGCCCCCGGCAAGTCTAAAACTTGCGCCTTCGTCACACCTTGTCGCAAACGCTCTATGGCGTCGGCCTGCCAGTCGATGATGAGGGGAAAAGTGCGCTCATACTCAGCCTGTTGTTCGGCCGTCAGAAACTCATAAAAGGGCTGCGGGATCTGGCGCGAGAGAGGAGCGAAAATCGCCAGCACCGGAACGCGAATTCGCCCATATTCGGCCGCTTGAGAGGCGTCCATCAATTTTTGGAAAATCTGTGGCGGAGTGGTGAGGCCGATCACGTTGCCTGACTCACCAAAGAGATACTGATCGCGGAGTGAAGACAAGGGAGGTCGCGTACCCAAGAAACGAGCCTTCAGAGCCGTGAATCGTGCCACGGAACGAACGTCTTCCGCCCCGTAGGCCGGCATCGGAGGCTGCTCCAGCTTAGCGTACGCGCCGTAGTCGAGGGCATCGAGGTAGACCAGTTTATCCACTCTTTCCGGGAAGTCCGCGCCCACTTCGCTCAACTCGTCTCCCGCAAAGGAGTGTCCTACAAAAATCGCCTTCTCGATCTTGAGTTCGTCGAGAACACGGATATCGTCGAGGGCTCGAGTGGCGACGTCATACCCGTCCTCGGGTCGGCTGGAGCGGCCAAATCCTCTGCGGGTGATGGCAAAAACGTGGAATCGATCGGTGAACTGATTCGCGAAATCATCATAGATATGAGCGTTGTCGCCGAGTCCGGTCAGAAGAACCATCGCGTCGCCTTCGCCGCCCCAGTCGAGAACTTCCAACTGGACTCCCTGGTCCACCTCGACAAAAAGGGTTTGATGGGGCGAGATATCTTCTAAAACAAACGCAATGATAGGTGAAGCGCTTACCGGCGGGAGTGGCTTCGTTCCTCCCCCCAGTGGGGATTGGCACCCCGCCAGAAACGAGAGAGTCATCCCGACAAGAAGCTTACGCCCTATTGATAAAGGAAAGTTGCTCGGTCTGGACAGTCTTACCAAGAGCCTGATGCCTCCACCATGGTCTCACAAAGAGCCCTACTTTCGCCGGGCGAAAAGTTGAGCAATCAACCAACCGACGGCACCTACCGCCACACCAATGGCGGCGCACATTACTAATAAACTGCCGATGGTAACCATCCCCGCTCGTTCGACGATGAGTCCACCGTCCCTTGGTGGCTCGGTCAATCCAAGTAGGTTATCGAGCCTTCGTCGTTTCAATAACGCGAGGCAACTTGCTCGCCCGCGGCGATCTTCATGAGAATCCCACTGGCGACTCCGGTGGCCAGACCCACGGCGCCTCCCAATCCACCGCCTATCAAGGCGCCCTTGGCGGGGGTCAGCCAGTGGCTTTCGGTAGTGAGAGTGACAGGTTCGTAACGGCCCGTGAACACAGGACGTCGAACCTGCTCACCGCCCTCGGAGAAGCGGGGGTTCCCGTTCAGATTTTCCGGGAGATCTTTATACATCACGTCAAAATCTCCCCAATGGCGCCCAGGGATATCTCGGGTTTGCGAATTGGAGGGGATATAGCCGAGGGTTCTCGCTTCATAGATCGGCTGCTGATAGGTCTGGGTGAAAGTCTGATTTCTGCTCGATGCGAGGGTACCCGCCCACGCTCCCGCGCCCGCTCCCAACAGTGTGCCCGCCACGGCTCCAGCCAAAGGCGCCTGATCGGCGCGAGCCGCCAGAATCTTCTTTTCGTCAGTGTCTGGCTTATTCGGTTGCCGTGCCCATCCGGCGGGCTCATCGTCCACGATTTTCGTCAAGGAAGTGATAAGCGCCCCAACAATAGCTCCCACACCCGCGCCAACGGCAGCCCCGGTGAGAGGCCCAAAAGCTGAGCTGTGCTGGTAGATTTTTTTCTGGTCTTGAAACCCGGTGGGATTGTTCCGTATGATAGGGTCCCAATCTGCGGGATCGTAGTGCCACTGCGTGTGAGTGGTTGAATTGCCGTTGGAATCGGTGGTGGTATAGGTTGTGGTGTAAGTGTCGGCGTCGTCGTAGGACGCGCCGATCAGTTCGGGCCGAGTGATTCCTTCGGAGTGCTGGACCACGGCGACTTGGTCGTTGGAGAGATTGCTTGCTCCCCAAAGAAATCCGGCAGTCCCCCCAACAGCGGCGCCAACGCCGGCCCCCACTAAGGGTTTGGAGAGCCCCTCGCTACGGGCGCGATTGACCAATGAGGCGCGAGGGGTATAGTCCGACTTGACGGCCAGATGCTTGTGAAGAAAGCTGCTTAGACTCATGATGGGACTATTCTCTCACGCGAGGGCGCTCCGAGTTGTGAACGGTGTAAGAACGTTTAGTCGCCAAGGCGATCGCGCTACGAAATCGGCGTGCGACGTTCGAAGAAGGTCGGAAAGCCTCGAACCAGGTGGCGGAAGGTGGGGC
>JBBKWP010000107.1:0-4778 GCA_037968995.1 Candidatus Xenobia bacterium
TCGAGTGGGGTTGCCATTTGGTCATGGTAGCAGGCTGGAGTGGGTTGGGACAAGGGTGGGTGGGCCTCTTCTAATGTGTCAGAAATACGTGTATACTTCTGACAGATGGAACGAATCACTGAACAGGTTTTGGAATACGCCCAGCGACTGCCTGAGGGGACTCCCGTAGCAGCCAAGAGCTTGCTTCACCTCGGAAATCGCGCTGCGGTGGACCAAGCGTTATCGCGACTGGCCAACCGCGGTCGACTCATCCGTGCTGCCCGAGGCGTCTATGTTCGCCCTATCAAGAGTCGTTTCGGGACGCGAGCCCCTTCCGTGGAACTGATGGTCGAAGGACTCGTCAGACAGCGGGGTGAGGTCATCGCTCCAAGCGGGGCCGCCGCCGCGAATGCACTGGGTCTGACAACTCAAGTACCGATCCGCTCGGTTTATCTGACCTCGGGGCGCAGTCGAATCTTGCGTCTTGGCCAGCAAACGGTCGAGCTGAGACATGCTCCTCGTTGGCAACTGCTCGCCGCGGAACGACCAGCCGGTCAGGTCATAAGAGCGCTAGCCTGGGTGGGTCCCGACAAGGCCGAAGAGACACTTCGCGGTCTCAAACAGACTCTATCCCCGAGTACCTTCGAAGAGTTGGTGTCGGTCGTATCACAACTTCCCACGTGGCTTGCCCAGAGCATTGGGAGGGTCGCGCATGGATGAGGTCTTTCTACAGCTATCGGAGCAGGATCGCCGCGAAGTGTTAAGAGTAGCTGCGGACTGTTCTCGAAGACCAACACATCTTTTGGAGAAGGATGTCTGGGTCGTCTGGGCACTTTCCGTCCTCTATGAGTCGCCGCTTGGCGATCACTTGGTCTTCAAAGGGGGGACATCATTATCCAAGGCTTACAAGGTGATCCGCAGATTCTCCGAGGATGTGGATCTTACTTGCGACATCCGAGCACTCGCCTCCGACCTCGTGGGCACGGGAGACGAGCCACTACCAAAAACACGGAGTGAAGAAAAGCGTTGGTCGAAAGAAATCCGCAAGCGCCTACAGACTTGGGTCGGAGAAACAGTGCAGCCTGTACTTTCAGATGCTCTGAACACGGAAGGCCTCTCGGCTACAACCCGAGTTGACGGCGAAAAACTCTTCATCGATTACGAACCGACCGCAACCGGCACTGGTTATGTCGCGCCGTCAGTCTTGCTCGAATTCGGGGCCCGATCGACTGGGGAGCCCGCTAGTCTGCGCGATGTCACCTGTGACGCCCTCGGCCTGGTTGACGGTGTCATCTTCCCAACGGCTCAGCCGCGCGTCATGCACGCAGAGCGAACGTTTTGGGAGAAGGCCACCGCGATCCACGTCTTCTGCTTGCAGCAACGACTGCGCGGAGACAGGTTCTCCCGCCATTGGCACGATGTCGCTAGGCTTGATGAGGCCAGCATTGTCGACGCAAGTTTCAAGGATCGTGGCCTGGCTGAAACCGTTGCGCGCCATAAGAGCAAATTCTTCGCGGAGAAGGCTGCCGATGGCGGCCAGGTCGATTACTTCGCTGCCGTCAACGGCGCTCTCTGCCTTGTGCCGTTCGGTGAAGCCCTCAAAGCTTTAGAAGAAGATTATGGCCGCATGGTTGAAGACGGGCTGCTGCTGGAAGATGCTGAGCCCTTTGACGCGCTCATGGCACGAAACGCAGACATCGAGTTGCGGGCCAATCGGGTCGGGGCATCCGAAGGGCGTTGATTTGAACAGCGCGCAACTTTCCTGACAATACCACTGTAAAAGCCGCGTCGTGACCCCGAAAGTGATCCTGGCTCTCCCCGACGCCTCTACTCGGCTCTGATGGATTCTCCCCAATCGGCTTCAGCGTGTCGATTGTCTGGGGTAATCCGATCTACCAAATCCTCGAGCAAGTCGCTCATTGGGGACTGGCTGGCCAGCAGAAGAGGCGCAAGTTTGTCGTTCAATTTCGATGCCGTCTGGCTAAAAAGTTCCAGACTGAGCTGCTCGGCCTGGCGCATCTCTTCCCTGATTTCGACGATATTGTCAAAATAGTAACTCAGCGCCGCGTGAACCTGGGCCAAAGTGAGATCCAGCTCGGTGGCGATTCTGTCTGGGGTCCAGCTGCACCACTCACTGTAGTAAGCGATGTCTTGAACCCTAACCCGGCGGTCGCGAATTCTGGCCTTGCCACCGCAAGTGTCCTCAGATTTAACGATATGTTCGGTGACCATTATGGTACCAGCTTACCCTTTTCTTCCCGTCGGAGCCAATACCGGGTTGCTACCATAAAGTACGGGGCGTACGCTTATTAAAAGAAGACGACCTTGTCTGGACTTAGTTCCGGTCTTCTCCCCCTCCCCCATTTGGGGGCTCTTGCTCCGACGCCCCGACAGGGGCGGCGGAACGGGGTCCTCGGTATTTCCCGTCCAGCGGGAACGAGGCCGACGCGAGCCCGGCCTCAGCCCGGCCCCATTCATTAACTCTTGGTTCGAGTTTGGTTCTCCCCAACCCCTAATAAGGCACTCCCAATCTTCGTAGGACGCATAACAGGGCTTCGTTCTGTTCGTAGGTGGGCTGCGAGCACGTCGAAACGCCCATCCAGCGGGGTCCGCGTGGCGAGCGGCGAAATTGCCACTATGAGAAAATTCGGCCTCTCTCGGCTTATCATGGTGCTCCTCACCCTCCTTGCTCTCACGACGACTTCCGTTGCAAGCACAAGAATGGAATATCTCCTAGAAGAAGCGCCAGCGTCGGAGGTTATGAATTTTTTGCGCTGCATCTATCCGAATGCGGAGTTCATCCCACATCCTACGATGAACGGGTTCTATATGAACGGCACTCGTGAGGATATGCTGAGCGTTAAACGCGGCCTGGCGCACCTCGATACACTTTCCCCTCTACCAGAGCCTCCCGAGACCACGACAATAGCGCCTAAAAAGTTAAACCCTAGCGAGCTGGCATTGATGATCCGCCGGAGGGTCCCCTCGTCCGAGTGCGAGCCGGCTGGAGGCAGTCTGATTTTCAGGGGACCAGCGACCGTGCGCGGCCGAGCCATCGCTGCACTAAGAGAGCTTGACTATCCACTGGAGCGCATCCGAGTCTCGCGACGTCAACTTGCTGAAGCTCCAGCCGGTGCCTGCGCGTACCCAAATCATTCGACAGCCTGGGGCTGCCCGGAAGGCGACTGCGGCGGCTTCCTTCACCTCACCGGGCTGCGCGTCGGCGACGAAGTGATGGTCCACGTGGAGAGAGAGGATCCTCGCGCACCGTTTTGGATCGTCTATCGCGGCGGCCTACGCATGAATATATTCGTAGAATTTGAATAAGGTGGAGGCCTATTCGGCGCTACCGCAAGCATCTTGGATGGAGCCGACGCTCGATGTGGCGGTGGAGATTCCCCTTATGCCACAAGCGACCCATTACGGCCCCGATATCATCCAGGATCGGGGGGAGTGGATAATTCAATGCGCGACATTCCGGTAATTTCTCTCACCGCAATGAGCCTGGCTATCTCGGTCTCGATCAAGAAATCCTCTAGAGGTTCGTAAATCTCAAGAACGACTTTCGCGCGCAGCCCTCAAGCGGGGCATTAGGCTGGCGTGGAGAGTCCCAAGTTTGGGGGTTTGACCATGACGCGGCTGGGGCGGAATGGCGAACCAATGATCGTTGTACGGAAGTTCGGCGATCTTGGCGATGTCGAACTTGGTCGGATAGCTAAGGCCTGAGAGCTGGAACGCAGCTCCATCTGGACGGTCGATCAGGAACTCGCCCGAATACAGAGGGTCGATCTTCTGACTGGTACCATACACCACTTTCACGGCAAACTGCTGTTCTGCTCCCAGGACTCGTCTCACCTCCAAAATAAGTCCGGGGCGAGGCTTGGGACCTGGTTCCAATTGTTGGTCTTGCGGAAAGAAACACCAGACCAAATCTCCCGCGAGTGGCTGCTTCCACCAGCGTATCATTCAGAAAAAAGACTCGAGCAGGTTTCTCCTAGTTTGGGTAGGTCAGCTAGCGCCTGGATCCGTCCCATCTGTTGGTTCGTGAGGGGCCCATCGTCGGGCTCATAAAGCGGCAAAATCTCGTCAGCTAAACGTCGCGCTGCAAGGTGCAGCACTTCGGTCTCAGATGTCCCGCGGACCGCTGCCATGCGAGCCAAGGTTTGACGGCTGATACGAGCTTCGCTGTCATCCTCGGGCATTCTGAAGAGAAGCTCAGATTTCTTAGTTTTAGCAGACAAGAAACACCTCCTTTTCGTGATATCTAAAAGATATCAAAAGAGTCGACCTATGTCCATTCTAAAACTTTCTTCCCTCCCCCATTTGAGGGCTCCGGCTCCGACGGCCCGACAGGGGCGGCGAAACGGGGTCCAAGGTTTTCCTTCACCCAACCCGGCCTCAGCCCAACCTCCGAAATTTAGCTCTTGGTCCCAGCCTAGTTCTTTTCTTTTCCGACGGCGATCAGCCGTCCCAACTCTGGGTTGGTCTGGGTTTTTCTGGACCAGTTTTGCTCCACAGTGGATCACCAGTGGATCAGAGCGAGAAAAGTGGGATTTGATCCACGTCTTCAGGGCACAAAAAAAGCCCGTGGTTACGGGCTTTTTTACTGGAGCCGGGAATCAGATTTGAACTGACGACCTACTCATTACGAGAGAGTTCTGGGGGTGTTCATGGGAGTTTGGCTGAGGCCATGGAAGTGCGCCAAACGTTGGTATTGTTGGGATCTGGCGTATGGGGTTTGTTTGGCCAGTTCGGCTATTTTACTGGAGGTTCGGGGAGTTCGCACACTGTTCGCACAC
>JBBKWP010000108.1:0-3005 GCA_037968995.1 Candidatus Xenobia bacterium
AACAGCCGCCACGCTCCCCCGCAACTGAAGACCGTGGCTGTGATTGGCTGAAGCCTCAGCGTCGAGGATCGTCAGTTGAGCGTCGTCGGTAGCGTCCAGACCGCACAAAAGGTTGTCCACGTAGCTGTCGTCTTGAGAAAGAAACGTCGCTTTCTGCTGCACTGAGGCGCCGTGTTGGTGATTGGCCACAAACCGGCAGTTGCGACTGTCCAGGCGAGAAAGGTCCGTCACCGCCACCCCGTGGCATCCGTTGTCAGCCAACGTCGAGTTTCGCGTCACCGTGTGGCTCTGCTCGGTCAAAGCCAGACCGTTCCAACCCGATCGGTTGATCTCGCACTCCAAAAGGCTCAGTCGCGAACGTCCCGACACCCTCACCGCATCGGCTCTCGCTTCTTCTAGAAGGCAACGGGTCAGCTCCGCGCGAGTCTCGTCCTGCAAACGAACATGAATGTCGTTGTCCGCGAAATCGCAGTCCTCAAAGTGCAGACTGCTGCTTCCAACAGCCGCCACCGCCCCTGCCAATTTCTCTTCCGTTCCGCCGTGCCCGCCGCGGAAGGAGCAGCCGCGGAACGTCACGTGGGCGTTCTCCACCGTCACCAAAGTAGGGGCGAAGTCGGACCCGTTGACAAACGTCAGGTCGTGAATCTCAAAAAGACCCGGTCCCACCAGAGTCAAACAGGCCGCCTCTTGCAGATAGCGCACCGACAGGCCACAGCCCCGCACAGTGCCGCCGCCCAACCAGCGAATCTGTTCGCTGAGGATGCTCTCTTCGCTCAGCTCGCACTCCACGCCGAGGGCTTGCTGAGAAACGTCATGAAGATTCATAGATCCGACTTTCTTGAAAAAAAATCAAAACTCCTTGCGGTTTTTTGCCTTTTTCTCAGTAGGAGTTCAAGTCTGGCCCACTTTTTGGTAGGGAAGCAGCTTCCAGGGTAGGAACCTCAAGTTCCCATGGAGACCGAGGAGTTCAAAGAGAGCGACGAGTTCGCCGTCGTCAAAGACCGCAATCTGAGAGTTTTAGAGTGGCCCCAGGTCTTGGCGCGACTGCTGGCCAGTTGTCAATGGAGCGGTGGCCAGGAAGTGCTCGAGACCTTCGGTCCCCTCGACGACCTCGAGGAACTTCACCAGCGCCAAGCCCTCGTTAAAGAAGCCTTCCGCTTCGAGGCCGAAGGAAACGGGCGCAATCTCGGCGGCTTAGTGGACCCTCGGCCAGACCTCGTGGCGGCTATGAAAGGCCGTGTTCTTCAACCAGACCAACTGCTCGACATCGAACTCGCCTGTGCCATCGCACGCGACCTCCACGGCCAGTTCCGCGGCCGGGCCGACGACCTCCCTCTGCTCTCGGATATCGTCATCTCGGTCGTGCCTTACCCCAAACTCGAGCAGAGACTTCACCGCGCCATCACCCGAGACGGTAAGGTCAGCGACGAAGCCAGCGCCACCTTGCGCCGACTCCGATCCGAAGCCCGTGAGGCCGAAGACAAACTGCAGCGCTCGCTGCAGGCGTTGCTCCGCCACCCCGACCTCTCGAAAACCTACCAAGAGCCCATCGTCACCCAGAGGGCCGGTCGTTTCGTGATCCCCGTCAAGGCCGAGTACAAAGGACGCTTTCCCGGCCTCGTCATCGACCAGTCCTCAAGCGGCGCCACTCTCTTCATGGAGCCCTTCATCGCCGTCAATTTAGGCAACGAACTGCGCCAGAAACAGTTAGCCGAACAGCGCGAAGTTCACCGCATCTTGGTCGAACTCTCCCATCTGGTGGCAGACCATGCACCCGCCTTAAACCGGGCCTGTCAGGCCTTGGCCCGTTTCGACGCCATCTCCGCCGTGGCTCGTTATCAAAATCGTATCGACGGCATTTTGCCCACCGTCACCCAAGACGGCGACCTCATCCTTCGACGCGCCCACCACCCCTTGATCGACCACGGCTCCGTGCCCATCGACCTTGAACTCTCCAAAGGCTGTCGAAGCCTGATCGTCACCGGACCCAACACCGGCGGAAAAACCGTAGCCCTCAAAATCATCGGACTCTTGAGCCTCATGGCCTCCTCCGGGTTCCCCGTCCCAGCCGACGCCGAGTCCACCTTTCCCCTCATCACCAAAGTTTGGGCAGACATCGGAGACGAACAGAGTCTCTCGCAGTCGCTCTCCACCTTCTCCGCGCACCTCGTTCACATCTTAGAGATCCTCAAGGGCGCCGACGACCATTCGCTAGTCTTGCTGGACGAACTCGGGGCCGGCACCGACCCCAGCGAGGGCGGCGCCTTAGGAGTCGCCATCCTCAACGAACTCAAGCGTCGCGGCTCGCGCACCGTGGTCAGCACCCATCTTTCGCAACTCAAGGTCCACGCCAACAAAACCGAAGGCTTCGAGAACGCCGCCGTGGAGTTCGACACCACCACCCTCAAGCCCACCTATCGTGTGTTGATGGGAATCCCCGGACGCTCCAACGCCTTAGCCATCGCCGCCGGCCTCGGTCTGCCCCAAGACCTCCTACGCGAAGCGCGCTCCTTTTTAGGCGGTGGTTATCAGAGTGTAGAACTGCTTTTAGACGACCTCGAACTCGAGCGCGACGCCGCCAAATTTCGCGAGGAGGCCGTCCAGTCCGAGCGTGCCCGCTTAGAAGCCTCACGACAGCGCCTCGAACACGCCCGTCAAACCCTTGAAGAAGGTCGAGAAAGCCAACTCGAGGCCGCCCGTCTCGAGTCCGAAAAGATCTTAGAGGAAACCAAGATCAAAACCCGCGCCCTCATGCGAGACTTCCAACTCGGCCTCAAGGTGGTGGGGGAGGAGCGCAAACAGGCCCTCTTAGAGGCGCGCCGTCTGGCCCAGGGTTGGGCCGAAAGAGTGCGCGGAGCCAAGGAGGCCGACGACAACCTCGAGCGTTACGGCTCCACCCCCGTGCGCGAAGAAGACATCGCCTTCGACCATCTCGGAGACCAGGCCCGCGCCGTCGCGCGCCAAGCCGAAGCCGAACTCGAGGCCCAGCGAAAAGCCCTCACCAT
>JBBKWP010000109.1:0-3971 GCA_037968995.1 Candidatus Xenobia bacterium
CCCCCCAACCCCTTCCCCCAAGGGGACGGAATTGACGGAAATTTCCGAAGAAGACGTCATTGCCTATGTCGACTGGCATAATAAATTTATGACCACCCTTGCCGACGGGACGAGTAAATCGATCGAAATTCTTAATCAGAGTGGTGAGCAGGCTTACTACCAGTATGCAAACGTGGCTCGTGAGAAAATGTCGGCTTTGGAAGCCGAAAAGCCTTTCGCGGAAACGCTCAAAGGGGAAGCTTTAGATAAGCTGAGAGAGAGCTTTTTTACGTCCGGGCGATACCTTCGTGATGAGAAGCAACTAAACTCACTTCAGCAGAAGTACGGTACCCTCATTGAAACAGGGGCCCGCCACGACACGATCTGGAAAAGAGCGAAACTGTGGCAGAAATGAAACTCTCTTTAAGAACAGCTTAGCTTTTAGAACGCTTTCCTTTTTTAGGTGTGGGCTTGTCGCTTTCTTCTTCGCCTGTCCCCTCTTGCCAACTTACATCGATCTCTGGCTTTCCCCAGGCGCCTAAGAGACCGAGAAGTCCAACGACGAACATTCCCAGCGCGACCCATTGGGCGATGGTGATAGCTCCGATGAATTTGATGTCGGCTCGAAAGAATTCATTGGTGAACCGGATGATTCCATAGCCAGTCAACATGACCCAAAGTGCCTGTCCGGCGAACCGAATCTTGGGCAAGAGGAAGATGATCAGCCCCATGAGTAAGAGGTCGGCTCCGGCTTCGAAAAACTGGGCCGGGTAACGCGGTCCCAAAGCCATGCCTGGTCCAAAGGTTCCGTCCGGGTAGGTGAGGGCGGCTGGGAAACTTACGTCGCAGACGGCGCCGAAACAGCAGCCGTGTAGGACGCAGCCAATACGCCCAATGGCCATCCCCAAAAGCAGAGGAGCCGAGAATCCGTCAAGTACGTTGAGGACGCTAATCCCTCGACGGTGACAGGTGAACGTCAATACAATGATCGGCAAAATGATTCCGCCGAGGATTGTCATACCTCCCTCTCGGAGGTTGAAAATCCGTATGGGATCTGCCCAGTATTGGTCAAATTCCCACAGAACCCAACCCAGTCGCGATCCGACCAGACCCCAGATGATGCCCCACATCGCTAACTCTTGGACATATTCCGTGTCGGTGGGTCCCCGTTTCTTGGCCAAATAGATAGCCAGAAAAACAGAGAGAATGAAACTCAAAATGAGCACGGCGGAATAACTGTAGATTGCGAAGCCAAAGGGCTTGACGAGGACGGGATGCATTGTAGTGAGAAACCTCCCAAACCTGTTCCGAGTTCCGCTCCGGTGCCCTTTTTTTATGAACTTATTCTGAGGGGCCCGAAAACGATGACTTCATTTTGAAAAGGAACAGCAAAAACGTTCGCCAATGGCGTTGCATGAAAAATCTGCTTTGGATGACACTGCTCGCTCTTCTTACTCTGGCTGCGCCGCCCAGTTTCGCGGCTCCAGACTACTCCACGCCGGAGTCCCTTTTGAAGACCTATCTCAGTGCTTGTCAGGCCGGCGATGTTGCGGCGGCCAATGAGTGCTACACCGCGAGTTCTCGAGCCTTCATCGCCGCGCACCCTGAGGTAATGGCTGGTGTGAATCCGGAGTTACTGACGGCGACATATGACCGCTTGTCGGCCCTCAAGTTCGAGACCGAACAGATCAGCCCAACCCGGGCGATTCTCAAACCGAGCGATTCTAAGGTTCCGCCATTCTACTTGCGGCAACAGAAAGCTGGAGAAGGCTGGAGAATCGACTGGCACTTCATGAGCAATTACATCCGGGCGGACGATAAGGGCTGGAGAGTCACGAATATCAAAGCGGAGTCTGTCTGGAGAAAGCGCCCCTAAGAGCGCCTAGCCGACCGGCGCCCCAGGAGGCTCTCCTCCCACGAACATGACAGCCGCGTCGGCCACACCCATAGCATAGGCCCCTTTGAACGTGGCCAGTAGGAAAGTCTGGAAGGCGACCCGATCTTTTCGGGTGCGACTCTCCATTTCGACGCCCTCTTCTAAAGAGTTACGATTTTGATGTTTGCCGTATCCGGACAGAAGCTGTAGGTCGTCGACGTGGGCCTGCTTCCAGGAGGAATGGGCCACCGTCAACACCTTTTCTAAATTGTCTCTCAAGATTTTCGTGGGATGCGCCAGATGATCGTGAGAGCTCACAAAACAAGGCTGTTCAACGATCTCTTGAAAGTGGAAGAGGAGCACCCCGTCTAGGCTTCCGGCAAACATACCTCCGGTGAGTGCGGCCAATGTGGTGAGTTCCGCCTGCTCGTCGCTCTTCAAGTCGGATGAAGCGTCGACGAGGTGAGTGAGTTTGGCTTTTATGCGTAGAGAGTCTTCCTGAAGCTCGTTGGGCTCGGCGGGATTTCGGTGAAGCTCCACCACCAAATTCTCCACCTGAAGATAGAGGTCTGCCACATTCCGTGGAGCGCTGACCTCCTGGAAACGGTGGGTGCACAGGTTGGGGCGATAAAGAGCTAGATCCTTCACTTCGTTGATTTAGTCAATGAGTCGTTCGCCTCCCCCTCTTCAGGACATCTCTTCCGCAAACGACCCCGATTATTTCAGGGCTTTTTCAGGGCGACTCTGGAGTATCGCTAACATGGCCCGCTGGACAAGAAGAGAACTCAATGACGGAGCCGCGTTCTGTTTAGAGATCGGTTCAGGTCTGTTGGAGAATGGCGGAGAGACGAGTCGTGTTGAGGAGACTATTCGCCTAGCCGGGGAGTCCATGGGGTTCACGGTGGATGCCATGGTGATGCCGACGGCAGTGATGGTGACTTTTGGAAACGGCGAAGTGGTGACGAGAATCGCCCGGATCCATCATCGGGTTATCAATCTCGACAAGGTGGCCAAGCTTAATAGTCTTTCGCGCGAACTCCACGAGACCGGTATCAAGCTCGGCGCTCTGCGAGATCGAGTTCGCGAAATTCGCTCCGCGCCATCAACCTATACCACGGCTCATCAGATGCTGGCCACTGTGGTCGCCAGCGGTAGCTTCACCGTGCTCTTAGGCGGTGGAGCCTCCGAAGTTGGATTGTCCATCGCGGCGGGGGTTTTGGGGCGATTCTTTTTGGATCTTGTTGGAAGCGAATTTCCCTCTTTCCTGAGCCTCTTCTCGGTAGCTTTCTTGAGTACAGTTTTCGGAGTGGTCGGGCACAGCCAGTTAGGTCTGAGCATCGAGCAGGTTGTAGTAGGGTCGTTGATGCCGCGCATGCCTGGTCTTGCCATCGTGTCGGCGGTTCGAGACTTGATGAGCGGGGAGTTGATCGCGGGTCTGGCTCGAGCCGCGGAGGCGGCACTAGCGACCTTGGGAATGGCCAGTGGAGTCCTTGCTTGTCTGGCTTTCTCCTATCGATTAGGGTTAACCGGAGTATGATGAACGCCCTCATGATTTTCCTTGCCTCCTTGTCCACCGGTGTCCTCTTTAGCCTTCCGCGAGCCTCGCTTTTGACAGCCTCAGCAGTGGCTGTAGGTGGTTACCTCATGAACTCTTCCATGTTGGGGCTTGGAGTGACGCAGCAGGAGGCCGCCTTCGCTGCCTCGTTCGCAGTCTCCATGCTGGCAGAACTACTAGCCAAGTTTCTGAAGGTTCCTGCTCTGGTGCTGGCCATTCCCGGCATCATTCCTTTGGTTCCAGGAAGTACCGCTTATCGGGCCACCACTTATCTGGTGGCGAACGAGCAGTTGTTAGGCGGGGAGACGGCCATGACCGCCAGTCTGACCGCGGTGGGGATCGCCTCAGGTCTACTCCTGGCCAGCGCTTTGTCGCGCCGTGTGATCAAGCCGATGTTGGCTCGACTCGGCTCAGGGGAACAGGGCGACCAATCAGCAAGGGAATTAGATTCTTCGAACGATCCCGACATTGTCGCGCCCGGAGCGGACGCCGTCACCAAGGGAGCAGGCGACGAAGTCCGGCCAGACGATTGAGGCGGCGTCCAATGCGCCCAAGGAAGAA
>JBBKWP010000110.1:0-3557 GCA_037968995.1 Candidatus Xenobia bacterium
CTCAACGGGTCGGGCGACAGTCAGCGCTCCTCAACGCCAAGCGACTAGGCAATCGGCTCCGCGCGCCTCACAACAGAGGCAAGCGACGCAGCGTTCGTCTGTGGCTCAGCCCCGCGTCCAGATGCAGCGAACGACAAACACCACTTCGCGCCAATCCGGTCGCTCGTCGGATCAGAATCGCAGCAACACGTACCGCAACCAACCACTTGTGCGCCAAAGTCCCGCCTCACCTAACAACGGTAACCAACGAGTGATGGGCGTATCCCCACGAGGAAGTCAGTCAGCCCGAACCTCCAGTCCGCAGCCCCGTACGGCGACCCCTTCCACAAGGGTTATGAACCCGGTCACCCGTTCCACCAACTCACCCTTGCGAGTCACGAACTCAGGAAACCGCACACGTTCCTTCGACAATTCAAGAAATCAGAATCAAGATAATCGGCGAAACAATGTCGCTCAGCCCGTGCAGGTGGCGCCGACAAATCCTACTTTCAGCGACTCGAACCGGGTGAGCGGATACCGTCCCGGACGGTCCTACAACAACCATGTGAACGGCGTTCGCCGACCAGTCGTGGTGAATCAACCCGTGGTTGTCAATCAGCCCGTGGTGGTGAGATATCCCCAATCGAGACGCTACGCGCGCCCGAACTACTACAACAACTACAGCCCGTCCCTATACTCAAACTACAACTACCGGCGCTCTTACAGATCTTATTATCCGTGCCCTATTCCCTTCTTGAGCTTCGGATTTTTCGCCACTCGACCTTACTCGAACTATAACTACTCGAACATCAGCTACTCCCAACCGTTCCTCTACGGAGACGAAGCAGACTACCGGTCAGCGCCTGTCGCCCCGCAAGTCGCCAGCAGCAACATCACCTCCGTACCGTCAAGCCTCGAGCAAGATCTTCTCGGTGAGATTTCCGCCTTCGTGGCGAGTCGCACCGTAGATGACCACTTCCGCATCGAGGACCCTGCTTTCGGAAATCAGGTCTGGAATCTGGACTTGACCCAAGCCCCGGCGGTGTACTCCATCGACAGTGAGCACTACAGTGTGATCGCCGGCTTCGAAGGAACTCTCGCTGAGAACACCATTCCGTCAAGCGTCGGCTTGGAGTTCTTTGTCGAGCGAGAGCAGGGACAGTGGAAGGTCAAAGACGCCTGGATCGTCAGCGCCAACGGTATTCCGCGCGCCAAAACCTTCCAAAGCCCGGTCTATCCTCAAGTGCAAACTTGGCGTGAAGGCGCGAACTGCCCCTTTACCGGACAGCCTTTAGTGCCAGTGGCACAGAGCAGCGCCCAGCAAGGCTAGAACCCCTAGACATCGGTCTCTAAGAGACTGTCTGACCAGATGGAAACCGCTGTCATAAGGCGGTTTCCTTCGTTTGCGGAGAGGATGGCCTTTTTGAGAGCGCCCTCGTGGACAAGGTCGAATGCATCAAACCAACAGTCGAATCCCTCTAAGAGGAATCGGTGAGTCGCAACGGACTCCGCAGTGATAGCCTCAGGCTTGAAGGGGTTCGCATGGTATTCGACCCAAGCGGCGTGAATCACTCTCTCCATGGCATCGAGCGCGGAAACGACCGCCTCTGACGTAACTTCTTCAAGGGTGGCGGCACCGTTTTTCAACAGATACTGAAACCTTTGTAGAGGAATGCTAGAAATCTGGTGGTCTTGCAGACGGTCCATGATCTCTTCAATGGCAGCCTCCATCGACTCTAGGGTGAGAAGGGGGCCTTTTTGAAGCGCGGCGAAGGCGTCAGGCCAGTTCCGAATTTCGTCGAGGTCAAAAGCTTCGGCGTCAAGTTGGGCTTCGACCCGGTCATAAAACTCTTCCACAAGTTCAGTCTCTGTCAAACTGTGGGTATCCTCTGTCTCTGTTTGAGCCAGCAGTGCGTTCAAAATATCGCGGATTTGGTCCGAGGGAACATCCTCGAGTTCCACGACGTAGAGCCAAGCAAGAAAATCTTGAATTGTCACGCGCTTGACGTTCTCGCTCTTGAGTTTCTCCACCCCCGCACGAGGCCTAGCGAAAATTTACTGAGCTTGAGCTAGAGTTACAGCTATCTGCCCGTCCACAGTCGTAGCCGTTGGAGCCGGAGTGGTGACCGAGATGAGAAAGCTTAGAAGGCATGCGGACAAGGCGCAAGGGAGATAGAGCTGAAAAAATGGGGAATGAGTGTTCACTGCGCTTTGCATAAAGATAGTAAAGCGTGTCTCTGAAGACAATGCCTGGGTCGATAGTTTACCATTGACCTATACCCAGGGATACTATACGGATAATTCCTCCCAGTCTAAGGATAAAAAAAAAGCGACCAAGTGTCACAGATTCCTGTGACACTTGGTCGCTTTCAGGCGCTCAGGCTCAAGAAGCCCGAACGTGGGAGCTACTAGTATCTATAATGCTCGGGCTTGTAAGGGCCATTTTTAGGCACACCTAAGTACTCCGATTGCTTGTCTGTTAGAACACTCAGTTTAACGCCTAGTTTTTCGAGATGAAGACGGGCAACCTCTTCGTCGAGATGCTTCGGAAGTACACTGACGCCGATCTCATACTCTTCGTGGCGGGTCCAGAGTTCAATCTGTGCCAGCACTTGGTTGGTAAATGAGGTGGACATCACAAAGCTGGGATGACCCGTAGCGCAACCAAGATTCATCAACCGCCCTCTAGCGAGCAACACGATCTGTTTGCCATCTTTGAGTTCGAAAATATCGACCTGAGGTTTGACCGGAATCACCGTGGCATTCTTTTCCAGCCAAGCCACGTCGATTTCGATATCGAAGTGACCGATATTGGAGACGATGGCTTTATCTTTCATCGCTTGCAAATGTTCGGGGCGAATGATATCCATGCAACCAGTAGCGGTCACGAATATGTCTCCTTGAGGAGCGGCATCCTCCATGGTGGTCACTTCGTAGCCTTCCATGGCGGCCTGCAGAGCATTGATGGGGTCGATCTCAGTGACGATCACTCGTGCTCCCAGGCCCTTAAGGGACGCCGCGCAGCCTTTGCCGACGTCGCCAAATCCAGCGACCACGCAGACTTTACCAGCAATCATAATGTCAGTGGCGCGCTTGAGTCCATCGGAAAGCGACTCGCGGCAGCCATACATGTTATCAAACTTCGACTTCGTTACTGAGTCGTTGACATTGATGGCCGGCGCCAAAAGTTTACCGTCCTTGAAACGCTTGATGAGATTGTGAACACCCGTTGTGGTCTCCTCAGTGATCCCCTTGATCTCTTCGAACATCTCCGGATATTTATCATGCACAATATTGGTGAGGTCTCCGCCGTCATCCAAAATCATGTTGGGACCTTTGCCACCGGCGAACTTGAGAGATTCTTCGATGCACCAGTCGTACTCTTCAAGAGTCTCGCCCTTCCAGGCGAAGATAGGAATTCCGGCTTCCGCAACGGCGGCCGCAGCTTGGTCTTGGGTACTGTAAATGTTGCAGGACGACCAGCGGACGTCAGCTCCCAGTTCCACTAAGGTTTCCATCAGAACCGCGGTCTGAATGGTCATGTGGAGACAGCCGGCGATCCGGGCACCGGCGAGAGG
>JBBKWP010000111.1:0-30924 GCA_037968995.1 Candidatus Xenobia bacterium
AGACTCGGCCGCCGGAATGAGGCTGCGATGGAAGATTCCTGGAAGCCATTGTTCTCGTCCGGTCGGGTCAACAAATCCGAGGACCTCATCGGTTCCTAGAGCTTGCTGAACCGCGGACAAAAAATTGTCTGGTTCAAAGAACGGCTGATCGATGGGGAGAACGGCGAGCCAGTCGGTCGAACAAGCACAGAGCCCCGCGAGAACCCCCGCTAAAGGGCCCGCCCCGGCAAATCTCAGGGGGTCGGACAGGCGCTTTACCGCGGACCCAAAGGAAAGCTCGGGCAATTTTTGAGAGCCCGCAAGTAAAAGGATGGTCTCAAAATGCTCGAGATGACGCTTCACCTGATGTTGCAGCAAAGTGAGGCCACGCTCGTCCACCAGGTGATGTTTCGCCCCCCCAGGCGTCGTCCAAAGCCTCCGCAAAGAAGGCCCAACGTCAATGACCTGGAGCGGTTTATAGGGAGTCTCCGTCCAGTTCCGAACCGCGCGCCCGTTGACCGCGTCGACGACTGGTGACGGGTTCCACTGATCGCATTCCGTCTCCAGAAGACCGCACCGGTTCAAGCCCTGACGGGTCGCTACTCCTCCTAGGTTCGGTGGTCATGTCGTGACTGGACGGCTGAACTTTTACGGGGACATCCGAGGTCAAGCCGGTGGCCAGATTGGGGCGGTCGGTATCCATTTCGCTCAGGTGTGAAGGGTCAGATGATCTCGGCAGTTCTGAACTGTCGTCGACCGACGCTGTGCTCGGTCGACGATCCTCCCAATCGGTGAGCTTCGGAGATTGCTCGGAGTGGCGGCTACACCATTCGATGTCATCCGGGGTGTCAACGCTGACCTTGACGATAGCCGGACATCCCGGTTGGGCCCGTAGGCGTGTCTCTTTACAGACCGTGAGAATAAGTTTTGGCTGGCTTGCCGCCGATGGGGTCGCGGTGGCCCCATCGACAGTCAAGGGATCGTGATTGAGCGCGGGGTCCTTGAAAAAGAACTCGCTAGGGGCGTGACCTGTCAAAGCGACCTGCATGACGCGTTTCCAAATACGTGCCGGCAGGTCTCCACCGTACGACTTTTTCATTTGAGAATTGTCGTCGCGACCCACCCAGACCGCTGCGGTATAGTCCGCCGTGAAACCTACAAACCACGCGTCTCGAAAACTGTCGGTCGTCCCTGTCTTCCCGGCCGCGTCATGGTTCTTCAGGATTGCGTTGGTCGCGGTACCCTCATCCACCACACCCTTCATCATTTCGACCATAGAGTGAGCGGTCCGTGGACTCAAAATGTCCCGCTTGTTGGCGAAGGTGTGTTCTTCAACGGGCTCCTCTCGAGCGTCCACTACACGTTTGACGGCGACCACATCGACTCCAATCCCCTCGTTAGGGAAAATCGTATAGGCTGTCGCCATCTCCAGAGGACTGACCTCGATGGACCCGAGAGCAAGCGATGGATGGGGAGCGAGTTTTTCTGTGATCCCCATTCGATGGGCCAACTTGATAACAGACTCGATCCCGATCTTCTGTCCCAATCTGGCGGCCGCCACGTTACGGCTGTACTTCAACGCTGTGGCTAAGGGAATCTTTCCCATGTAAGTTTTGTCGGAGTTCTTCGGCTTCCAGACTTCGTCCGGACCTATCTGAACCGAAAGAGGGGTATCCTCAATTTCGGATTCCGGGGTCCAGCCTTTTTCCACAGCGGCCGCGTACAGAACGGGTTTGAAGGTCGAGCCCGGCTGTCGTTTGGCCTGCCAAGCCCTGTTGAACTGGCTCTCCTGGCTCCACCCGGTTCCACCTACCATGGCTCGGATGTAGCCCGTTTTATTTTCGATGAGGACGATCGCGCCCGTGTCGGCACCGAGTTTTTTTCCGTCGCCCGAAATCATCTCTTTTAGAATCTTTTCGCATTGATTCTGGAGCTTGGCGTTCACCGTTGTGTGTATCGTAAGTCCCCCACGATAGAGCAGTTCCTCACTGTAGCGATCAGAAAGTTGACGAAGCGCGTAGGTTGTAAAGTACGGCAGTTTGAGAAGCTCAAAATCGACTTCACGCTTCTTGTGGAACTGAAAGTTTCTGGTCTCCTCGATGGCATCGCGATATTCGGTCTGCGTGATGGCCTCCGTATCGCGCATACGTCCCAGAACGAGAATCTGGCGGTGCTTGGCCGCTCGCTCATCGACAAATGGGCTAAATTCTGAGGGCGCTTGAGGGAGACCGGCTAAAAGACTGGCTTCGGCAATGGTAAGGTCTTTGGGCTTCTTACTGAAATACAGTTCGGAGGCCGACGCGATTCCGTAGGCACCCGAACCGAAATAGATCTGATTGAGATAAAGTTCGAGGATCTCGTCTTTGGTAAATTTCTTTTCGATCTCAAGCGACAGTAAAACTTCGCGGATCTTTCGCTCAAAGGAGCGGGTGGGATTGAGAAAGAGGTTACGAGCCAACTGCATGGTGATGGTGGATGCACCCTGATGGGCTCCCTGGTTGCGAAGGTCGTAAACCGCCGCACGTACCACCCCTCGAAAATCGACCCCAATGTGGGTGCGAAATCGGCTGTCCTCCACGGCCACGATAGCATCAGCCATTGTGGGCGAGATCTCCTCAAAGGGAGAATAGGTTCGGTTCTCCTTGAAAAGAGTCGCTACAAGTTCGCCGCCACTGGCGTAGATTCGCGTGGTCTGACTCGGTTCGTACCCTTTTAGCCGACCGACGTCCGGAAGACCTTTTGAGAAGTGCCGCACCACCGAATAGCCGACCAGTACAATAGCGAGGCCTGCGCCCGCCGCAAGCAGCGCGAGTAGGACAAGCCAGCGCAGGCATCCGCGCCGTCTTTTGTTTGCTCGCTCGTTTTTGCTCAAATCCATCCTTTGGGCCTGAAGCCCCTCTATGAGGCGATGGCGTCCAGCACCCCGTTGACTAAGTCTTTCGACTTTACGTCGCAGAACCGCTTACTTAATTCCACCATCTCGTTCAGGCTCACTTGGGTCGGGATCTCTTCACGATGGAGAAGTTCATAACAACCTAACCGGAGGATTGCCTTTTCGATTCTCCCAAGTCGATTCAAAGTCCAATTCTGCAAGCGGTTTTGAATCTCCTCATCGATGTCAGCGAGATGCTCCCAGACACCGCGCACCAAAAGTTCGAAGAAGTCCAAACTGGCGGCCGTGTCGCCCTCGAGGTAATAGAGGCCCTCTTTGCTGTCGGAAGCTTTGTCGCGCACCTCTTTGATCACCTCGTCGGCGGTACGGCGAAGCAGATCGATCTGATAGAGGCCGGAGACAGCCAGGATTCTGGCTTGCCGTCTTGAGGTCATCAAACAGCTCCGGCTGCTCCGCGAAACTCAGTTTCTACGAAGGTGGTGTGGATGTCGCCACGCAGGAAGAAAGCGTTATCGAGCAGCCGACGGTGAAAATTGGTTGTCGTGGAGATCCCTTCGACGATCATTTCGTCGAGCACCCGACGCATGCGGGCCAAAGCTTCGTCACGATCGACACCGTAGGTGATCACTTTGGCCAGCAATGAGTCATAGAAGGGCTGGACTTTTGATCCTGTCATCAAAAACGAATCGATTCGGACTCCCGGTCCACCAGGAAAATGGAGTCGAGAAATCGTGCCCACACTAGGGGCGAAGCCCTCGTCGGGATTTTCAGCGTTGATACGGCACTCGATAGCGTGGCCCGTCATGCAGATCTGGTCCTGAGTCCAAGAGAGCTTTTCTCCCGCGGCCACCCTCAACTGCTCTTTCACAAGGTCCACTCCACAGACTTCTTCGGTAACAGGATGCTCTACCTGAATGCGAGTGTTCATCTCTAAAAAGTAGAACTTAGCCGACTTCTCATCATAAAGAAACTCCACCGTTCCCGCACCTTCATACTGACAAGCGAGGGCAGCGTTGACGGCGATCCTTCCGCCCTCCGCCCGCTTAGCTTCCGTGAGCACCAGGGAAGGACATTCCTCAATCAGTTTCTGATTTCGACGTTGGACGGAGCAGTCACGCTCTCCTAGATGAACGACATTTCCGTGCTTATCGGCGAAAACTTGAAACTCGATGTGGCGGGCTCGAGCCAAGAACTTTTCAATATAGATTCTACCGTCTCCGAAAGCCGATTCGGCTTCGTTGCGCGCCTGATCAAAGAGGCGACCAATTTCGGAGGCGTCATGAGCGACCCGCATCCCTTTGCCGCCACCGCCGGCCGCGGCTTTGATCATTAACGGATAGCCATGCTCTTCGCCGAAGGCTTCCGCGGCTTTGACATCTGTAATGTCGCCGGTGCCCGGTAGGACCGGTACTCCACTTTCAATCATGGTCTTCCGGGCCATAGATTTATCGCCCATCATGCGGATGCTGTGGGCGGACGGGCCGATAAAAGTGAGCCCATGCTCACCACATATCTCGACAAATTCTGCCCGCTCTGCCAGGAACCCGTAGCCTGGGTGAATCGCTTCAGCCTCCGTCAAGACGGCCGCACTGAGAATCTGGGGAATATTCAGATAAGAGCGACTGGCCGGTGCCGGACCTACGCAAACCCGCTCATCGGCGGTAAGGACCGGTAAGGTCTCTCTATCGACATCTGAATGAATCGCTACCGTGGCGATTCCAAGTTCCTTACAGGCGCGGATAACTCGCAAGGCGATTTCTCCACGATTGGCAACTAAAACTTTCTTAAACACGCGCGTCACGCTCCTCTGAGGAGAGAACCAACAGGGGTTGACCGTATTCCACGGGGTCGCCATCTGTGGTCAGAATTTCTAGCAACTTTCCAGTGCGGTCCGCCACCAGTTCATGTTGCAGGGAGACGGACTCGACCATGCCCAACTTGTCGCCCTTATTGATGATGGTTCCGGGGGACAGCATCACTGTTGAGCGAAAGATTCCCACGTTCTCGGACCGAATCAAGGCCACATCGGCCTCTTGGACTTCCTGCTCTACGTGTTCAACCACGATCGGTGCGGGGGGCTTAAAGCTCGACGCACGGGCTTTTAAAGTCAAAGAAACGTCTTCGGTTTCCATGCTCAATTGATAAATTTGATGGTCTTTCAGGGTGGTCGCTAGTCGACGAACCCAATCCAGATTTCCAATATTTTCCGTCACAAAGATTTTCCTTCCCAACGACCGGAGACGCCTCGCGGCAAACCGGTCAAATCATGCCACAAACGGGTTTGCGCGAACCCGCGGTCCGTCATCCAAGCCTCGATTTTCTCGGCTTGAAAGCAGGCGCATTCCAGGACCAGGGAGCCCCCTTCGATCAGGTAAGCGGGAGCCCTCTCCACGATCGCTTTGAGATGGTCTGTGCCGTCCTGGCCGGAGAACAGCGCGCCATTAGGCTCGTGCATAGCGACCCTCTCTTCCGGCCGTGGCCCGAGTTTGGTGCCGACATACGGAGGATTGGTAACGATCAGGTCATATGGAGTCGGATCCAATGCGTCGAAGAGATCGCTAGCCACAACCCGTATTCGTTGCTCAACTCCAAAGAAGCTGATGTTTTCTTGGGTTTGCTTTAACGCGACGGGGTCGACGTCGCTTGCTACAACTTGGCCGGTCAGCGTCTCCAAAGCTAAGGTGATCCCTATGCAGCCCGTACCGCAGCAAAGGTCAAGGATTCTTGTTGCGCCTGGACTCCGCTGTAGTAGGGCCAAAGCTTCATCGACTAGCATTTCGGTTTCCGGTCTAGGAACTAAAACACCCGGGCGAACCCAAAAACGCCTGGAATAAAAGTCTTTCCATCCCACCAGGTAAGCGACCGGAATTCCGTCGCGCCTCTGCTCCACTAGGTCCCGAAAGACAAGCTGATGGGCCTCGCCCACAGGATCCGTGATGCGAGTGTGCAGTTCGGTTTTGGTCCAGCCCAGGACATGTCCCAACAGAACTTCCGCATCGATCCGTCCTGAACCTAAATGGGCAAGCTTTCCCGAAGCGCTCGACAAGCAGGCGCCGACAGTGAATCTAGCGGAGCGTAGAGAATGGCGTTCGGGTTCGGGCGAATTCACCCCGTCGACCCGGCCGCGTTCTCCATGGCTAACAGTTCTTGCTGCTCGTGAGTTTGAAGAGCCTCAAAGAACGGGCCGACATCGCCGTTCATCACCGAAGGCAGGTTTTTCACCGACATCCCGATGCGGTGATCGGTAACTCGACTTTGAGGGTAGTTGTAGGTTCGAATTTTCTCTGACCGATCCCCGGTGCCGACCTGCGACTTCCGGTCGGCAGCGAGTTCCGACTCGACGCGACGACGTTCAGCGTCCAACAGTTTTGCTCGCAGGACTTTCATGGCTTTGTCTTTGTTCTGATGCTGAGAACGCTCATCTTGGCACGCTACCACGATTCCGGAAGGCAAGTGAGTGATCCGAATGGCGGAATCGGTCTTATTGACGTGCTGTCCCCCGGACCCACTGGAGCGATAGGTATCGATCCTGAGTTCTTTCGAGTCGATCACGATTTCGTCGACCTCATCAGCCTCAGGTAATACCGCGACGGTTACGGTTGAGGTGTGAATGCGACCCTGGCTTTCGGTGGCCGGAACTCGTTGCACACGGTGAACTCCGCTTTCGTATTTGAGATGTCGGTAGACCTCGGTTCCCTTGATCTCAACGACCATTTCTTTGTAGCCATTCAGCTCAGTCGGCTGGGCGTCGATGATCTGCATCTGCCAGTTCTTCGACTCCGCGAACCGGCTGTACATTCGGAACAGGTCACCAGCAAAGATGGCGGCTTCGTCGCCGCCGGCAGCTGGTCGAATCTCCATAATGATGTTCTTGTCGGCGTAAGGGTCCCTGGGCAATAGTAGGAGTCGAATCTCCTCGGACAGCCCCTCGAGGCGGGCGGTGAGGCGGACGACCTCCTCTTTGTAAAGGGCGCTCATGGAAGCGTCCGATTCGCTTTTCAGCTCTGCCTTGTTGGCTTCGAGCTCCGCTCCGGCTTCTAGATAATCTTTCGCGCGCGCGGCTAAGTCTTCTAGAGCCGCCCGCTCTTTGGATACCTCGCGGTAGGCAGTAGGGTTGTTCAGTAGGGCAGGATCGCAGAATCGCTCGGTCAGCTCACTGTACCGGGCGGCGACTTCTCTGAGTTTGTCTTCGTCAATCACGTTGATGTTTTCGTCACTTCACTTTTGAAATTCGCCGCACAGCGGAAAAAGCACGTTCCCCCCGCGCCTTCAGAGCCCTCTCGCGGAGCTTATCCTTATCCTAGATGATGCGAACGAGGACCTCGCCGATACATCATCTGAGCTTAAGGAATACGGAGCGTTTGACCCACGTCGATCGCGTCGGGATGATCGAGATGATGAGAATTGGCGTTGTAGATGTCCATGTACCGGTCAGCGGAACCGAGTTTCTCTGCCGCGATGGAAGAAAGAGTGTCTCCAGCTTTCACATTGTAAAATCTGGGCGCTGGACGTTCGGTCACTTCTTGACCGGTGGTGCTTCGAACCTTCACAGCGTCTTCAACCTTGGAGACACCCGCCGTGTTGCCCACAATGAGGATCAATTTTTCACGATCGTCTAGGGAAGTCACCACGGCATAAATCTTTACCGTCTCAGAATCTACGAATTTCAAAGACAGGTCGGCGCAGACAATGCTAGCCTTTGCTATCTTCGCGGTGATAGCAGCCAAAGTCGCTTCCTGAGTCGCGGACTCGGCGACTTTGCTAGCTGCCTTGGCGGCCTTATCAACGGTGTCCAAGCCCGCCTCTAGGGTGCTGGAAACCGCCGCGCCTGCTTGTTTTACAAAATCAAAAATGGCCATAATACCTCCTGAGCAGAAGCTTTGTGGCGTCCCGGAAAAACCCCTCTCGCAGGAGGGTCGGTGCGCGGTGGACATTAAACCCTGCCCATATGCGGGACGACTTACATAGGGCTCATGGATACTACGTTCAGGACTACCTACTCCATCTTTCGGTGGAACGCTCGCTGGCTCGACGCACCTTGGAGGAGTATGAAGCGGACCTGGCCGTCTTTTTCGACTGGCTCGAGCCACTTTTTCGCGAGGGGATGGAATTTGCCCAGATCGATACCCGAACGATCCGCGAATTTCTCACCCTGCTCCGGATCGAACGAAAATATACCTCCAGCGGATTGAATCGCAAGATCGCTTGTCTCAAAGGTTACTTCACCTATCTGGAAGTGGAAAGAATCTTGCCGGTCTCCCCTATGACTAGGATCCGGTCGGCTAAAGAAGCCAAACTTCTCCCCAAAGTTTTGACACAAGACGAAGTTCATAGGCTACTTGAAACGGTCGAGGAGTCTTTGACCGAAGCCAAGCATCCGGATCTGGCCGCTCGAGACCGAGCGATTTTTGAACTCTTTTATGCCACAGGAATCCGTCTGTCAGAACTGGTGGGGCTGGATCGCGACGACATCGACTTTGATGCTCTCACCATGCGCGTCCTCGGTAAAGGCAGCAAAGAGCGAGTCGTCTTTTTCAACGACGGTGCCGCCGCGGCGTTGCGCGACTACCTCCACTGCTCTCCGCGAGCCCGCCCAGGAGGTCCTCTCTTTCTGAATCGATATGGGGCCAGACTTTCTCAACGGGGGGTCGAGATTCTGTTCGCCAAGGTTTTGAAGCGTTCGGGACTTGAGAAACATGCCTCTCCCCATACATTAAGACACTCCTTCGCCACTCATCTCTTGGAAGGCGGCTCGGATCTCGTCACGATAAAGGAGCTGTTGGGGCACGAATCGCTTCAGACTACCCAGATCTATACGAACATCTCCAAACAGCGCATGAAGACCGTTTACCAACGTTCTCATCCGCGCGACAGGTATCGCCGATCGAACGATTCCGGTAAGTCGGCAGAACTTCCATAAAAGTTTCTCTTGAATGACCTCTCCGCCTCCCGTATAATGAGGCCGTGAAGGTTGACTCTATATCGTGAGAAATACATCGTTCGGCCTTCGCCACGAATTTTCGTGGGACACTTTGCGTCTCTTTCTTGAGGGCTTTTCCCCCGTAGATCTGCAAAGTTTGGCACTCACTTCTCGGGAAGAAGCCGACCAGTTCATCTCCACCTACGGCTACGATCTTGAAGAGCCTAAAGAGCTAGATGAAGCCAATCAGATCCATCGTGAATCGCTGGAATTTTTGGAACGTTATCTTTGTCCCTCGATGACCGAGGCTCAGCCTGACCTCGTACTGCCAGACGAAGTGCGTCGTCCGAAGCAGATTGCCGATCTGCTCTTGATGTCCTCGGATACCACCCAGCCTTTATTGGCCGCCTGGGCCTGTTCTGTTCTGCGAGTGATGCACACCATCAGCCACGCCAACCTAGCGGCGCGCACACCATACTTTCGAGAAGTGCAGAACCAGATTCTTGGCCCCTTTGAAAAACATCTTTACCCTGATGCCGAGTCGCCAGAAAGTCTGGGACAAGGACCGGCGGCAGTCCCCGTGAGAGCTGTCTTTTTTAAACGACGAAAGAGTCGTGAAAGCTTGATCCTCAAGTTGCTCCACAAACCCGATAACGTCGCCTCGGAAGTCTACGACCGAATTGGCGTGAAGATCATCACCCACACGAAGGTGGATGCTCTGCTCGCTCTCAAATATCTGCGGAAGCAAAATTTGGTTTCGGTGCCTCTGCTAACCCCCGGGCGCTCACGGAACACTTTGGTCGACCTGGAGAATTTCCGCCAAGCCTACGACTCCATGACCGCGGCAGCCGCCTCGGGCCTAAAGACCGAAGAGGAAACAGATCTTGAGTTCTTCCGTCAACTAGCCTTTCGACCACCCCAAGAGGCCGCCCTATTGGAAGATAAGATGGTCGCGAACCCTTTCTCCTCACCAGAATTTCGATCGATTCAGTTCACCTGCCGGCGCCTCGTGAAGGTCCCTCATCCCGCCATGACGCTACTGAATCAGTTACGCCGACAAACCGGTGACCAAGGACTTGGTCACGAACTCGAGCGGCACTACCCGAAGCAGCTTCGATTCACTTTTCCCTTCGAAATTCAGATCACCGATTGGGAGAACTATCTGGCGGCCAGGGCCGGTGAGAGTTCCCACATCTGCTACAAACGACGACAACTCAAGGCCGCTCGCAAAAGGGTTTTGGGCGGGGTCTTGCTTGAAATGGCAAAGAAGAACCGAAGTGAGTGTCGAGGGACTATCTCCCCTACCTAGGATCTGGTTCTTAGCGCGAGCCAGCTTCTTCTTCCGTGCGCCGTCTCAATCGCAGCGCCCGATGCTCTAATTCTTTGCGCCTCGTCAATGTCAAGCTGCGATCTCGTAAGCCACCCTCGACCAGGGTCAAGGCCGTCTGAAAATCTCTGCGATGATGCTCCAGCCACTTCGCCAACTCCACGGTCGCTTCAATATGGCCGGGTGAGTGTGCCAAAAGTCGTCGCCACAGAAGAGCGGCTTTCTCTGATTCGTTGCGTTTCTTGAGAGTCCGTCCCCAGGACAAGAGCCCGTGAGCGCGGGCGTCCCGACTCAGACAGGACCCACTCAAGGCGCTGCGATACAGGTGATCTGAGAGCTCTCGCTGCCCCAATTGATCCCAAAGTCTGGCCAAGCCCAATTGAAGACTCGGATCGATTTGGGCGGCCGTATTGTAGTCCGTGTTGAGAAGTTGCACCAACTGGCCACAGAGACCGACCATGGCCAACAGGTCAAGGCGATTGTGCTCAATGACTCCTTTCAAGGGGCGCGGGTCGCGATCTCTTAAGAATTGAAAAAAGAGGTCTGGGATCATCCAACCCGGCACATCGTTTTGACGCGGTGCGCCAAGAACACGATGCTCAAGAGTCTCTAAACGACAGTCCGGAAGATCTGTATGGCGCCACAACCGCCGACAGAGGTGCAAAAGATCGAAGTGCGGTAGCCCCGCCAAAGGATCGGCCAGACGATGCATCGAGTATCGCGTGGAGAGCAGTTGGGCATCAAACGACTTGCCGTTGAAACTGACCAATCCACTGCGCTGTCGACAGCGTCTCTCTAAGAAATCTAAAAGGGCCGGCTCGTCGCCGTGGTCACGCATCATGAGTTGCTCTGTAATGAACTCAGCGCCTTCATAGTACCCGATGCCTACCAAAAACGCGTAGGTACCCGTGCCGCCGGAGAGGCCGGTGGTCTCCGTGTCGAAGAAAAGACAATCCTCAATTCGAAAGTCGTCGAGTCCAGCATACAAGGGGGACAAGAACGATGGGCTCAAAGCCAGAGCCGCATTCAGATTCATTGAACCGTACGGTTGACTTTGAGGATAGCTATGCCGGGTGATGTGTATCGATCCGAAGGACGTCTCAAAGAACTCGCCGCCCAGGATGCTCTGAAGCAGAACCCTATGGGCTTCGGGATCCGACTGGGTACGGACGCTCGGGCCGGTTGGACCAACAGGTATCGGGAGCGTGCTCCCGATACCTGATGTCTTTTTCAGCAGGTCCAGTTTGCGACGAAGACCGGTCAAGGGGCGCCGGGCCTAAGAAAATCGCTTGCGAAGCTTTTCGTACTCTTCTTCGGAAAGATGGTCCCGAAGATGAGTGAAGCTCTGCTCGACGTCGACGACCTCTTTCTTGCGGAAAGCCCGCGTGGCGTCTCTGGAGACTTTTTTGAAGACGTCCTTGAGCTCCTCGCCTTGCAGTTCCCCCTGAGCCTCGAAATATCGAATGGCCACTTCTCCCAACCCATACGTCCATCCGTAAACGAACGGGGCAGAGACCAGTTTCCCGATGATCGGAATCAGGTTGGCGACAAAAAGCGTGGTGATCTGTCCGAAGACCGAGGCACCACAGGCCGCTGAAATATGTGCCAGAGTCTTTTCGGGCGGATCCTTGACGTTGTAAGCTTTCCCGATGGACAAAATCATCGCCGTTTGAATAGGCATCAAGAAAACGAGATCGCTGAACGGAAGCGGAACCAAAACGATTCCGGCCGCCGAAATGGCAAAACTTCTGGCGATGTCTCGGGCCTTTTCTCTAGCCCCACTGGGGGCCGATCCTCCGAACGACAGGGGCGGCAGCGGCCGCGAAGCGTCCGACGGTCGAAACCTAGGTGCGCTCGACGGCGCTGGCGGGGCCTCGGGGCCTCGTTCGCTTTTTTCGATCCAGTCACGGGGCCGATTCGGGTCCACTGATGGGTAGTCATAGGACTCCCAATACTGTGGAGGCGGGGGCTGTTCACCGACGCTCTCCATGGGCGGGGGGCTCGCCCAAGTCTCCTGAGGCGTCGACGGCCGAACTGTTTCAACTTGCGGCATTCGGTTGCCGCACTGACCACAAAATTTGGCTCCCTCTTTGACCAGGGCACCGCAGTTATCGCAATACTTGCTCATAAATTCCTCGTCACTCGCTTCGTTTTCCAAGGATCGCCTCCTGCCGACACGTCCATGCCGCGCACAGTATAAAGTTCTTAGAAAGAGGCACGAGTGAGGGGAAAGAGAAATGGCCAGCGTCATGGTGGCTTCGCAAAGGCAGAAAAATTCCGCACCGTGGTACCTCTTAGGACTGAGCAGTCTTCTTTGCCTAGGATTATCTAGTCCGTTGGTTCGTCCGCCTTGGATTGCGCCCTACACCGGCCAGGTTCAGCTCGAACGTGCGCTACCTGGTGACGCGCCCGGTTGGCAACTGCGTTTGGACCTACGGGATCAGCCCTTCAACTCCACCGACCTTGCCCAAACCTTGTTGAATCAGTTGACTGAACCTGGAGAAGAGCTTCAAGGTGGAGTCGTCTCAGATCTCATGGGCGGCAGATTGCATCTCCAACGCTCGGCGGAGCAAAACGATCTTTCGGTGACTCCTCTTCCGCTTTTACAGGGTCCCGGGCGGACCACAGGGGATCCGCTGTTCGCCGGCTCCCCCATGGCCATCTTTGAATGGAGTCGGGATTCCAAGATCGTGCGGGGGAATCTCTACCGCAGCACTCACACTCGGGGCCTATATTCCGGCCGACTGTTTTCTGTGCTACCCTTCCCAACCTTGGTTCCCCCTGGCGATGACCAAAGCGTGGGTTTCCAACTCAGCGATATCGGGTTTCTCCCGAACGACTGCGAGAGAGTACTCTGTATTGATCCGAAGCTGATTCGTTTTCCGACACGCTACCGAGTCCCGATCCTAGAAAGTTGGAAACGGTGGGAATTCTCTCCTTTTGAGAGCCTAGGCCCATCGGTCGGTCCGGCGATGGCCTATGCCAAATGGCGCGGGCAGGCCCTTTTCTCGGTAGGCGTCAGGGAGCCAAAGATCTTTACAGATTTCATTGATAAACGTTTCCCCCCATCAGTGATCGCTACTTCGGCCCGTTGGATCTTCGGTACGCGTGTGTCTGGTTTCGACCCGGTCGGGCCGGCCTGGTTCTTGCGAGGAGACCATTTGGTGGCAACGGTTGCTGGTGGAACGGAGCGATTAGAACAGCTGTTGTCCACCTTGTACGCCAACCATTCTTTTGAGCGGACCTCGGCGCTTCTGGCAGAACTACAGCGGTTGTCGTCGGCTGAAGCGGGCTGGCACCTTTTTGTCCTTATGGCCGATGAGACCCAAGACTTTCGTTGGGGGGCTTTAATTCGTTGGCCATCCACAGAGACAAGTCAAGCCAACGGCTTTCTGGTAGTGGAGATGCCCCGTCGTCACAACAGATGAGGCTCCGTTCTTAGAGGAAGCCTTGGGACACCCAGTTGACGAACGGGACAGGGAAGACGCCAAGCAACAGGATCCCGACAGCGCAAAGCGCCAAAGCCAAGTCTGTTCCGGTCCATACCGGCTCCACTTCCTTCTCCGTGCTGTCGGTTAGAGCGACTTCCGAAGGGTTCGATCCCGTACTGTTCTTTGAGCCGCCGTCGAACAGAGTGAGGGCGGTCCCGAGGTAGTAAGCCGCTCCGATCAACGAGCAAACGATCCCTAATCCAGGCAGGATCACTTCTCCCGCCGAAACGGCGTAGCCGAAGAGATAGAATTTTCCGATGAATCCACCTGCCGGAGGAAGTCCAGCCAGCGACACCAGCGACAGGGCGAACACCGCTGCCAGTCCGGGCTGTGTTCGAGCCAAGCCTTTGAGGTCTTCTCGTGTGACTTGTCCCCCGAGTTGACGTTCGACCACGGAGAGGGCCAGAAAAGCTCCAATATTTGCTACCAGATAGGATGCCAAAAAGACAAAAAGCGGTGTCTCCATACCGGGACCTACAACCGGGGCGATCAAGAGATAACCCGCGTTCGCAACGCCCGAGTAGGCCAGCATACGTTTGACGTTGGTCTGCACGTAAGCCAGGAGGTTACCTAAGATCATGCTCATCATCGACACCGCGAAGAGAATCGGGAGCAGAAGTTCTCCATAGGTGGGAACGGTGATGATAAACAGACGCCAGAGCGCGACCATCGCCGCCACCTTAGTGGCGACCGACATGAAAGCGGTCACAGTGGTGGGCGCGCCTACGTAGACGTCCGGCGCCCAAAAATGGAAAGGAATAACAGCCAGTTTGAAGAGCAGTCCGATGAGAACCAGAACCGAGCCAACGATAGCGAGCCCAGAAGGATCAATTTGTGGCTGAGCGGCGATGTCCGTCAACCATGTTGTTCCTGTGGCGCCGTAAAGCATGGCCAGTCCGTACAGTAGGATGGCTGAAGCCGCGGAGCTTAAGATGAAGTACTTCATCCCAGATTCTCGCGAAGCCGATTGATTGGGGAAAAAAATACAGAGCAAGTACAAAGCGATGGAAAAGAGTTCGAGGCCTAGGAACATGACGATAGTGTTGAGGGCCGAACTCATCAGAATCATGCCTACAGAGGCCGCTAGGATGAGGGCTATAAACTCTCCTCCGTGTTGGTTGCCAAAACGCTGCAGTTCGTCGTGACCCGACAAAATGGCCAGCAAGGCGCAAGCGGCAATCAGAACGGCCGCCCCCCGCGCCAAGCCGTCGTCGGCCAGCATGGAATTGAAGGTGTGGCCGGCCACTGTGTTGTCTCCCGCCAAGAGCCACGCCACCAGACCAACCAGTCCCAAAACCGATAACAGCCACGAAGTGGGGCGACCGGGCACGTCAAGAGTACTCGATTCTTTCTCGGGGTCTTCGGATTTCAGTTCAAAGCAAAGTGTGAGCACCATCAGAACACCGACGACGATCAAAGGCACCATATGGGCGAACGCTAGGTCCGGACGCTGAAAAACTTGTTGTGCGAGTTCGAACATTAGAGCACTCCCGTGAGCCACGATTGGATGGGCTGCAAGAATAGAGAAGGGGCAACGCCCATCAATCCGCTGAGAACGAGAGGAACGAGTAAGATTCCGAATTCCAGATTGTCGAGGTCACTAGGACAATGACAGGTTCCGTCCACTCCCGTGAAAAGGGTCTGATACCAACGAAGCATATAGGCTGCTGCTAGAATTATGGCGAGAGCGGCGACGACAGCAACCATAGGAGAGGCCAGGTAGGTTCCCATAAGAATCATCAACTCTCCAGGAAAAGAACCCAGACCCGGTTGACCGAGTGCCGCTAAACTCAACGCTAAAAGAAGCACAGCGAAACGCGGTGCCGAACCCGCCAACCCGCCGTATCGTCGCAGTCCATCGGGCATCTCGCGACGCTCTAGAAGGGCCACAGCCAGGAACAGTCCGCCGGTCGCGAGCGCGTGGGCTGCCATCTGCAGTCCGGCGCCGGCCACCCCGATGCTGTTAATACTGAAAATCCCTAGTGCGATCATCCCCATGTGACTCATGCTCGAAAAGGCCAGGACTTCACGGAGCGACTCAGTGCTCAGTGCGGATACCGCGCCGTAGAGAATAGTGATGACGGCGAGCGCCAACAGGTAGGGCAGATAAGTTATGAACGCTTGAGGAAAGATCGTCAAGCCAATTTTGTACATGCCGTAAGCCCCGGCTTTGCTCATCATCGCGGCAATGACCGCGACCACCGACGCGGGCGCGTTCCTATAAAGCGGGGGCATCCAACCGTGGAAGGGAACCAAAGGCATCTTGATCAAAAAGGCCAAAAAGAAAGGGATCGATGTATACAGTTGCTGGCTCACGGCCAACCCTTTGAGATGCTCGAACTCAAGGTTGGGAGAACCCGAAATAGTGAGGTCGGGGAATGCTAGGATCAGCACGCCCAGCAACATCGGCAGCGAACCGAGCAGGGTAAACATTAGGAACCGTTGGGCCGTCTCTCGACCTTTGGTCTTGGACCAGCCTGAAATAATGAGCAGCGCCGGCAGAAGCATCGCCTCGAAGAAGACATAAAAGAGTCCTAAGTTTTGAGCCAAGAATAGTCCGCTTAAGAACCCGTTCAACAGCATCAAATTACCAGCGAAAAGGGCTGTCTTTTCAAGCTCTTTAGGAAGGGTCCCCAAGGCCAAGAGCGTGATCAGTGCCGTCAACAGAACCAACCATATATTGGCTCCGTCAATCCCCAGAGACAGATTGATCCCCAGCATCGGAAGCCAAAGGCGAAAGGACGCCACCGGGGATCCGGCCAGACTGTTCATAGCCAGGCTGTATCCTAACACCAGTTGGATAGCGCAGGCGAACATGGCGAAAAGCTTGGCGCTTCGGTCTGTCATGAAAAAGATCGCAAGGGCGGCGCCCAGCGGTAAAAAAAGATAGGTCTCGAGGTTCATTGTGGACGGCCTCCTTGTAGAACCAACGTGAAGAGTACGAGAATGACAGTCGAAATGGTAAGAGACACCATGTATTGCCGCGTTTGACCCGACTGTATCTGTCGCATTAAAACGCCCAAAGAGTGAAACGACCGGCCCACGAAAGTGGGAATCTTTTCTTGAAAGTAGGTGTCGCTACCGCGTGCAGTCAGTTGCCCCATCAGGACTACGGAGCGGCTCAAAAAGGCGTAAAATTGGTCAAAGCCAAATCCCGTTCTCAAAAAGACGAGCGTCGAACCCTCCCCTCCGAATCGATCCGGCTCGCCTTTCCCGAAAAGGTGATAGGCGAGGAGCAGAGCTAATATCACAAGTCCGCTGAGTATGAGAGCCGGCGCCGAAGTTGCTCCCGGCTCTATCTGATAGCGACTCAGAGCCATGGTGGGGTCCAGGAAGCTCTGCAGGCCTGAGTGTGCGAATCCAGCACCCAAAGCAAGAATCGTCAAGATCAGGCAACTGAGGGTGGTGGGTGCGCCGGGAAGATGGGGGCTTTCGATCTTACTTGGACCGAAAAATGTAAGAAAATAGGCTCGTCCGATGTAGAGTGCGGTCATTACCGCGACCAAAGCGCCCACTAGAAAAATGGGCGTCCCGCCGGGGTGATGATGGACCGCTCCCAAGATGGCTTCTTTACTAAAGAAACCTGCGGTCAACGGAAAGCCCGCCAGAGCTAGCGAGCCTACACCGAAAAAAACCGCGGTCATCGGCATCTGCTTCCCGATCCCTCCAAGTCGACGCATATCTTGCTCCCCGTGGGCGGCATGAATGACGATACCAGCGGAAAGAAAGAGCAGCGCCTTAAAGAAAGCGTGAGTGACCAGATGGAAAAGAGCAGCCCCGTAGGCTCCCACGCCGACTGCCATGAACATATAGCCGAGTTGGCTCATGGTCGAATATGCCAGGACCCTTTTGAGGTCTGTTTGCACCATGGCACAACAGGCGGCGAAAAGGGCGGTGACAGCCCCGAAGTATCCAATCGCTTGCCCCACGTCCGGAACCAACTGCAGGAAAGGACCGCTGCGGATCAAGAGGTAGACACCCGCGGTTACCATGGTGGCCGCATGGATGAGGGCGGAAACCGGTGTGGGTCCTTCCATAGCGTCCGGCAGCCAGGTGTGTAGCGGTAACTGGGCCGACTTCGCATAAGCAGCGACCATCAGCCCAAGCACGAAGGCCATGACCCAAGCTTCCGTGGCGAAATCCTTGCTAAGAGACGGCACCCCGGAGTGGAACAGCGTCTGAAAGTCAAGCGTCCCCATCTGCCAATAGAGAATGAAAACAGCCACCATCAATCCGACGTCGCCGATGACATTCATGACAAAGGCCTTTTTTGAGGCAGCGGCGGCGCTGGGTTTTTCGCGCCAGAATCCGATCAAAGCGAACGAGGCGAATCCTACGCCACCCCAACCGATGATCAAGGTTGCGTAGTTGTCCGCCAAGACCAAAAACGTCATAGCCGCGACGAACAGGTTGAGCAGAGTGAAGTATCTCGGTACGTCGGCGTCGTGCTCCATATATTCGGAACTGAACCAGTGGATCAAGAATCCCACTCCCGTGATAACACTCATCAAGGTCAGGCTCAAAGGATCGATATAGAGACCGAAGGATAACGAAGTGGTAGCTTCGGCGCCACCGGGAAGGGTCATCCACTCCCATAGAGTGATTTGCCGACTCACCCCGCCCACCGCAAACTCTTTAAGAACATTGCTCAAAACGATCAAAAAGGACAGACCCACCGCTCCCGACGCGACGGCGGCTGAGCCCATCTTGCCGAGATGGCGGCCTGTGGTCCCTACGATCAACGCTCCCAACAAGGGAAGCAAAAGCGTCAGGGCCATGGGATCAAAATTCATCATTTTCAAATCTTCCTAGCCCTTGAGATCCGACATGGCATCGATATCCACGGTGTGCCGGTTTCTAAAAATAGTAATGATGATGCCTAATCCCACCACCGCTTCCGCCGCCGCGATCGTCATAACCACGAAGGTGAAGACCGGTCCGTCCGAGGGTCCACCGTGGAAAGCCGGGTTCTTAACGCTAAAACGGCTGAAGGTGACGAAAGCCAAGTTCGACGCGTTGAGCATCATTTCGATGGACATAAACATAATCAGTGGATTGCGGCGGATCACAAGCCCAACGAGTCCAAGACTGAACACGAGAGCGGAAATGACAAGAAAGAATTCGGGGTTATTAGCCATCTCCTATTTGCCGCCTTCCGCCAAGGATCATAGCGCCGATCAGTGCCACTAGGAGCAAGAACGCGGTTCCCTCAAAAGGTAGGAGATACGGCCCGAAGAGGTCCATCGCGAACGACTCAACCGTTGAGAGTTTGTGGTCAGTGGGAATTGGGAGGCCATCGAGTAGGCCGGTTTTCAGACCCATGGTCAAAGCGCCAAACACACCCAGTCCCGCCAAAACTCCGGCCGCCGAGACACCTGTCTTTTCGAAAAGCCTCACCGGCGGTTCATTGGGTGAGAGCGTGGTGACGGCGAAGAGAAAAACGACCATCACCGCCCCGGCATAGACTAGAAGCTGAGCGACCGCCAAGAACTGATGAGTCAGGGCCAAGAAAAGACTGCCCACTCCAAGTAAATGAACCGTTAAAAACAGGGCACTCGTGACGGCCTCTTTGCTGACGACTACCCCCACGGCTGCCAAGATGGTGGTCAACCCCGCCACAATCAGCAAGAACTCATTCATGGTCGGAATCCCGACGCACTTCGTTTTTGGGCTTCTGTCCCAATTTTAGGTCCCCGCGTCCGACCGCGGCGGCCGACGTCGCGGACCCGTCGAAAGCCCCGGTCTCGGCGGGGACTCTGTCGGCGACACCCGCGGGAGGCTCGGGATCCCAATAGACGGTGCTGCCAAGGGTGGATGCACCCACCGGTTCTAGTAGGTCATCTTTATGCATGAGTAGAGAATCTCGAGTGTAACCGGCTAACGCTGTGTTGTTTTCCAGCGTAATAGCGTTGGTGGGACAAGCCATTTCACAATGTCCACAGTAGATGCAACGCAAAAGGTCCACGTCGAAGACTTTGGCGAACCGCTCCCCTTTAGAAGTTGGAGCATCGTTGTCGTTCTCTTCGGCCTCGATATAAATGGCTCCCGCTGGACAGGTACCTTGGCAGAGCAGGCAGCCAACGCAGCGTTCGAGATCATCATCGTAGCGATGAAGTACGTGCCTCCCACGGGTTCGGTTGGGAACCACCCGCTTCTCTTCCGGATACTGCTTCGTAACCGGTCGTTCCAGCATATTTTTAAAGGTGATGGAGAGCCCTTTTCCAAGGGCGATGAGGTCATCTATAACTCTATCCATAACAACGTGTAGCCTTTCCGGCGTTCGGCTTCTCGTGCTCTGACGACGAACCTGCAAGGTTCTTCAGATCTCCGAGCGAGCGCTAGTGGTGGGAGGCTTCTACCTCCCTGCGTCGGTTCAATTTTCCGATAGCGTAAAGGACTGCGACTACGGAGACGATCACTCCGGCGAACTGGATGTGACTCCAGCCTAGAACCACACCGATAGCTGTGATAGCGAGATTCATCATCGCTAAGGGTAACAAAACTCTCCAGCCGATGCGCATCAGTTGGTCGTACCGAAATCGGGGCAGGGTTGCTCGCAACCAGATGTATCCGAACATGAAGAAAGCAATTTTTATGAGGAAGAAAAAGAACGATTGGATAGCTACACCAGGGAACAGCCAAGGACCGCCCAAGAACACTGTCGTTGCCACCGCGCTGACGGTGATCATAGCCGTATATTCCGCCATAAAGAAAAGAGCAAAACGCATACCGTTGTACTCGGTATGAAAGCCCGCGCCCAACTCCTGTTCAGCCTCGGGCAGATCAAAAGGAGCCCGGTTGGTTTCAGCAATCGCGGCGATACAGAAGACAAGAAAGGCCAGAGGTTGAGAAATCCCCAACCACAAGTTGTCTCGCTGGTAGTGGGCGATCTCCATAAATGAGAGGCTTCCGACCATCATCAAGGGTGCCAAGAGGGCCGTTCCGAGGGCTAGCTCGTAGGATACCATTTGGCCGCTGGAGCGAATAGCACCGATCAGACTGTACTTGTTGCCCGAGGCCCATCCGCCCAACACGATTCCGTACACCGCCAAGGACGTGATGCCCAACAAGAATATTACCCCGACGTTGATGTCGGCGATCTGAAACCAGTGCTCGACTTGGGGTAGCGGAACACCGGCAGGCGCTTTGGCAACTTCAGATGACAACTGAGCGGGAATCACCGAAAACGAGGTGAGAGCCACCACCAACGAAATGCATGGAGCCAGAAGAAAAATAAATGGACGGGCATTGGCCGGTATCAGTTGCTCTTTGAAGAGCAACTTGAGTCCGTCCGCCAAGGGTTGGAGAAGCCCTTGGGGTCCCGCTCTGTTCGGCCCGATACGCCATTGAAACCAGGCGACGACCCGGCGCTCAGTTAAGGTCATATATGCGAAACCAGTCAACAGTAAGACGCAGGTGATGAGGGCTCGAACGGCTACCCAAAAAGCCATCTCAAGAGTCATGATTTTTTCCCCTTGCCACTCTTGCTTTGCGCTTTCTTAGGCTTCTTTTTGGAACGACTGGCCGTTTTGTCGGGCTTCTTCGCGGTAGGCTCTGAGGTTTCGGACTCTAGGTCTTGGTCGGAACCCTCTCCCCCGTCGTCGGGATCCTCGGCGGCCTCCACTTCGGCCTCAACCCCTTCAGCGCCAGCAAGTTTTCGCACTTCAGGCTCTTTTCCCTCAGAGACGCCATCGCCGGCCGCTTTGTCTTCGGTGACATTGTTCACCACGGCGACATTAGATTCACCGTGAACCTCGTCAATCTTATCTTCTGGCATGCTCTCAGCTTTGACTGACTCTTTGGCGTCAGGTTGAAGGCCGCCCTCTTTGGGTGAGGTGCTCTCTTTAGTGGCGGCGCTCGCCGCGGTCTCACTCACCACGGCTTCTTCCTTGACGGCTTCTTCCAAGGCCGGCGTCTCGGCGACGACCGCACCGGGAAGAGCCACGTGTACATGAGGGGCGACTCCCAGACGCTGATGCCGCTGGGCCGGAGTCGGTCCGGCGGGTTGAGCGCCGGAGGTCACCATAACTCTCAGCGGCACGTAACCCTCTTTTTTCGGAACCGAGGGACTCTCAAGCTTCGCGGAATGTCGAAGGAACGGTTCGGCAAGACCTAAGAGAGCCGCGATTTTACGGGGATCGTCTTGTCCGGGAACCGACGGTGCGGTATCCCCCCGAGTGATCCGAGCGGCACGCTCTACTTTCGACCCAGTGTTGAGTGTGGGCATCCACATGGGAGTGTCGGGTCTGGATACCGGTATGGCGGAGAGGTCTGGTCGCGGCATTCCGAGGTCTGCCTGCTGTGGGTACGACCAGTGTACTGTTCCCGGTGACTCGAAATCGCGATAACTTTGACCCAAAAAGGCTGGATTGAGTTGTCCGATTTCGGCGAATACCTGCCGAGTCGTCTTGTAAGGTGCATCCTCTTTGGTCAGTGCCTTGCATAGAGCGGAGGCGATGGCCCAAGCCGGTTGAGACTCGCCCACGGGAAGGATAGACTGGCGAGACATCTGGACGCTTCCATCGGTAGAAACGTAGGTGCCGTGGCTCTCCAGCCAACTTGAGAGTGGAAAGATCAGATCGGCCTGTTCGGAGGTGACATTGGGTGCCATAGAACAAGCGATCAGATATCCGGGCTTCTTCGCTCCATTTTCCGCCAAAGGATCACATCCCACGGCCACCAGAGTGCCGGACCCCCGTTGACTGATGGCCGCGAAGTCCTTGCCAACGCCCGTGGAAAGCTCTCCCCAGACCGCTTTGTAGCGGTCATTTTCCTTCCAGGTAACGCCTCCGGGCGCTCCCGATGGAAGGCAGCCAATTTGGTCGAGACCTAAGCTGTTGGCTCCTGTTCGCAGATGAAGCAAACCGTGAGGCGCTGTGGCCCAACCCCGCGCGGCCAAGGAAGCCGAGACCTTGTTGAATCGTTGATCGGTTAAGTTACCGGCCGTGATCACCATCACCCGAGTGGCATAGCGAAAGAGCCCAGCGATGGCGTCCCAGTCATTTGAAGTAGCCCCGCCGGCTTCCCACGGTCGTGGATGTGGAATCTTAAGACCAGCGGGTTTTTCTTCAGGTAGGGAGTCGATAGCTTCTGTAAGTTTCTCCCATAGAGCACTCGGCTCGCCTAAGGCCTGGTAGTCCGCTAAGCCGACCATGGCCGGCGCGTCGTTCAAAACGACCAGTTTGGCTTTGTGTCGCAGGCCTTTTTTGATTCTGAGGTCTATTCCAGGGTGCGTTTTCGAAGGATCACATCCCAAGCAGACAATAATCTCCGCGTCGTCGCAGCCCACCACTCGTCCGCTGGCGTGATCCGTGTCCTCGTTGCCCAAGTCCGCTTCGTCGGCGTGTTGATGGGTAATATTGTTGGATTTTAAGACCCCGCGGGTTAGGCGCAGCCAGGCGTGACCATCTTCAGCAGAGAGTTGCGAGCCAAGTAGCACAGCCGTTTCCGCGCCACTACCTCCGAGTTTCTCGGCCGCCACGGCTAAGGCTCGTTCCCAAGTCACGGTCTCCAGGTCCCCTTGCTCGTTGCGAAGCATGGGTGAGGCGAATCTGTTGTCGGCATGAATGTGATCGTGACCATAACGTCCCCGGTCACACAGCCAACCGTCGTCGATTTCGTCGTTGCAGCGTGAGCGAAAGCGAACGACCTCATCAAAACGAACGTCGACCGTAATGTTGCAACCGACTGAGCAATGATTGCAAACCCCAGCATAATGCTGTTGCTCCCAAGGACGCGCGTTAAAACGATAGCTTTTGGCCGTCAGGGCACCCACCGGACAGAGTTCGATGGTGTTGCCGGAATACTGAGAGTCGTAAGAGCGGCCTTCGAAGGCGCCAATCTCCGAGCGATAGCCGCGATCCACGATGACCAAGCCTTCTTCCATAGCGATCTCGCTACAGAACCTTACACAGCGTTGGCACATAATGCAGCGCTCTCGGTCCAAGATGACATTCTGACCGATCTGCTTGGACTTGGCGAAATGTCGCTTGGCCTCTACAAACCGTGTGGTCGCCGGACCGTATCGTAAAGTAAAGTCTTGAAGATCACATTCGCCGCCTCGGTCGCATACCGGGCAGTCGAGGGGATGGTTGATGAGGAGAAACTCCAAGATCCCTTCCCGAGCGGCGATGGCATTCTCACTGCGAGTGTTGACCGCCATATTAGGCATCACTTCGGTGGTGCAGGCGGTCATAATCGGACGGCGCTGTCCCTCAACTTCCACCGCGCAGACCCGGCATGCGCCAACCGGTTTCATCTTCGGGTGATAGCAGTAAACGGGAATTTCGATGCCTAGTTGACGGGCGGCCTCCACCACCAAGGTTCCCTTGGGGACCGAGACCGGTCGTCCGTCGATCGTCAGTTCGACAAGGTTCTCACTCATGACTTTGCGCTCAGCTCCTTCTTGCTGTCCAAGATTGAACAGCCGTGCTCGGCGTAGTGTTCAAATTCTTCGGGGAAATACTTGAAGGCGCTGGTGACACAAGAGGTCGCCGAATCGCCCAACGGGCAGAACGACTTCCCACATAAGTTGTCACAGACAGACTTCAGCAAGGCGATATCTTCGGTGCGGCCGTGGCCTGCGATCATACGGCTGAGGATGTCCACCAACCATTTCGTGCCTTCCCGGCAGGGGGTGCACTTTCCACACGATTCTTCTTCAAAAAACTGATCGAGATTGAGGCAGACCTTCACGATACAAGTTTTGTCGTTGATGATGACGATGGCCCCTGAGCCAGCCATGGACCCGGCCTGGGAAATCGCTTCGAAATCCAACGACACGTCGAGATGCTCTTTGGTCAAAAGCGGGGCCGATGCACCGCCTGGAATAATCGCTTTGAGTTCACCTTCCAACATGCCGCCGCCGAGTTCAAAGACCAACTCCCGCATGGTGGTTCCCAGTTCGATTTCGTAGTTGCCGGGATTCTTGACGTGGCCCGAGAGACAGACCACTCGCGTGCCTTTGCTTTTTTCTGTGCCGAGGGATGAGTACCATTCGGCACCCTTTCGCATAATGGCCGGCAGGGTAGAGAGCGTTTCCACATTGTTGATCACAGTAGGACAAGCGTAGAGGCCTTCGACGGCCGGAAAAGGAGGCTTCAAGCGCGGAAACCCACGTTCGCCCTCCAAAGATGAGAGCAAGGCCGACTCTTCGCCGCAAATATAGGCGCCGGCACCGCGGTGCACCACGACGTGACAGGTGAGTCCCTGACCCATGATGTTCTCGCCCAAAAGGTTGTTCTGATACGCTTCTTCCACAGCTTTTTCAAGTGCTTCGAAACCCTCTAGCATCTCACCGCGAATGTAAATGTACGCGTTCTCGATCCCCACGGCGTAGCAAGCAATGATGATGCCTTCGATGAGTTGATGCGGTAAATGCTCCACCATCTCCCGGTCTTTGCAAGTGCCTGGCTCGGATTCGTCACAGTTCACGCAAAGATATTTGGGTTTCCCGGTGTTGTTCGGAACGAAGCTCCACTTGAGACCGGTGGGAAAACCCGCACCTCCCCTCCCCCGCAGACCGGAGGCTTTGACGATTTCGGTGATCTCGGTGGGAGCGTGTTTTTCGAGGGCAATCTTGAGTCCCTCGTAACCGCCGTTTTTGCGGTAAACGTCGAGGCCTTTGATCCCCTCAATATCTCGTTTCTCGAAAATGATGCGTTGGATTCCCATGGTTTAACTCTTTGCCCCATCTCCGGAGCGCTGCCAAGAGACCGGCGCCGGGGGGTAAGCGCTGTCGCCGGCCCTTAGCCGATCGATGAGGTCGGAAACCTTTTCTGGGTCACAATTCTCCACGAAGCGGTCGTTGACTTGCAGAACCGGAGCCCCGACGCAGGCCGCTAAGCATTCCCCATGGACCACCGTGAACATTCCGTCCTCGGACATCTCGCCAGGTTTGACTCCTAGGTGCTCACAAAGTTTGTGCTCCACTCCCTCGGAATTGCGAAGCCAACAGGAGATAGAACGACACACCTTGAGAACGTAACGTCCCACAGGCTTACGATGGTACATATAGTAAAAGGTGACCAGGCTGCGAACCTCGGCGGCCGGCATGCCAAAAAGATCAGCGACCTCGGCCTGGGCTTCTTCGGGGACCCAACCCAACTGCTCTTGCACCACGTGCAATGCCGGAAGGATCGCCGAACGCGCCTTAGGATACTTTGCCATCAGTTTCTTGATGCTCTCGACGGATTCGGCGTTCAGTAGCCGCTCGTTGGTCAAGGTGATCGTTTCATCAACAGAACTCATCGTAAACCTTTCATTAGACCTGGTATTATCGGTCGCAATCGCCGAGCACGAAGTCGATGGATGCCAACACGACCACCACGTCAGCTAAACTCAGACCTCTTACGAGTTCCGGCAGCAACTGGACATTGGTGAACGACGGAGTTCGCACCCGCATTCGGTAGGGTTTGTTGCTGCCGTCACTCACCATATGAAACCCAACTTCTCCTCGGGGGGACTCTACTGGGACGTAGACGTCTCCTGGCGGCGGGGCGAAACCTTGGGTAAAAAGTTTGAAGTGATGGATCAAACTCTCCATGGAGTATTGAATTTCATATTTGGGAGGAGGCACGATCTTCCGATCGTCAGTGCGATAAGGAACTCCGACTCCGGGAGGCGTGATCTTCTTGAGAGCTTGGCGACAGAGCTTGAACGACTCCTCCATCTCTTCCATTCGCACGATGTAGCGGGAGTAGCTGTCACCCAGGGTGCGAAGAGGCACCTTGAACTCGTAGTCTGGATAGGCGGAATAGGGCAAGTCGCGCCGGACATCCCAGTCGATGCCGCTGGCTCGTGCTACAGGGCCTGTGATGCAGTAGTCGGACGCCATCTCAGGAGTTAAGATGCCGATGCCCTTGGTACGTTCTATCCAGATCGGATTGCTCTCCAAAAGACCGTAGTACATACCGATCTTTGATTCCAAGCGATCGAGGACTTCGGCGGTTTTTTCCAAGAAACCGGGATTGAGGTCGGCCATCAGACCGCCCGGCTGGATGTAAGACGTCATCATACGAACGCCTGAAACCGCCTCAAAAAGATCCAGTATATTTTCTCGCTCCTGAAAGCAGTACAAGAACATGCTCATGGCGCCGGCGTCGAGCCCAGAGGTTCCCAACCAGACCATATGAGAGGCCACCCGCTGCAACTCGCACAGCAAGACCCTGATATGGGAAACCCGCTCAGGCACGGTGCTCCCTAGCAGTTTCTCGACGGCCAAGGAGTACCCCATATTGTTGGAAAGCGGTGCCAGATAATCCATCCGGTCCGTCACAGTCAAAGCCTGTTGATACGTCTTGACTTCCGCGGTCTTTTCGATCCCTGTGTGAAGGTATCCAATGTCTGGAACAGCCTTCAGTATTCTTTCGCCGTCCATGGTCAGGACTAAACGCAGCACTCCGTGGGTCGAGGGGTGCTGGGGGCCCATATTCATGATGGTTTCGCCGCTGCCATCGTCTTCAATGAAGGTAGCGTTTTGCGGAAAATTAGGTATGTTAGGTTCAGTTTGGGTTGACATGAAAACTCCTAGAGTTAACGGAACGGCGAACTGGCTGGTCCGGTCACCGGAAAATCTTTTCGCAAAGGATGGCCGGTATAGTCATCCGGTAAGAGAATCCGACGAAGATCTGGGTGGTCCGCGAACGAGATACCGAAAAGGTCATAAACTTCTCGCTCGAACCAATTGGCCCCGGACCAGACCGGCGTCACGCTCTCTAAGACCTGATCTTCTTCGAGAACGGTCTTGAGGCGAACGAATTCCTTGAGAGAAAACGACGTCAGTATAGACATCACGTCAAAACGAGGTTCCCGGTCGAGATAGTCCAAAGCCGTAAGGTCGGAAAGTTCGCGAAATCCCAAGTCGTAAAGGTGCTGGTGAACTTGGCGCCAGACGCCGGGCATGACCCAGAAGGTCATCTCCCCTCGGTCTTCACGGCTCCCAAGGTATTGCTCGCCGACCAGAGACACCAGACTGCTTCCGAGGTTTCTAACATTCTCGGAGATCGTTGTTACTGACATGACCGGAAGTTAAGCTTTCTGCCCAGCGTAAGGATCTACCGACGCCATTTTTATCTGCACCAGTTCGGGGTTCTGAGCGTGAGCGGTCACGGGATCCACACCCGGTGGAATGCCTTTGTCGATCTTCTCTTGAAGCATTTGAAAGGCGGTGAGCAGCGCTTCCGGCGTGGGGGGGCACCCGGCCACGTAGACATCCACAGGGACGATTTTGTCCACTCCCTGAACGATAGCGTAATTATTGAACACACCACCGCACGAAGCGCAGGCCCCCATCGAGATCACCCACTTGGGGTCAGGCATCTGGTCGTAAATCTGCTTCAGTACAGGCGCCATCTTAATGGACACGCGCCCGGCCACAATCATGAGGTCGCTCTGCCGAGGCGAGGCGCGAAAAACCTCAGCTCCAAAACGGGAAATATCAAAACGAGAACCGCTGGTCGCCATCATCTCAATGGCGCAACAGGCGAGGCCGAACAGCGCGGGCCAGACGGAATTCTTGCGAGCTTCCTTGGCGGCCCATCTAAGAGGTCCAAACTTAGCAAGGTTCGTGGTAAGAACTCCCATGGTCGTGGTCTTACCTTGAGCCGGAAATAGAGAGTCTGAAGCGTAGAATGTTCGTTGAGGGGTCTCGGGAGCAGGTCCATCAGAATTCACGATGTCCATCGGAAGGCTCCTTTCTTGGAAACGTATAGGTAACCGACAACGAGAAGTGCGAAAAACGTGCCGGCTTCAGCCAACAAGAACAGTCCGTCCGAGAAAGAGTTGCTTGAAACCGTTTTCAAGATGGTCGCTAAGGGATAGAAAGAGACCGCCTCCACATCAAAAATGAGGAACAGCATAGCAACTTGCAGAAAGCGTATCGAAATGCGGGCCGGCATCGGGGCGATGTCTTCGATTCCGCATTCGTAGGGTTGCGACTTCTGGGGGTTCGGATTGCGAGGCCCGACCACAAAGGAGATGCCCAGGATAACTCCCGCGATCACCATGGCCACAACCAGCATTATACCTATATTCGCGTACTCTAACATCGCTTGTGAATTTTATCACAATGTCTCATGAGGGGCAATCTTATCCCCTCCCTCGGGTGGTCCTGCTTGCGGACCGTAAACGCCCTCGGGAACCTCACGTGACGGAAACTGTTATCCCTCTTGAGACTGGCGAAGCGCGTGCTTACCAAAAACCTAACTAAGATTGGGCTTAAAATGGCTCGGTGGTAGTCGCTGAAGGAGCAACTTATGAGCAAGATAGTGATCTTCGTGATCGTGACAATGGCCTTGGTCGGAACCCTCGTCTGGTATCGAAACCGAAAAACGCCACCCCCGGCAGCCCAGAGCGAAAGTTTCACTGTGACCAAAACAGACGAGCAATGGAAGGCCGACCTCTCCCCTGCCGCCTACCGAGTGCTTCGCCACGAGGCCACTGAGCCTGCAAACTCAAGCGCTCTCAATCAAGAGAAGCGCGAGGGTGTCTTCACCTGTCAGGGCTGCCAAAACGAACTCTTCGACTCGCAAACCAAGTTTGATTCGGGAACCGGGTGGCCCAGCTTTTATCGCCCCAAAGAAAGCGACTCGGTAGCCACCAGGAGCGATCGGAGTTTGTTAATGGCTAGAACGGAAGTTCACTGCGCCCGCTGCGGCGGGCATTTGGGCCACGTCTTTAACGATGGGCCTGCCCCCACCGGGAAGCGCTACTGTATGAACGGAGACGCTTTGGGATTCACGCCCCAGACGGAACGTTCCGCTGAAACCAATGAATAGTTGAACAACAACTGTACAAATAGTTGACACTCGTACAGAATTAAGGTAGGTTTTGTGAAGAGGCTTGAAGCTTTCGCAAATCAGACGTCCCCCCATCTCAATGCGAAGCTCAAGCCTCTTTTTTCTTAACTTTTTGGAATGACTCGCCTTCGTGTAAGGCGAAGGCGCGGCTGTACAGACCCCAAGAAAACATTCAGGTGAGACAATGACAAACGCCGCGCCCCCCGTAAAAAATTCTATGAAAACTGAAGAGCAATCTCCCTTCGTAGGCCGCCATATCGGTCCAAGCGACCATGAAGTAGAAGAGATGCTCCAATTTTTGGGCTGTTCTAGCCTTGAAGAATTGATGACATCTGTTATTCCCTCGGACCTTCTCGAGCAAGAGAATTCCAAGCTGCCCCGGGCTCTCTCGGAAATGGAATGTCTCACGGAACTCCAGCGAATGGCCAATAAGAATGAGCGTTGGAGAAGCTTTCTAGGCTTGGGATATCAGGCCCCGGTGACCCCGACGGTCATCCTGCGCAACGTCCTGGAGAACCCAGGCTGGTACACGCAGTACACTCCATATCAAGCCGAAATCAGCCAAGGCCGCTTAGAAGCGCTCTTGAACTTTCAAACGATGGTTTGCGATCTGACAGGCTTTCCAGTGGCCAACGCGAGCCTGTTGGATGAGGGAACCGCCGCGGCGGAAGCCATGACGATGGCTCTACGGACGACAGCGATCGCCCCAAAGAACCCTGTTCTTTTGGTGGACGCTGGTTTGCACCCACAGACCATAGCTGTGGTCTGTGGGAGAGCTGAGCCACTAGGCATCCAAGTCAAGGTCGAAAATCTAGACGGTGTGGAGAATTTAGAGTCGGACGTCTTCGCTGTGATGGCCGCCTATCCGGGAACCGACGGTGAAGTCTATGATTGGACAACAGTCTGCGAACGCGCGGCCACAGCGCAGAAAACTGTCATTATGGTCTGCGACCTTCTCAGTTTGGTAGCTCTCAAAACTCCCGCGACCATGGGTGCCGACATCTGCGTGGGATCAACGCAGCGCTTCGGGTTCCCGCTCGGCTTCGGCGGCCCGCACGCGGCATATCTTGCCACCAAAGATAAGTTTAAACGAAGCCTGCCGGGCCGGATTGTGGGAATGAGCCGCGATCGACTGGGAAGGCCCGCGCTACGCTTGGCTCTTCAGACCAGAGAGCAGCACATCCGCAGAGACAAAGCGACCAGCAACATCTGTACCGCTCAAGCCTTGCCGGCTGTGGTGGCCAGCATGTACGCCGTATATCACGGACCTCATGGGCTGAGCGCGATTATGGACAACCTAGAGAAGAAAGCGGTGCGTTTTGCTCAAGCGGTCGCCCAGGCTGGACACAAGGTTGTTCACAAGTCGTTTTTGGACACCGTGAGCGTAGATTTTTGTGACGCCCAGAGTTTTGACGAGTTCCTCTCCAAGACAGCCGCTCACAGGTTCGCCGTCCGGACCTACTCGGAACCGAGCTTGGCTCGACGGGTCTCGTTGGCCTTCGATGAACCTACTACCG
>JBBKWP010000112.1:0-8136 GCA_037968995.1 Candidatus Xenobia bacterium
ACCGCGCGACTGCGCGACTCTTCGAGTTCCTCGCTGCCAAAAGCGCCGAGTCCAGCCAGTTCTCTTTGACGGACCAGCGCGCTTCGCAGCGCCTCCGCGCGCGATTGCGCTTGGCGGAATTCCGATTGAGCCTGAGCCAGTTCCGCGCTCTCTAGTACGGCCAGGACCTGGCCGGCTTTTACGGGATCGCCAACGTTGACCAGGATCTCGACCACTTTCCCACGCGCTTGAGGGGAGACCCGGGCCTGCTGATTCCCGTTGGATTCGATCGAACCGCTCACTTGGATGCGCTCTTGAACCTGGCGTATCTTGGCCGGAGCCATGGTGATCTCAGCGAGTTGCATGGCTTCTTCAGAAATCACCACGTCACCGGCGGTGCCGGCCTTGCCCAGCGGAACCGAGAGGGCCGCCGCGGTCGTGGCCTTCTTCGGGTCGGCGCTGGAGAAAAGAACTGATCGCAGAATCAGACCTAGAACGACCAGACCTCCGAGCGCCAAAGCGATCAGAAATTTACGGTCGCCAAGGGTTTTGAGGGTGAGGGAATAGCTCACAAAGCCTCCTTGACAGTAAAAGAGAGGGGTGCACGCGCTACGGATTAGCAGCGCGCATCAACGGGCGGGTCAACCCAAAAACATGACAACCGAAACTACCCATTTGGTGGGTGCTGGTTGTGCGAGCGAGTTGGGGAGCGCGAAAATCCTTAGACGGGTGGACCGCGGACGGGATCTGTGGGGTGCGCGCAAGTCCGTCGGGGGACGCGTTGATTTTCGGCGAACGCGACCTCCAACGATAGTCTAGTGACCACCGCTGGTAACTCATAGTGCGACACCGTTGGCGCCGGACCCACGAATTTCAGGTGAATCGCGTGGTCGGCCTTGTCGGTCGGATGGGCGGGTAGGAAACAGTCCGTGCAGCAGACACCCGAGTCGTCACAATCGTCAATGAAGGTGCAGTTGAGGTCTAAGCCATAGCCGAGCAGCGCCAGAACTAAAAGCTGGCAAAGGAATGCTCTTAGGATGCGACCTCTCCTCATACTTTTACACCTTCTGGGGGCCGAAGAAGTGTCCCTCCCAAGGTATGACCCAAAGCGACACGAACCACTCGTCTTGAACAAGATGAGTAAAGAGCGATGAACGGAAAATTTTACGACCTCCTGGTGAATCGTCTCGAACGGGATCACCTAGCGCAAGCACGTTTGGATCTCCTCACTCCGCTCGAGGGCCGTATCTTGGACGTAGGCGCCGGGACAGGAGCGAATTTTCCGTTTTTTCAGTCGCCCGAGTTGGTCGTGGCGATTGAGCCAGACCCGAAAATGCGACAAATCGCTCAAACGAAAGCTCCTCCTCATTTAGAGCTTCTCGACTGCGCGGCAGACAATATACCGCTCGCCTCTGGGTCCATCGACCACGTCGTGTGCACTCTCGTCTTGTGCTCGATCGGTAATCTCGACGCGTCACTTAACGAGTTGTATCGCGTTCTTAAACCGGGAGGCTCACTTACATTTTTGGAGCACGTCAAAGGCGAAGGATGCCTCGGGATTTTGCATGACTCGCTAACGCCTCTGTGGTCGAAAGTTACCGGAGGTTGTCACCTTAACCGGGACACTCCCGCGCTTTTGTACAAGCATGGTTTCACAGTGGAATCCCACCCAGTGTGTCGATATTTTGGGATACCATTCGTCGCCGGGAGGGCGCAGCGGCGGGATTAAGCTCTCCGAAGGATCGCTCACAGCCGAAAAACGGAAAGGTCTTCAGCGAACTCTACCGGACCGTTATACGTTTTTCGGATCTGTTTGAGAGTGTCCGCCTCTTGGCCCAGGGTGCGCTTCATCCGATGCGAGAGAATGAGCTTTTTGGCGTGGCTTGCCGCCGCCATCTGCCCGATGACGGAGGGCGGGGCGTGCAGTTTCCGGGCTAAGCCGGTGGCCGATTCGGGTATGGCGTTGTGTATGACCAACAGATCGCAATCTTGGGCAAGCTTGGAGAGGTTGCCCGACTCGCCGTTGAGGTCCCCCGAGAAGACGATCGAGCGATCGCCAACCGTGACCTTCCAAGCCAACGCGGGGACCAGTCCATGCGAAACGGGCATGGCAGCGATGTCGATGTGTCCCTCCGTTTCGCCCGACCATTCTTCCCGCAGAGAGCGAGGCTTCAAGAGAAATGACGCCCCGCCCGTTAAGTAGTTACTGAGATATGGATAGGCGGAGTTCTTCTCACCAAATAGAGCGGATACGAAGTCTTCTGTACTCGGAAAATTCTCGCTCTCGCCAGGACCGAACACCGGCAGATTTTGAGTTCGCTCCGTAAAGAATGCTCCTTTGAAATAGGCCGACAGATCACTCGTATGGTCGACGTGGAGGTGACTCAAAAGGATCGCCTCGAGATCGGTAACGCGTGCCCCCGCCTCTTCAAAATTTCGCGCCGTTCCCGGCCCGCAATCGATTAAGATGCGAGCTTTGCCGTCCACCCAAATCAAATAGCTTGTCGAGGCCCGGCCGTCATCGAGTTCAGGACCCCCAGACCCGAGCACTTGCAGTTGGACATTTTCGGCCAAGCTTGACTGAATCAGGACGGAGAAGAGAAACAATGCAAGGAAGAGTTTTTTCATGCAGGCAGTCTATGCGTATCGAGTGCGCATGACAAACACCGGACATGTTGTGGGTTCGATGGGAACCAATTCTTTGGGATGGGATTGAAAAGTTATGCAGGTCCTGGGTTTTCTCAAATCTAGGAAAAAGCTCAGGCCCAAGTGGGAATAAGAGAACTCTCCCTGAGAGACTCCGAGCTTGAGGTGACCCGCGCAGTGACTGTGGCCAGAGACCGGTGGGAGACGGCCACCAAGAACGTCGTCCTAGCACGCGTTGAAGTCGAACAAGCCGAGGAAGACTTAAGGGTGGCCCGTCTGCGCAACAAGTGGTGTCTAGGCATTGACACAGTCGAAGACCTGGACGATGAGGAATTGTGTCAGAAATGGGAGCATGGAAGACGCCTCTTACGGAAAAGCTTGCACAACTACCAAGAAGCAACTTATCTTCAGGGACTAGGACTGACGATTTACGGCCAAAAGCCCTTTGGCCGCATCCTGCCAAACTGACTATGCATAAAACCATATTCCATATCCCAAAGATGGACTGTCCTAGCGAAGAGAGTCTTATTCGATTGCGGATTGAAGACCATCCTGATGTTCACTCTCTTCACTTTCTGTTGTCAAAGAGAGAACTGGTGGTTTTTCACCAGACGGACTCCGCTGGTGACATCGACGCGATTCTTCAATCCCTAGATTTGGGTGCCGTCAGAAAAGAAACCTCTCGCTCAGACGGCGCGGAGAACAGTTCGACCTCAAGCGTCCAAAAGAAGATGCTTGCCACCGTTCTCGCCATCAATGCGCTGTTCTTCGTGGGGGAACTACTCTTTGGATACTTCTCCAATTCCATGGGCTTGGTCGCTGACAGCCTGGATATGCTGGCCGATGCCTTTGTCTATGGCCTGAGCTTGTGGGCGGTGAGTCGAACGTCCCAGGAAAAGAAACGTATCGCGGGCTGGAGCGGGTATCTCCAGCTCAGCCTTGCCGCTTTGGGGATTATCGAGGTCACCAGGAGGTTTCTCGGATCGGCCGAGCCTGTAGACTATAAAATTATGATTCCAGTGGCTGCGGCCGCCCTCATCGCACACTGTGTTTGCCTATACCTGCTGAAAGGTTCTGGCGACAGTGAAGAAGCCCATATGCAGGCCTCACAGATTTTCACCAGCAACGATATTGTCATCAACTTGAGTGTCATCGCAGCTGGAGTTCTCGTTCTCGCGCTTGACTCGCCTTTGCCAGACCTGATCGTGGGAATGTTCGTCTTTCTCGTGGTCACAAGAGGAGCGTTAAGGATCTTGAAAATCTCGCGAGGGTGAAAAGCCCGGGCAAGGGAAAGAAGCCCAATCGAACTTATCACTGTCATGATTGGCGTTTCTGTAATACCTCGTCGGAGGAGTCGCGTTGCTAACAAAACTTAAAACCTGGGCACGAAAACTCAAACAAGATCTTCAAGTGCTCCAATTAGCCTTGGCGGATCCACGAACCCCCTGGTATGCGAAATGGACCGGTGTGCTGGTTGTGGCCTACGCCCTCTCCCCCATCGACCTCATCCCAGACTTTATTCCTGTGCTGGGCTACCTCGACGACCTGTTGCTCTTGCCTTTGGGTATCCTATTGACGTTCCGATTCATCCCCGAAACCGTGTTGGCTGAATCTCGGCTCCGCATAGAGAGTGGAGAATCCATCAACAGTCGACCCAATTGGTTCGTGGGCTCTCTCATCATCGGGCTCTGGGTGGCCGCTGCCGGTGTGGGGATTTATCGGTTTTTCGTGTGGTATCGATGAAGGCGTGATTCTGCTTTCAGTCGATTCAAGAGAGTATCCTCGATGTTGACTGTTGTTCCCATAGACTCAGGACAATGAGAACAAGGGAAACCCAAGCGCTACCGCGGCCTCGTTCATTCTGGCGTCATAACTCGCAAGCTCCACCTTGATTCCACGTCCTAACAAGAAACTTAGAGACGCTAAATGAATAGCATCTAGAGTGCGAACTGGACTCGGGAAAGGTCTGAGTACCCTTTCCAACACCGGGGGCGCAAGTTCGATCAATGCTATTCTGGCTAGTGCTAGACTCACCGAGTCACCTAGATCTTGTGCTAGGCCACGGGCATTGATCCGGGTCCATACTTCATATTCCAGTAGCCGACTCGAGAAAAGAGAGACCTCCCAAATACACACTGGTGGACGAACGTCCTCCGCCATAAGGTGAGCCAAGAGGACTGAAGTATCAAGATATATCAACGCTCTTCACGATCGGACCCCAACTCATCGAGGATCGCGGAGAGTTTGGCTACGGGTCTACTCTCTGGTGGAGTTTTTGAAGACATAGACGGCGGAACAATCCAGCCTTTTCTGACCGCATCAGCCAACATGGCATCTGACAGGAGCGGACTTCGGGTTTGACGCGGCGCTATCAACTCTGCGACTACCTCATCGCGATCCGTGACCAGTATCGTCTCTCCAGCAGCGGCCAAGCGGACATATTTACTGAGTTGATTCTTCAAGGCTTTGATTCCAACGGATTTCACCCACTAATGGTAGCCACCAGTGGCTACGTTGTCAAATTGGGACCTGGTCCGGAAAAGCTCAACCAGAACCTTCAGGTGCTCCAACCTGCCTTAGCGGACCCACGAACCTCGTGGTACGCGGTGTCGTGTTGATCTTCGATGAAGTTCAAAGCGGCTGCTGTCGAACCGGTCCATCCCTTACCTAGAAGCTTTACCGAGCGTCTTATTCAGTTCATTTTGGGGTGCAAGTTTGAAAAATTCCAAATAACTTGGCGGATTCTCTACCGTGCCTCTTTCTGATATAAGTTTAATCGTAATGTTTCTGAGTTCAGCCTTATAAGAGAAGTCATCGAGAATCTCGATAATATCGAAGTCCAGATATCGTGTGTTTCGAACGTCAAGCTCAAGAGTAGAATTCTCCGGCAAGGAATCCAACTCTCTCAGGATCACCCCTTTATGGAAAAATGTCACTTGTTCGGCTAGAGTCATTTTTATCTTACCGTCGTCCACATCTTCCCCCTCAATATGAAGAAAGTGCGAATTTTGATGAATCTTGATCAGAACGACAACAATCCCGACCATCAAACCCAATCCAAGACCCACAAGTAGGTCGGTAAATACGATTCCCAAAATGGTCACAACGTACGGAGTGAGTTGTTTCCAGCCCAGTTTGTACATGGTGTAAAACAGTGCGGGTTTAGCGAGTTTATATCCGACGATGAGGAGAATGGCAGCCAACACCGACAGTGGAATCAAGTTTAATATTCGCGGGATCAAAATGACGGATATGAGGAGAAGAAATCCGTGAATGATCGTAGACATCTTGGTTTTTACGCCCGATTGAATATTGGCAGAACTTCTTACGATAACCTGAGTGATCGGAAGTCCCCCTATCATTCCAGAAATCACGTTGCCTATACCTTGAGCCAAAAGCTCTCTATTGGTTGGCGTCACTCTTTTTTCGGGGTCTAGTTTATCTGTAGCCTCCACACACAGGAGTGTTTCTAGACTTGCTACAAGCGCGAGTGTGAAAGCGACTACCCAAACGTCCGGACTGGTGATCACACTAAAATTCGGGAAACTAAACTGTGCTAAAAAAGATGCAGTGTCTTCAGGAATGGGTACCCTAACCAATTGGTTTGCACTAAAACCAAGGCTGGTACTGTCTCTGTTGATGACGTAGAATATTATTCCAGCAACTACCGCTACCAGAGGCCCTTGGACCAATTGGAAAATTTTAGCTTTTTTAGAAAGGATACTGTTCCACAATATCAAGATAGCAAGTGCGATGAGAGCTATGACCGTGGGGCCAAGGCTGATGTTATTGACGGTTCCGATAATTTCTGAAAACGTATTCTGTCCATCGACCTGGAAGAAAGCAAAATCCCCTTCGGGGTCCGCATCATAGCCAAAAAAGTGTGGAATTTGCTTGAGGATGATGATAATCCCTATTCCCGTCAACATACCTTTGATAACGGACGAGGGAAAATAATATCCGATAACACCCGCTCTGAGCACTCCGAAAAGTATTTGGATGGCGCCACCTAGGACAACAGCGACTAGAAAGTTCTCATAGCCCCCTAAACTGCTTATGGCGGCTAAGACTATGGCTGCGAGACCTGCTGCAGGTCCACTCACTCCAACTGCCGAGCCGCTTATCCCTCCCACCACAATGCCACCGATAATCCCGGCTATTAAACCAGAGAAAAGTGGCGCTCCGCTCGCTAGAGCGATACCTAGACATAAAGGAAGTGCAACAAAGAAGACTACGATACTTGCTGGAACATCGTGCTTTAAAAAACGAAAATAGTTGCTCATTGCCTGTAGTTTGCAAATCAGGACATGATGTTTCCTGCATATATCACTCAGACTTCGAGAATTTAGCACCAAAGCGTTGCGCTGAGGCGTCGACCGAAATCTATTTGCCTCCCAAGGCTGTGGTTGATCTCTTGGAGGGACATACGCTGCTGTCGCACGAGACTAGTCGCCTCGCTCTTGTTGCACGCACCTACGCCCCTCCCGGCTGACTCTTTACGTTTTTCCGGATACCACCATTTCCCAGCTGCCACCGCTCTCCACCACAAACGCTCTCAACCGCCGGCGTCTCTCGCATGTCTTGGTGTCACAATTGAACCATGTGATGATCAACGTCACGATGAAGAGCCCGCTAAAGCTCATCAGACTGGTCACGACCTGCCACAAAGAGGAATGCGGCATGTTGATCCCGTCAGCACCAGCTTCGATGGTTCGCAAGATGTCGAGCGAACTGATAATCTTCCCCGAGGCGAGTAGCCGGATTTTCTCTTTTAGCTCCGCTTTCTTCAGGGCCCGGTCTACAATAGGCAGGGCAATCGCGAGAGGCATCCCTGTGAAGTGGAGAGATTCAAAATGCGCCGCCCCGGTTCCGCCTTCCGCGCCGTCGATCACGATATAGTCCGGCCCAAAGAATGGGTGATCGCACGCCAGGTTCCTTCCTTTTCCATGGTCTGTGAGTGCCTTCCGACACTGTCCGGTGAGACCCTTCCTTTTATAAGGGCGACCGGTGAAAACGTTCACTTTCTGTTAACATTTCCCCGGAGAGCGCAATCCCTCTGACACCGCCCCATCGTATCCTTAGGCATAGTCAATTTTGAAACGAGGATAAGTGAATGTTTTTGAATGGTGCCGCAACACAAGGAAGACCCAACCTAGCAAACCCGATGTCGAATCTCGGACTGGGATTCGGAAACCCCGGATTGTCCCAACTGGGAGGACCTTCGCAGATTGCCCCTGGTGGTGAACAGTTTGCCCAACTGGCCCTTATTACGCAGTTATTGAGCCTACTGGCCGCTGTCACAAGCCTGACATCCGGGGATGCCGGCGCTCCTGGAACTTCCCCGATGTTTGGCCAAGGGGGCGGAGGTTCCGGGTCGCCCGCGAGTTTTCTTGGGACACCTTCGGGCGGAGGCGGAGGCGGCGGCGGAGGTCCCAGCGGCGTCGGCGGCTCGTCGGGATCCTCGGCCGCATCCGGCGCTTCGGCAGCGAGCAATGTCGGCCCCCCCAAAGA
>JBBKWP010000113.1:0-17474 GCA_037968995.1 Candidatus Xenobia bacterium
AGTCGACGCAGTTCGCTCCAGGCGGCCGAGCGAGACTCAATGTCGGCTCGCGCTCCCACGGAAAGGTCTGCGAGACCCCACAGACCGCTCAGATCGCGCTCTCTCCACCTAGGATCCCAGGAAGGGCGAACGCTGGTAGAATACTCGAGATACGGATGATTGTCCGTGGTGATGGGCGTTGAAGCGGTCATGCTCTTAAGGAAGCTTGGACCGTGCAGAAACGTCGACAAGAGTGATTCCGGTCCGTCGATCCCGATTTCCGACAGTTTGGTTTTAAGTTTCTCTTCACCCATGCGCTTCTTCAGTTGGTCGTAGTCAATGGAAATGGGGCTCTTGGAGCCGATCAGTAAGAAATCATCGGCCGATCCTTCCCACAGAGTGGCGTCGGGAAAGACTTCCACGAAAGCCTTCACGACCAGTCGAAGGTCCGGTTCGTCGAGTAACAGCAGGGGAACCCACTGGCACACGATCCCGTTCTCGGTGAGTCGCTCACGACACAGTTCGTAATAGTCCTTGGAGTAGAGGTTGACGACACCTACTTGGGTGGGAGGGGGCGGTTCAAAGGTAATCACGTCGAAACGCTTGTCGGTACGACTCAAAAAATTGCGACCGTCGGCCAGGACGAATTCCACTTTGTCGGATTCGAACACTCCTCCGTTGGCTTTCGTGAAATTGGAAGCCGCGTTCAGAACCGCCTTGGAGAGTTCAACGCAGACGATATTTTTGAGGTCGGGTTGATCGTTAAGGGCTCCGGCGGTCATGCCGCAACCGAAGCAGATGACTAGGGCGGAGGTGGGATTCGGATGGAGCAGTGAGGGCAGATGACCCATCAGCCTGGCATAGCGTAGGCCTTCGGGTGCGTCTCCCATCATCCGCGTCGAATTGACCATCAAAAATTTTCCTCGAGGGGTATCTCCGACGGCGACGGTAGCATAGCTATCATCTTGAAAATAGGTAACGCTGTTAGGGTAAAGGCCCCAACTGCTCGTCCACACCGGATAGTACACCGAGTCGAGTAGGGTGGATTTTGGTAGGAACAGAGCGCTCAACAAAAGCCCGGCGGCTACCACCCACGAAGCGACGAAGGGGCGAAAGCTGACCCACAGGCCGACCAGAGCCTCCAAGATAATGAGCAAGAGGAGAGTATGAAACAGTCCGATCTGAGGGAGTAGGCCGAAAGCCACAAGAAGCGGTCCAAAGATTCCGCCGATCGTGTTGCAGGCGCAAAGTCGACCGACGGGCTTGCCGATGGCTATGGAGTCGCCGATGGCGAGGCGGGAAGCCAGGGGGAAGGCGACGCCCATCAAGAAGGCCGGAACCCCGAAGAGAGCTACGCAAGTGAGAAGACATCCGGCCACACTTCGGACCATTGGGTTGAAATTAAGTCGCCATACGCTGGCCACCACTAAGGCGTCGATCTTCCCCAGTAAGAGAATTCCGACCAATGAAGTCGCGGAGATTGCTACTAAGACGGCCCCCAACCAACGTTCCGGGTTTTTGACTCTCTGCGCCCACTGGGAACTCGCGGCGCTGCCTAACGACAATCCGGTCAAAAAGACAGCCAGGACGGTGGAAACGTTGTAGATCGAGGGACGAGACAGGGCCATAATGAGTCTGGTCCAGCCGATCTGTAGTCCGAGCGAGACCATCCCAGCGATCCCGTAGGCCCAAAAAACTCGGCGAGATTCGGGGGTGATAGGCGTGGTGCAGAGGGATGAGTCCGGCGGGTTAGCTAAGCTTTGAGGTAATAAGAGGGCGAGGCCCGCCGCCAGCAGACTCGATACAATTGCGATGAGTAGAGTCAAGTTGACGCCGATGGAGGGCACGAATATCCAGTCCGTGGTGAAGGCCGCGAGGACGGCGCCGAACGTGTTGGCGGCATACAGCCAGGAGACGACGCGGTAAGAGCCCAGAGTCCCGATGGCGCGGGCCAAGGCCGATAACGTGCCCCCCATCAGTGTGCAGGGAAAGAGAATTGCCAAAGCGACGAGTAGGATCGCTGCGGGATACGGCAGTCCCGCCTGGCCGAGCTTATACAGAAAGGCGCTGGCTAACGCACCCGTTACGCCGATGCCGAGTTCCAGTTTGGAGTAGAGCCGAGCAGGATGCGGCACTCGATCAGCCAGCGGTCCGAGTAGGTAACCGCCCAACGCCAAGCCTCCCATAAAGGCGGAGATGACCACGGACACTGCCCAAGTCGTGACTCCCAGGACATGGGACGCGGAACGCACCCAGAGAATCTCGAAAGTGAGCGCGGCGAAGCCGGACAGGACGAAAATTGCCAGGGGCAGGAAGACTTTCCTGGGATTCATGCTTTGAACTTTGTCTTTCCAGGGAAAGGATCCTGGGAATGCACATTTTTGAATTTAATCAACACTTGCGTTCCAACCCGGAAACCCTACGAACGTTCTTCTCCGACGTGCGTCGACTCGATGCCATCACTCCTTGGTTCTTTCAGGTGGAGTTACTCAGCGGCGAGGTGGACAGACCCCTCTATGTGGGGCAACGATTTTCCTACAGATTCCGACTGTTCGGAATTCCTTTTGCTTGGGTTACCGAGATTGCCGAGGTCGCGGAGTTTCATTTTGTAGACCAGCAGCTTCGTGGCCCTTACCGAACCTTTTCCCATCGGCACGATTTTACGGAGACCGCGAAAGGGACCTGGATGCGTGACAGCGTTCGCTACGAATTGAGGTTCGGTCCCCTCAACAGCCTATCGAATCGGATGGTGGTGCATCCTCTGCTCAGGGCAATCTTCCGGTATCGAGCCCGTCTAGCCGCTCAAAAATTCGGCGAAGTTCGTTAACGATGGTGAGCGTCACGCGGGGTTAAGAGTTGGTCACGCCGTCAAGTCCGCCGATGGCCTGCCGGACCGCGGTGAGACGCTCCTTTCGTCGGGGCAGGGGCGTGGACTGAACTTCGACGATTTCAAGAAATCTCTTCAGGAAGACACGCCCCTCGTGTTGTCCGAGTTTAATAAGGCTATGTCCTATACATTCCCAAAGTTCGGCGCTCCGCGTGCCTAGTAGAATGGCGACGTTGCTGCAAACCAAAGCTTCCGCCCAGTTCTCGAGGCGCTGATTGACCAAGGCCCTGGCGAAGACGAGGAGTCGAGGATGAACTGCATCATCTTCCAGATTTCTCATGAGTCCTGGGAGTTCTTCCGAATTACAATGCGAGATCTTAAGATTGAGGTAAGTTTCTTGACAGAAGAGATTGCTCGGGTTCAAAGAGGCTGCGATGGTGAGCGAAAAGAGGGCTTCTTCCACCTCGCCTCTGAGAGCTTGAATCCATCCCAGGGCGATCCAAGAGTCGTGATTGGTAGGGTCCTTTGAAGTAGAAGAGCGAGCCAATGCACAGGCCTCCTCCCCGCGACCCAAGGCGAGCAGAGAATGTACTTGTCGTCGACATGCATCCTGCTGGTCGCTCAGGCGAAAGACTTCTAACGCCTGTTCGTGGCAGCCGAGTTGTTGATACAGTTCGGCGAAAGCGAGGGCTCTCTTGAGGCGTCTGCGTCCCATGAACTTGAGATGCCGTCCCAGGTACCGTTCCCATCGGGTGGATCTTCGCGGCTCGGAGAAACCTTTAGCGTGGGCTGCCCGCATGTGTGTCTGAGCTTCGCGAAGCGAGCCCTGCATCCAGAGGGCCACGGCGAGATTATGGAGGGCGACCGGTGCGTCGGGGGCTAGTCTGGTGACCTTCCGCAGATGTCGTTCGGCTTCGGTCGGTTGGTTCATCTTGAGCCTCAGCATCCCCAAGTCCGCTTCCAAGGCCAGATCTAGACATTTAGGAGCGAGACGGGAGCGAAAGATGCGTAGTCGGGCAAGCCACGGACGGCGCCGTAGCTTTTGTTGCGCCAGGACGAGATAGTAGAAAGCTTGGGGCCAGGCGTTTTTCGCCACCTGTCTTCTGGCTCGCCCGATCTCATACATAACGCTCTCAAAGGTCAGGGCGGCGATCAAGATGGCAGACAGTCCCACCACCAGACCGATGGCCGGCCAAGACTTCAAAAGCAGAGGAGCCAATACGGCCAAACTCGAGTAAATTACAATCCCGCAGCGCATCAAACGCTCTGGTTTGGCAGTGAGCGCGTAGGCCCACTGACGCCCTCGCAACCACTGGGCTGTGGTGAAACGTTTTATGAGCAGCCGGTCGAAGGTCATGGGACCCACTTAGTCGCGGGCGCCGCCGGCATCTTCCTGAGGTTTCGAAAATTTCCGAGAAACTTTCGAAAATCCGATTGATGACACGCCCCAGTCTAAAAGTTGGGACTGGCTGGGAGAGTGTAGGTTCGTCCTTTGTTCTGCTCTTGTAGGTAAGCCACCAGCGGTTGGTAGTAGTCTAGCATCGGTTTGGCGCTGATCTCTTGACCGAGACTGTCCTTCATCACCTGGCGCCAATCCTGAGTGGCACCTTTTTTAAGAATAGAGCTCAAGAACGTGCCGACCTCCTTATTGCCAAAGTAGTTCGTGGCCCGAGGGTCTTGATGAAGAATCTCGTTGGCGATATGGGCATGAAGTTGGTGCAGGATTATGTAGGACAAGGCGTAGTCATAGTATTGGGCGGCGTCGTTGTTGATATGGGTCTTGGTAGCGGCGTCACAGTAAGCTTCGCCACGCGGAGCGGGAGGAGCGATCCCCTGAAATTTCGCGGTGTAGTCCCACCAACGTTTGTTGAATTCGTCGATACTCAGGTTCTCGGCGTAGAGATCTCGTTCGAAGTGGGTCATGGTTCCCGCTGAGAAGGGCAGGAAGACCACTTGGGCCAGCGCTTCTTTCAAAAGGGTCTGTACCTCGTCGGTTTTGGCGTCGGCCTCGATCAGCCCGACTCCGACTAAGAACGGCTTCTGCAAAGAGGCCATCCCCAGCAGGCTGCCTACACCTTCGTGGAAGGCCCGATTGGCACCGCCGCGGAGAAGAGCGGGGACCGCCGGCGTGGAGTACGCAATGTAATAGTAAATGTGGCCGAGTTCGTGATGAGTGGTTTCATACCAACGGGTGTTGGGCTCCACACTCATCAGGCTTCGTACGTCTTTGTCCAGGTCCATATGCCAAGCACTGGCGTGCGTGTTTTTCTTGTAACCGGCGTCGGCTGCGACGGGGTATAGGGACGAAAGGTCGTAAAAAGACTTCGGTAGCGGTTGAAAACCCAGGCTCACGTAGAATCGTTCTGCTTGCTTTACGAGCCACTCAGGACCCTTGGCAGCCAAAGCCTTGTCGAGGTCGAGTCCCTCCACCTTCACCAAGCCGCCCCAATCTTGTCCCCAACGGTTAGGTAGCCAGTGAGCGGGAATCAGTTCGGGAACCTCAGCCGCACCGTACTTTTTAGCCAGTTCGTAGCGGGCCCAGGTGTGGAGTTCACGATAAAGCGGCCAGATCTCTTTCAAGAATTTCTCATTGAGAGCCATCATCTCGTCGGTGGTCATTCCGTAGTCTGCGACTTGATAGGCGAAGTAGTCGTGGTAACCCAGGGGTGAGACTGTCTGATTGCGAAGTTTGGCAAGATTGGCCAACCCGCCTTTCAGCGTCTTGCCCACTTCTTTGGAGGCCTGCCAGGCTTCCAGGCGCTCCGGTTCCGACGATGACTCTTCCAAGACTTTGTCGAGATCGTTTGGAGTGACAGGTTTTCCCTCAATGGTGAAAGTGTAGCCAAACAGTTCGCTGTTTTGTTTGTTCTCGGCGGCGATCCGTTCTTTGACGAGGTCGGCGGCCGTTTGCGGGTTGTTGGCCGCCGCGTACAGCATGGTCTCCAACTGTCGGACTTGAAGCGGCGTCAAACCCTTTGGGTTGTCGAGATATTGACGAACCTTGGTGATCACATCCACAGACCCGGTGTGTTTCGACATCGCCTCGTTAGCCAGTTTGGCGACGTTATCAATGGTCTCCACACCCTCAATGATGAGAGTGTTGGCGGCCCACTCCGCCTCGGAACTCACTTTGTAGAGGTCAACGTACTTCGCGGTGTAGTCGTCGATAAAGGCCTGGGCCTCGTTGCTGTCAGACTGAGCGAAGGAGCCTTGGGATAAAGTCCCGAGAGCAATGGCGGAGAGAAGGATGGAGCGCAAAGATTGTTTCTTCATGGGGAGGCTTTTTCCACTCCCCGATGTTCTCCTAGGATCTCACCTAAAATCGACAGGATTAGGGCCGGGTGTCTACTCCTCGCGACGTTGGTTGAGGCTCTCTGGATTGGCGTCGGTGACCAGAATGCTGGCTCCCCCCGTTACCTCTGGATGAGCCAGACTTTGAATCTCGATGCGGACCATCTTGGAACCGATCTGTTGGTCGGGGGCTTTGTAGACGTAATGAAAATTATCGATCTCCTTTAATTCTCCGTCGCCCACCAATTTCCATTTCAGATGCTCGGGACCCATATTGTGAAACCCGGCTGTGAACTCCATCTCTTGCCCAGGGGCCAACACCACCGCCTGCGGGTTCAGAGCGATAGCCACATCGACGTTGCGAATGCTCGTGGTGACATCCAGTTCATCAAAGCTGGGGGGCGGTGTGCCCACCGTTTCCACAGGCGGCTGGAACTCTTCCCAAGCCCGCCAACCGCCATACTCCACGTGGACGATGGGGGCCCGCTCGGCGACAGCCTCACCGCTCTCGTCGCAGGCGAAAGCTAGCATCGTGTAGACCGCGCGTGGCAGGTCCTTAAAAGAGAGTCGCTCGCGGCCGGACGCGCCACGGATGATCCATTCGCGCACCGGGGTGTCTGTGATCTCTTGGTCGTGTCGAAACAGCACGACCCTCAAGTTTTGGGCGCCGATGGGTCGCAGGTCGTAGCGCAGGGTCGCTCGCTGACCGATAGCGAGTTCTGCCAGTTTTATTTTCTCGTTGAGGAAAACCGGAGGAGTCGTTAGCTGAGCGATAGCGTCCGACGGGAAAACGGTGAAAACAGCCCAGAAGGCCAAAAGAAATGAACGAAGCATGGTCTGCGTGAAACTTCTCTTGTGAGCTTTAGGTTCCTGGAGGGTGAGCTTTTGCAGCGAAGTTGCTTAGCCTAACTTCCGGTGATAGGCTTCGAGACCCCGCAGCGGGTAGTAATCGGTGAACAGGTCATTGCTGTAGAACTGCTTGAGACTTGGCATTCCAACTCCCATACAGGCCTCGTCGGTCCAGCCTCCGTCGGGGTCTTGGTTCTCTATCAAGTATTTCGCGGCGCGGTGAGCGGACTCACCGTCAGCACGCCCACTCATAGCAAGGGCTCTTAAAGCGACCCCGGTCAGCATCGCCCCGCTTTTAGCGGGTCCCACAGCTTTGTCGTTGAAGTAGGACTCCTCGCTTTCGCCCCATCCACCATCGGAGTTTTGCTGCTGCTCGAGCCAGTTCAGGGCTTTCGCAACGTACGGTTCCTCAGGGGAAACGCCCGCTGCCATCAATCCCCCCAGGGCAAAGGAGGTCCCCGCAGTATAATTGACCGCCCATCGTCCCCACCAACTTCCGTCTTCGGTTTGCTGCGACTTAATGAATTCGACGGCTTTCGCTACTTGCGGGTTCGAGACGTCAAAGCCGTACCCACCGACACACTCCAAGATTCTCCCGGTTAAGCCCTCGGTCGAGGGATCTGTCATAAGCGCCGGCATGACCTTCTTTAGTAAAGCGTTTGGCTCCATCGCTCCGGGCTTTTTACTGGGTTGATTTTGGCTCCAGGCCGACCAACCGCCGTCCTTGTTCTGCATCCCCCAAAGCCAATCGAGACCTTTTTTAATGGCGGCTTCACTCTCGGGAGTTTTCGGGGCGCGACGTAGTGCTGTCAGGGTGGCACCTGTGGTATCACAGTCCGGCGCTAGCTGATTACCTTCCTCAAAACCCCATCCTCCCACCCGGGGATCCCCCTTGTCAGGGTTTTGCCATTCTAGCGGTGTCGGCAGTTGGGCCTGCTGGCCCACTAGATAGTCGCGAGCGCGAGTGATCGCAGCGCTTCTAGTGTCTTGTCCAAGATCCGTCAAAGTTTCTGTGACAGTCGCCGTGTCCCAAACTTCGCTGGTAAACGGGACAACCTCCATACCTTCGGCGGTAAACAGTTTGAGTCGATCGAGAGCTTGCAAACCTTTTTGGACGCTGGGGTCGGACTTGGGAACGCCCATCGCGGTAAGCGCTGCTAACCCGAATGTCGTCGTAACGCTTGTGCCATACCAGTCTCCTTCTGGGTTCTGGAGTTCCTTCAGCTTTTTTTCCGAGGCTTTGTAAGATCGAAAAGATATTGGATTCCACACAGGGTGGGGGGCTTCGCCGCCCCGCTTCAACGCCGTGGTGAGAGGCGCCAACTGGATTCCGCCAAGGGAGGCCCAACTTGCGAAGTACTTGGAAGTGAATCGATTCATCTTAGGAAAGAGAGAGGCGAAGGTCGGAAGCGGCATCAGTTCCTTCGCATCGATGACTTCTGCCATCGCCAAGAACGGCTTCACATCCACGCGGGCTTTCTTAAATCCCCCAGAGAGTTCAATGTACTTTAGAGCCTTGGTCATCTTCGGATGAGCGTCTTCAACACCGAGTACCTTGAGGCCGGCGTAGGCGAGGCAGGTCGCGTCGAGTCCGCCTTCAGAGGCGTTGTCGAACTCTGTCCAGGAACCGTCAGCACGTTGTCTGTTTAGGAGAAAGTCCTCGCCGCCTTGACGTTCTTTGCCGTCGAGATCCTTTGCATAGTGCTCGACAAGGATGGTACGGGCCGTGTCGCTCACACTCATACGATTGTGAGCTTCCCAATCTCCATTGGGTGTCTGTCGAGATAAGAGGTTGGCCTTCGCTTTGTCTAAGACGCCTTCCAAACGGGAAAGCGTCGTCCCCACCATTTCGTCACCCGTGGAGGACCGTTCGGGTTGTAAGTTTTTCGAGCGCGCAGCATTGGCTCGGCTCAAAGTGGGCACTGCTGAAGTTCGTAATGGTGACGTGGTTTGAATGGTTCCCAACTGTTGCCTGCCTTCCGATTTTTATAAGTTTATAGGAGAGAAGTGGTCTGGTCGTTGATTCTTCGCGTCGATTGTAGAAAAGTTGTTAACAACTCCCCTAGAGGATTCGGCGTTTTGGTGATATAACGTTGCCATAGGACTGAGTCGGAGCCAATCTCTTATACATTCCTGGGCGGCCGCGCGTTGAGGCGGGGAAGCATCGAAAGGGTAGATCCATGATGAAAGTTTATTTAGCGAAGCCCCGAGGGTTCTGTGCCGGTGTAGACAGAGCTATCGATGTTGTGGAGATCGCGCTCGATATTTTTGGACCCCCAGTGTACGTGCGTCACGAAATTGTGCACAACGACCACGTCGTAAAAGAACTGCGAGGCAAGGGCGCAATTTTTTTAGATGATGTCTCAGAGATCCCTGAAGGCTCCGTAACCATTTTTTCGGCGCACGGCGTATCTCCGGAGGTGAAATCTCAAGCCAAAGGCCGCGGCCTTCGGGTGATCGACGCCACCTGTCCTCTGGTCACCAAAGTTCACTTAGAAGCCGTCCGTTACGCGAAGCGTGGGTACACTATCATTCTGATCGGTCATCGCAATCACGTAGAGGTGGAAGGGACGATGGGAGAAGCGCCAGAGGCCATGGTCTTGGTGGAAAGCCCCGAGGATGTCGCGACCCTTGATCTGCCTAACGCAGAAAAGATTGTATACCTGACTCAGACCACGCTGTCTATCGATGACACCCAAGCGGTGATCGACGCCTTGCGGACGCGCTTCCCGGGAATCGAAGCCCCACCGAAGGACGATATCTGTTACGCCACCACCAATCGACAGGCGGCGGTAAAAGAGATGACGGAAAAGTGTGACATGGTTTTGGTGATCGGTTCCCCCACCTCGTCCAACAGCAATCGCTTGGTGGAAGTTGCGCGCAGCAGAGGCTGTCAGTCGTATCTCATCAATGACAGTTCTCAGTTGGAAGTCTCACTTTTTGCCGAAACCAAAAGATTGGGAATTACCGCCGGTGCTAGCGCTCCGGAGCACCTCGTGCAAGACGTGGTGCGCTGGATCGAGAAGAACTTTGACGTGGTTTTTTGCGACCTCGATGTCATCGAGGAAGACGTTCAGTTTACTTTGCCCAAAGAACTGACCGCCATGCAAAAAGAACTGGCCACCACCAACCCTTGACTCGAGACGATCGGGCCCAACGTATCCTGGTTCAACTCGAGGAGTTATACCCTGAGGTTCCGATTCCGCTAGACCACAGCGACCCGTTTACCCTATTGATCGCGGTTCTCTTGAGCGCGCAAACCACAGACAAAAAGGTCAATGAGGTGACCCCGTCACTCTTTGCCCGAGCGGGCGATCCTCTCGCCATGAGCCGAGTGCCGGTTGAAGAGATCAAGCACCTGATTCGGCAGATCGGCCTGTCCGGGACCAAGGCAAAAAACATCTCACGCCTCTCGGAAATTTTGATAGAGCAGTTCGACGGTGAGGTGCCGAAGAGCTTAGAGGAACTTGAGACTTTGCCGGGTGTGGGTCACAAAACGGCTTCCGTGGTCATGGCTCAGGCTTTTGGCGAGCCTGCCTTTCCGGTAGACACCCACATCCACCGTCTGGCCAACCGATGGCGCTTGTCCAACGGAAAGAACGTGGTGCAGACCGAGAAAGACCTCAAGGCGGTATTTCCTAAGTCCACCTGGTCGAAGGCGCATCTCCAGATCATCTACTTTGGCCGAGAGTTTTGTCCAGCTCTCTACCACCGCCTAGAGGACTGTCCCATCTGCTCCTGGGCCTCCACCCAAAAACAGAGGAGCGAAGAGGACCGGCGTAACCTGGAGATTCGGAAGCGTCCGGCAAAGTCCAAGTATTTGAGCTCTTAGCCAAAAGAGAGACGACCGAGGAGTTACCCACGGTCGTCTTTTCTTGCAAGCGATGCTCGGCCTCTAAAAGACTGAGTCGACCTTCAGCGAGACTGAGTCGCTGATTTTATTATCTTGGCGCTTTTTACTTTTCCAGTTTTGTCCAGGACATATTCGATGATCGATCCGCTTTGATCTCGGACTTGCTTGACCGTCTCTCCCGCGCTATTGGTCACTGTTTTGAGCACGGGCAGGTTGGTGACGGAGCCGAGTGTCTTGTTGGAGACGACCTTTCCCGCCGAATCTAAAGTTTTTTCAGCGATTTGCCCTGTCGCATCGACCGTACGTGAGACGGTCTGACCGAGTGAGTCGATCGTTTTACTCAATACACCACTCTTGATGAGGTCACTGCCGACTTGACCCACGGTGTCGACGGCGTTATTGGCCACGTTGCCCACAGTCCCCACGGTGTTATCCACGGTCTTTAAGAGGCCCTCTAGAATCTGTGGGTTGTTGTCGATGGTCTGAAGAGTGCGGTCAATGATCTTAGCGACGTTATCCAGTCTGACCACAAGATGGACCTCTGCCTGGACCCCCGCGATGAGGAGTTGGACCTTGTCGATAGAAACATCGGCTCCCGCCGTCAACTTTAGAAGGTTCGCGAGGCGGGCGTCTAGTGCCACGTGGGCTTGTAGATTTTCGACGGTGAGCTCTATCTTCTCCACTGAGAGATTCGGAATGTCCAGTCGAACATCAGCGTCATCGGTTGCGGCGTAGTTCGTCGTGGGCGTCGTCGCTCTACGATTTCTGGAGGTGTCCGTCTGTTGAGCGTACGCTCCGGTGCCTAAAATCGTGGCGATAGTCGTCGCGGTCAAAAGACCTCTGAAAAGAGTTTTCATTGTTGTGTTCCGTTTCTCTCCTTGGAATTGGCGTCTTGAATTGATGGTTCTGTTTCGATCCGCAACGGAGATGTCAAGGTGGTGTGGACTTCGATGTTCTTGTAGACCTTACCGGACTCCAAGGTCTCGGGAAGATTCTTGCGTTCTGAAGTCCACTCGCCCACATTGACGTTTATCTCTGGAAGGCTCTGGAACTGAAGCGTTTTCGCCTTAATGGTCGCATCAAGCTGAATAGCGGGTCGTTCACTCTCGGTGACGAGCGGCGTCACCGTGGTCTGTGCAAAGACAGGATTCAGTGATGCGACACTCAGAGCGAGGCAAAAAGTTCTAAAGGCGGGATTGCGGTGAATCATTTTTAGAAGATACATCGAGAACTTGCCCACTTGTATCTCCGATGAGATATGAGCAGAGTATACTCGGGGACTCTCCCTCTGTCTGACAGGAGGGTCCTCGAGTCTCGGATGCCTCATTCGTACTTGCGGGCTTGGGCCTTACGTTTTCTACCCCGATTTCGGGTGGGAGCCAAGGTCTCGTTCTGCTCGCGAATCGACTTGAGTTCCTTTTTGGTAACCAAACGCTCAACTTGAGAGGGTCGGATACCGGGCTCGTCGTCTTCGTCGAGGTCTTTGAGGTAAGCGGACCGAGGCGTGAAGTCGAAGATGTTTCCGCCGATAGAAACAGGGTCTCCCGGTCGAGCACCGGCCTTGACCAGAGCTTCTTGCACGCCCCAGCCTTCTAGCCTTCGCTGCAAGAACGCTAGAGCGTCTTCTTCCTCCAAGTCGGTCATAGCTACCTGGATTTCGACTTTCTGGCCCTCTACGTGGTAGATGTCGCCTTGACGTCGGATCTGGAATTCCAGCGAGCGTCGCTCGGGTAGGGGATGAACTTCCACCGGTTCGGGCTTGGGCGCCACTTGAAGTTCTTGAAAGACGACTTCCTTAAACTCCTCGAGGCCGATCTCGCAGTCGGCGGAGATCTCTATCAGGCGGCGGTCCGCTTGACGGCAAACTTTACGTAGGGCTTCCAATCCTTCTTCGCATCCGTCCTTGTCGATTTTGTTGACGACCAAGAGTTCGGGCTTCAGAGACAGTCGAAGATCGTATTCGGTGATCTCGTTGCGAATGGCGGTGTAGCGGGCTAGGGGATTCTTCGGGTCGATATCCCCGAGATCCAACATATGAACGAGTAATCGAGTTCGCGCTACGTGACGCAGGAATTTGTGTCCCAGTCCCACTCCCGTTGCTGCCCCCTCGATCAGGCCTGGAAGATCGGCGAACACCGCGCTCCGGACGGGGCTTAGGTACACCATTCCCAAGACCGGATTCAAGGTTGTGAAAGGATAGGCGCCTATCTTGGGGTCGGCTTTGCTGATCTTGCTCAAAAGGGTGGATTTACCGGCATTGGGAAAGCCGATGAGGCCGATTTCGGCCAGCATACGAAGGTCTAGGTACAGCCAATGTTCCTCACCGGGTTCTCCCAGTTCATAGAAGCGGGGGGCCTGACGATCGGCGGTAGCGAAATGCTGATTGCCTCGACCGCCTCGACCGCCTCGAGCTAAGACCACTCGCTCGCCGTGCTCTGTGAAGTCAGCGACGACAATGCCGGAATCGCGCAGTGAGATACGCGTTCCCACGGGGACTCTCAAAGTGAGATCGGACCCCATCGTCCCGCTTTTGCGCGCTCCTTTGCCGAAGTCGCCCTTCTCGGCCTTGAAATGGACCTTCCTGTTGAACTCCAGCAGGGTATGGAGATTTTCGTCGGCTTCCAAGTAGACGGATCCGCCGTCTCCGCCATCGCCGCCGTCGGGTCCGCCTTGGGGAACGTACTTTTCTCGTCGGAAGGAGCGAGAGCCGCGACCTCCGTCACCGGCCTTGATGAAAATATTGACTTGATCTTTGAACACCTTGGGGTGATCCTCTTTCGCGTTGTCTTGAGATTTTAAAGATTGTAACAAAAAAGAAGAGCACCCCAAAATCGGTGCTCTTCTTTCTGTCGAGAGGGTAGCTTCGGCGCGGGGCGCCGAGAAGAATTTAAGCTTCTTCGCTGACCACGGAGATGAGAGTTTTGTTGTTCTTGCTCTCAAATTTCACCACACCGTCGGCGGTGGCGAAAAGGGTGAAATCGCGTCCACCCATCACGTTCTGTCCCGGGTAGAACTTGTTGCCGCGCTGACGCACCAAAATGTTCCCAGCGATAACCGCCTGTCCACCGTAGCGCTTCACACCCAACATTTTCGGGTTCGAATCACGGCCATTTTTCGTGGATCCCATACCCTTTTTGTGGGCGAATCTTGTAAGGTCCATCCAAATCATCACAAATACTCCAGTTATCGGTGCCGCTATCCCGTAAATGGGCCGCGGCGACTCTTTTTTTTGACGTAGGCACCCTATTATAGCGATCTCGAGTGGGAATGCAAGCCTTGGTTTGGCTGAGCCTCGAAGTTCGCGCTAGCGGTGATAATCTTCTACGGGTTTTTTCGGGTCGTCCCCACGAATCTTGGTCAACAAGCGCTGCAGGCCGGAACTCGGGCCACTGATGTCGTCAGCCAAGTTTTGCATTTCTCGGGAGCGTAGCGGCTTTTCTTCTTCCATGGACTCTTCCAAAGAGAAGGACGGCATCTCTGGTGTTTCGCTGTCGTCCCAGGCCAATTCGGGAAGCTGATCGAGGTCGGCAAGGCCGAAATGTTCCAAGAAAAGTGGAGATGTTCCGAAGAGGAAGGGTCGACCAGGCAGTTCTGAGCGGCCGGTCTGGCTCACCAGTTCGAGATCGACGAGTTGTGCCAAGGAGCGGTCACCGTTGATGCCTCGGGCGGCCTCTAGTTGAGCTCTGGTGATGGGTTGCTTATAGGCCACGATGGCCAGGACTTCCATTTGAGCACGGGTCAAACGCTTTTTGTTCTGGACCTGCAATATCCGCTCGATGTAGGGAGCGACCTCGCTGCGAGTTAGCAACTGATAAGCACCAGCCACCCGCCGCACTTCCAATGATCGGTCTCGGAGTTGCCGGCGAAGGCGCTCGATGTATCGCTCTGTGTCGCCTCTATTCCAGCCGCCGGCTTCGGCGATCTCCTCGAGGTGGAGGGGGCCCGGGGAGGCAAAAAGCATCGCTTCGATAGCTTTTTCGGGGGCAATTTCGTCTTTGGTCGTCATAGATTCTGCCTTCTAGTTCCAGTGTTGGGGGGCCGGGGAAAAGGTCTCCGGAACGTCGCCCGGTAGGGAACATTCCAGTTCGCCCCTGTAGTCGTCTTGAAAAAGGTGAATGCGGTGGCGTCGTGCCATTTCCAAAAGAGCGAGGAAAGTCACCACCACCAAGGGTTTTCTCTCGCCGTCGCGTCGCAACAGTTCAGAGAAGGTGACGCGACGCGAGGTCTGCTGAGTTTGCAGGTGGGTCCAGATCTCCTCGACGCGCTCCGGAACGGAGAGGACGAGCTTCTTATAACCGATGGGCTCCTTGAAGGGCTTTCGTGGTTTTAGGATGCGAAGTGCGGCCATGTGAAGGGAGCGAAAAGAGACATCTAAGAGGGGGGTCTCCGGTTCTGAGAGTCCGCTGGGATGGGGATAGCGGGCCAAACTTTGGCTCTCTCGCTCGGCCAGCCAATTCGCGGCTTTTTTCAGCCGTTGGTACTCTCGCAACTTGGTCACCAGATCGTCTTCCGGCTCATCTTCAAAGCCGAAGTCGAAGGACTCGTCCGGTTCAGGTTCGGGCAACAGCAGGCGAGATTTCAGCTCCAGAAGTTGAGCGAAGACCAACAGATAAGAACTTTCTATCTCCACATCGAACTGTCCCAGAAGTTCCAGGTATTCACGATATTGACCCGTCACCTCGGCCAGGGAAATTTCTGTGATGTCGAGCTCGGACGCTTCCACCAGATTGAGTAACAAGTCCAGCGGGCCTTCGAAAAAAGGCAGTTGAACTTTGTAGCCGGCGCCTTCGACTTCCTCGGAATCTATCAAACCTGTCCTCCCAGGAAAAATCGGATGATCGACTGGTTGATCGGATACAAAATGGTGTTTCCCGCCAAGGCCAGGATGAGAAAAAGGACGACCAGCGACCAAAGCCCAGCCTTTGCCTCCAGGTCACGCATCTTGCACGAAACTGCTTCGGGCAGCACCGCGCCCACCATCTTCCAACCGTCAAGCGGCGGACACGGAATAAGGTTGAAAAGCCCGAAGCCGACATTGGCGACGATTAAAAATTTGAAGATGACGTAAAAGGGTGTAGAGACCACCAGTCCAGTCAGTACGAACATCGAACAGACGAAGGCTACAAAGAAATTGACGAAGGGTCCGGCGAGCGCTACCAAACCGAGATCCAGCGAACGATTTTTGAAGTTTTCGATAGTGATGGGAACGGGTTTCGCCCAGCCCATAATCATAGAGCCGCCACTGGTTACGAACGACGCGATAAGGGCGATAGCTCCCATGACTTCGAAATGAACGACCGGATTTAAGGTAAGGCGCCCTTCATATTTCGCGGTGGGGTCCCCCAGTTGATAGGCCATCCAAGCATGGGCGAACTCGTGGATGAGTAAGGCCACGCCGATACTGCAGACACCGATGAGAAGATCGGGGGGGGACACCCGTCGATTTTCGCCTACTGCGACGTCACTCCTGTTGATTAGGCTGAGAAATTCTCAAGAAAAAGACGTCGTTGATATTTAGGCCCGTCGGTCCAGTGTCAAGTAAGGCGTTCGGTTCGCCTTCCAACAAGGCTGTGCTGTTGTGCTCTTGGAGATGTTGCAGTGCGATCGGCTTGGAAAACCTACCGACCACGCTGGGCCAAGTCGCTCCATTGACAACGGCCCCTGCATACGGCGTGGGACCGTCGGTTCCATCGGAGGAGCCCGCCAGCAGTTCGATTCCGTCACGCCCTTGGATTTTTTGGGCAAAACGAAGGGCGAGTTCTTGACAGCGTCCGCCGCGGCCAAGGCACTGGGAGGCGAGCTTGACAGTCGGTTCGCCGGTGGCCACGAAAATGCCGTGGAGACCTGATTCTTGCAGACTCACCGCGGTCTCCGCCCAGATCGGAGCTAGCTCACTCACTTCTCCGTTGACGATGATGGGCCACCGCGGATCAATAGATAACAGGGAAGGGGTGATGAGGGTGCGGGACACCTCGTGCATGGCTTCATGAGAGATCAACTGTTCGGCTCTGAGGCTCAGGGTTTTAGGGGTCTCTCGAAGAGCCTCGTGACATTTTTGCACTAGCGAGGGTGTCATCTGTGGTGCCAGTTCCAGGAGCAGGACCCGTGCGTCGTCGATGGTGCTCGGGTCGGCCAATGTCGGACCTGAACCTACCAGGGCAAGGGTGGTCTCAGCCGTCTCTCTGGGCAGGCAGATGTCGGACGCCACCAGTTGGGTAACACGTTGAAATCGCTTACAAAGGCGCTGGCCTAACCCCCCGCCTTTCACCTGTGAGAGGTGTTTCCGCAGGACGTTGATCCGTTCGATAGGGAAACCACTTTCTAATAGGTTACGATTGAGGTCCGCGAGGTCACTCAACTCTAAGGGTGGATTTGGGAGTTCCAGAAGGCTGGACGTTCCGCCGGACAGCAGCACCAGCAGATGGCGCGGTATGCGAATTTCTTCAAGCCATGCCAGAAGTCTCTTGGTTGCCAATAGACTTCTAGCGTCAGGAACGGGATGGGCGGCCTCCCAAAGTTCAAAACCACTGAGTCGCGAGCGCAGCGCCGGCGTGATATGAGCCGTCTTCGTGAGAAGGAAGCCTTCTACGGGGCGGGCGCAGAATTCCCCGGCCACAGCGGCCATAGCTGCGGCTGCTTTTCCGATGGCTAGGACCTGACTGTACGGCTCTGACC
>JBBKWP010000114.1:0-4782 GCA_037968995.1 Candidatus Xenobia bacterium
GCCCCGGCGTGTCAACCCCATCACGAAAACAGTTCTGCACCGCTAGACACTAGTAATGAAGGGCTTCCCGAGGCTTATGCACCGTTTACGCACAGGACGATGTCGGGAAGTCTTTATGCATGAAACTCCGTTGTTACCTGAGTTCACATCTCGGGGGCTGACGACGGAACCTGAACGAGTGTTTCGTAGGTACCTCGATGGTCGGCGATAGGATCGGGCGGGATTCTTGTACAAGCAGGCCCCATGTTCTCTCACTCACGACTCATCGACCTCAGCGTCTCCCTCGTCAACCAGGCAGCCCACGAGCCTCTACCTCCCTCTATCCGCTATATTGAGCATCATCCGGAAGGGGCCCAAATGATGAGGGAGTTCTTTGGGATGAATGTGGAGGACTTGGTCTTGTCAGAAGGGCTCGGCTGGGCCCTAGAGGAGATCAACGCTGTCACCCACACCGGCACTCACGTCGACGCGCCCTATCACTATCATCCGACCTCGGAGGGGAAGCCTGCCAAACGGATCGATGAGGTTCCCTTGGAATGGTGCTTTGGTCCCGGAGTGGTGCTCGATGTGCGCCACGTTCCGGTTGGAGAAGAGATCACTGTGGCCCATCTGCAAGGAATTCTCCAGAATCTGAACTACACGCTCAATCCGTTGGACATCGTGCTGCTCCGCACCGACTGCGACAAATCGCTCAACAGCAAAGAGTACTTCGAACAACCGGGTCTGGGCCGGGAGGGGACACTCTGGCTCTGCGATCAGGGAATCAAAATGATAGGCATCGATGCCTATACGGTAGACCGCCCATTCGCGTCCATGAAAGCAGACTATGAGAGAACGGGCGACGGCAGCCATATTTGGCCTGCCCACTTCGCCGGTATCGAACGGGAGTATTGCCAGATTGAAAAGCTCGCCAACCTAGACCAACTTCCCCCGTACGGCTTCACAGTGTCTTGCTTACCCGTCAAAATTGAAAAGGCGAGCGCCGGTTGGTGCCGCGCCGTGGCGATTCTGCCTGCCACCGCGTCTCTCCAACCCATACCCTAACCGCGAACAAACCACCACCAGGTGGAACTCGCCACGATGCCGCCGAAGCCAAAGGTGTCTCAGATGTCCGAAAAATCGGCTTTTCAACCTGCTTCAAAGTTCACTTCGGTAGCTTCAATCAACACGGCGGACTGATGAGGATCGTCAGCATCGGTGACCATCAAAATGCGCCCGTCATCCAGGACTTCCACGCCTTCCACCTTCCAAGAACCGTTCAAGAGGATCACGTCCAGGCGGCCGTCGGATAGACGGTATCGTCCCAAGGCGGAACCAGCGACCATTCCATCGTCATAGGGGTTCTCGGTGGCCTCCGCGGCGGCGGATATTAGCAGATGACCTTCGTCGAGCGGCGTGAGATCGGTCAGCGTGAGCGGAACGCCATCAAGATCTCCGAGTTCCAGAGGCTGGCTCCTACGGATGAGCTTCGCGTCCCAGGCTCGACCTGCTTCGATAGCCCCCAAAGCCTCGGACAAATGCAGTTCGACGAGAGCGTTGCAGCCCTCAGAACTGTTTCCCCGTTGTCCCAAAAAAAGCGCATCGCCCACGGCGGCCAACCCCTCCAAGTTCAGATACCTGTAAGGCAGCGCCTCATATAGTGGTCCCAGATCAAAGACGATCGGTTCTCCATCGACGGCTCCGTCGGACCCAAGGTGTTGCAAGACTCCCCGTCGCCGTCGTGGAGTGGATCCGGAGCCGATCGCCAAAAGCGCCTGACCACCCAACCATGGCACCAAGGCCAACGATTCGAGGTCCGGCTTTTGGCCTTTGCGCTCCAATTCTTCCAGAGGAAGTTCAATGTCGACAAACATACGATAAGCTCGGCCCGGTTCCTCGCGCACAGTTTTAGAGAAACCGATCAGTTGAGTAGCGTCATCGGGTATCACGTAAAGCCAGTCCCCCGCGCAGACAAGTCCACTGGCTGCCGCGACATGGAGAGGGAGCCCGGGGATCAATGGTGCGTGGAGGAGAAGTGGGCCCAAAACATTCAGTCTCATTTTGATTTCTTTTGTCGTGCTTCCATTGTACTACTTTTGTGCTTATTAAGGAAGTGGCGAGGTGACTACATCCAATTACTGGATGGAGGGACTCTGTTGAAGAACAGGAAATTTTGAAAAATGACTCTACGATTCCAGAAAGCCTGGTTGATCGGGCTGGTATGGTTGTCCGCATGTCTTAGTACAACCTTTGCTCAAACCGATTACTCTCTTCTGGACAATCTCTACGAGGGTAAGAGGTGCTTCGAGTTTCAAGCGGCTACAGCCGGACTTTCCACAGCACCCGAAGTGCGCTCACTCTTCTATCGTGGTGCCGCGGCTTACTTCGCCAATGATTTACCTGTTTCAAATCTCTATCTGCAACGTTTTCTGGTGGAGTCGCCCATCGACGAGCTCAATCTGCGACGCAAAACTTACGGTTTACTGGCCGCCAATGCATTGAGGGCCGGCGAGTATGAGAAGTCCTCAGATTATTTCGCAGGGCTCCTAGGCCAATTTGGTGGTCAATTAGCGCCAGACGAGGTGACTGGCTATGAGAACATCCTTGGGCTGGTAAGATCGCTCAAGAATACACCGCCACCCACGGCGGAAATCTACGCCGACACCTATATCGAGCACCCAATCCCTGGTGATGAGTGGGCAGTGCCTGTCACTTCAAATGGCTCGACCGTCAACCTCATCGTAGATACGGGAGCGAACTTTTGCCTTATAGCGAAATCGTTCGCAGATAAGCTGGGTGTTGTGTACATCGATGGCGGCGTGGAGGTCGGAACTGTCAACAGTGCTGTACTTAGGCCTGAAGTCGGCGTCTTGCCAGAAATGAAATTGGGAAACGCGACATTAAAGCAGACAGTGTTTCTCGTTATGGACGATGAGAGCTTGCTACTTCCAGATGGAACGACGCTGACGGGGGTCCTTGGCATTCCAGTTCTCTCCGTACTCAAGGAGGTGACATTTCATCGAAATGGAGACCTCTTCATACCAAGGGAGCCCGGAGACTCAATCGGTTCTCCACTTTGTCTCGACGGCCTGAATCTTCACTTCCAGGCCGAGGTGCATGGTCGTAAATTTCCTTTTCAACTGGACACGGGGGCCCGAACCTCACTTCTGTACACACCATATTTTAGAACCTTTCAAAAAGAGATTGAGAAGAAAGACAAGCTGACCGCGCACGACGTGGCAGGCATCGGAAAATCGGAGACGGTTGAAGTTTATCGCGTCGAGGATTTTAGCTTGAAACTCGGAGCTGAAGTTGTAAAACTCTGCGCGGTACCGGTTTTGACCCGGAGTTTAGCAAAGAACTCTGAGAGTTCTTTCGGCAACATTGGGCGCGATTTTATGAGAGAGTTCGAAAGCCTCACTCTCAACTTCCAACGTATGAAGATGTCGACGGGCGGTGGACACCGTCTGCCCATCAATGCGCCACCCAAGCCCACCGGCCGCGATGAATTCTCGATGCCCCAGGACTTTCTGAAGACGAGATGATGTCAGTGGAATTGCTCTAAATGGTTTGGGCAGCTGACCGTTTAGGGACGTAGGATTTGGAAAAGCTCAAACAGGCACCGACCGAGCAGCTGGTGAGGCTGCGGGAGGAGTCGATCACGAGGCTTTCTCCCCCGGTTTAGCGTTGTCCGTCATCTTTTCCGGCACATTGAAACCGCCACCGTAGGCCTGATGAGAGATACCAATGGTAAGAAACGCTGTGGGGTCTACCCTGCGAACCACATCTCTGAGCAAGGAGACTTGAGGTCTGTGAACGGTACAAAAGACGACCGCGCGGCTCTCACCGCTGTAGCCTCCAACCACGTCCCAGTAGGTCGCGCCTCGACCCAGGGCCTGAATCAGCCCCTGAGTCATCTCCGTTGGACGTCCGGTGACAATAAAGGCCGTGCGCACGCTACTGGGACCCTCCTGGACATAGTCCGAAGCCACACCGTAAAGAAAAAGCGTGATCATGGCGTACAGGGCGGACTCCCAACCGAGCATGATGCCGGCCAGTGCAATGATGCCGCCGTCGGTGTAAAGATAGATCGAACTCAGCGGAACCCCCCAGCGGTTCTGCAAAATCCGACCGACAACGCCGGTCCCACCCAACGAACTTCCCGCCGCGAAGACGATTCCGAGGCCGACGCCACCCAGCACGCCACCGTAGATAGCGGCCAAGAGCACGTTGTCGGTAAGAGGCCACTGATCGGCATAACCCGGTAGCAAAGCCAAAAAAATGTCCGAAGAAACGGAAAACACTGTAATCGCGACCAATGTTTTCCCCACGAAAGCCCAGCGACCCAAATAATGATAGCCCAGCCAAAGCATCGGGATGTTGAGAAGCCAAATGGTGACGCCCACCGGGAGCGGATTGATGTCAGCAAAAATGATGACTAGGCCGCTGATGCCTCCGGCGGCGATGCCGTAAGGAACTTGAAAGGCCGCGTAGCTCAAAGCCGCGATGACCGACCCAAGGCAGAGCCACAGCAGCGTCCGAAAGGTTTTCATTCGGCTGTAAATTAAGGGTTGCATGGGACGCCCTTAAGGAGGCCCGCGGGCAAACCCTCCACAAACCTCGGTTTAAGCTAGTCGTTACCGATGCTGTCGTGGTGTTCCCGTCAACTCAACCCAGATTCAACAAAAAAAAGAGGCGCCATCCCGAAGGAAGCACCTCTTCTTTATGTTGCTTGGCCGCCACGACCCATCTTGCGACGAGTCTCCTCTCCTGCACCAAGCCCCCGTGGTCCGCTGATATCGG
>JBBKWP010000115.1:0-4651 GCA_037968995.1 Candidatus Xenobia bacterium
TTTGTTTGTAGGCTCATCATAGCGGGCGAATGACCCGAGTCATCCCCTCATAAAGCTGGAAAGGGACTATACGAACGGGTGTCGCTGACCGGCCTTTAAAGTCGCGCCAAGAGGCACGGGCGACATTTGGTAGGTCTCGGTCGTGCTATTTTGCCGGCGACATGAGGAAGTCTTTGACCACCTCTTGCTCCGGGTTCTCAGGGCCCTGAGGTAGGTCGGGAAACAGGAGTTGTTTGGTGATGACCCTCCCCAAGATGTGACCACCGTCTCCCAGGCCGGTGACCTGGGTATTTTCGGATGCTTGCAAGCTTGAGTCCAGATTGAGCAAGGTCGCGTGCACGTCGTCAATGGACCCGTCGGTCCTCCAAATCGGTGCCTTGGTTTGCACCCTGCCCGTCGTCGGATCGCTCAATATTTCAAATCCTCCCGAACGCCCATCTTTATCAAGGCCCAAGGCAGTGAAGTTGCTCCTCGTGATGAAGGCGTTAGTGGGCTGTCCGTTCGAGCCGGGCCGATGGAAGGTCACGCTCCCGACTCCGATGAGGTCTTGCGAGCGCGTGTAGGTGACGTCGCCGCGATTGTTGATAAAGGCGTGCCTGAAGCCGTCAAGGATGAAGCTTGCGTCTATTCCAATGTTACCGGTCTGGATCTGGTAGTCCAACTCCTTCAAGATGCTACCCCTCACCAGATCATAGACCAACAGGCCGCGTTCGTAACCGACCTGCGTGGGTTGGTTTTCACTTGTCCGCGAATGCTCGCGGACATAGGCTATCAGTAGAACTCCCGCATCATTGAACGCCATCGTTTTGAGGATGACCTTCGAGCTGCGATTCAATGCGGCAGGATGCCGCGTTGAGATGAAAGTCGCGATATCTTCGTTAATGTTCACCGGGGTGAAGGCACCCCCACTGGGTACCCAAAAGACTTGAACTGTGTAAAAAGCGCTCAGAGAAGAAAATGAGTTAACGGCCCAGTGAGAAAACTGCTGGTAGGTACCTACCACATCTCCGGTGTCGTTGATAAGCTTAGGGCTGAAATCGATGTCTTGTCCAGGTGAATTGATGGTTTCCGGGGGGTCAGAATTGTAGGCTACTGTATGGAGAAGTTCACCGGGCGAACTGCCGGAGTCTAGCAGGGTGTAGAGTAAAATAGAATGCCGCGAAGAAGTGCTCTCGATCTGCCTCCCCACCACTTGCCTATTATTGTTGGCCGCGTGAAGTAGAACTTCAGGACTGACGAGCAAGGCCGTTTCGCCGGGATCCAGGTTCTCGCTGGAGGGGGGTCGACGCAAGCTGTACTCTACCGCGTTGGGAGAGTTCGGTAGGACCGGCTCGTGCTCGTAGACAACTTCACCGGTCGTATCCACGTGACGGAAGTCCTTGGAGACATGATCCAAGTAGGACAGATTCGACAAGGGAAAGATGATCCGATGCACGTTGGGAAGCTTTAAGTAGTGATCGACTGCGATCTCGAGATTGACGAGCGCGAACAGAACGCCGCCCACCGTCAAGGCTTTACCCAAAAGGGCGGCCGCGCCTTTAAAACCATCGAGATTGGAGTCCACGCCCGCAGGCACCAACCTGGCAATACCATCTGCGACTGGCTCTGCGAAGAGTCCAGCAATGATGGAGATATAATTGAAAGCGGCCGGGGCGATGTTGCCAACACTCCCAGAGCGAATGTTGGCCGCTAAGTCCACGGTTCCGTTGAGAAAGCCTAAGCCGCTCAAGGCGGTGGTCAAGGGCCCGGTCGCTAGCGCGAAGTCAGCGGCTCGATCGGCGTTTTGCAAAGCCTTAACCAAGGCTAGTCCGAGCACTCCCCCTGAAAGGAGATCGACAAGAGGCATCATCCAGTAGCTGATGATGCTGGCGCTGTAGTGAAAGTCTTCAAACATCGCCACAGGAATGGAGGCAGGCAGCGTCTCTCCCTCTCCCCGCCCTGGACCTTCAATCCAGAAGATCACTTCCTTAGTTTTGCTGTTGGGCGTGAACCTGTGGTTCGCTTCGCCGGGTGTGAAGACGGACTGGAAGAACAGGGAGCCCCAGCTGGCCATATTCAAGCCGCTCATGGTATTTGTCGATTGAGGATAGAAGCGCACCACGTCCGTAAGCTCGGCGCGCACGGGAGGGACGACATCGTTACCTTGGCCGTCGACCTCTTGGCGGACCACGCTCACAAAACGCGAGCCTGAGTTCTGGAATTTCAGGCCGGGTGCCAAAGGTGGGTCACCGTCTAGAAGCTTAAAGTCCATTCCACCCTCGTTGAAGAAGTTGTCTAAGTTGAGTTTGGTACGGGGCCCAGCCTCGGCTTGAGCGGCTAAAAACTCAGTCGCACAGGCCGAGCGTAAATTCTTGAGTTGGCTGTTGGAGACCAGAGTGAGTAGCGAGGTCGAAGGCATGTTGGCGGCCAGAAAGCCGCGAAAGGCCCCGAAGCTTGGCAGATCCCGCAGCGTGGCAAAACGCTGGACGGCCTCAACAGGGTCGACGGTCAGAATCGGAAAGGTCAAGAAAAGCATGGCAATCGCTGTGCTCTCGGCGCCGATCTCAACGGTCGCGCCGGGCAATTTGATCGCCAGACCGCGCAGGATTCCGGCGAAAACTCCGCCTTCATCACGCGCTCGAATGGCCTCGTCACCCGTGTCGGTCAAGAACAAGAGTTGCGGATTGGTGTCTGAGGCGAACGCCTCGAAGCTCCCGTCGGAATTCACCAGAGAGTTGAAGGCCTGGATACTTGAGACCGAAAGCACGGTGCCGCCAACCTCGGCGCGGTTGACTGTGCCCTGGAAGGCGACTCCACCTCCTGAGCCACCACCCGCTAAACCATCGGGTAGGTTAGGATTTGGCCCGTTACCACTACCGTTATTACCGCCAAAGGCGCTGAGGGAACCTGAAGGATCATTCAGGCCAACGGTACTGCTTCCGCAACCGGCCAGCGCGCCAGATGCCAGCGAGGTGAGTGCCAGCGAGGACAGCCCTCTCATAAATTTTCGACGGGAGAGGTTCAGGTTGCTGGGTGGATTGGACATACGGGCTCCAGAGGAAGAGTTTTAGAAAATCAAGTCAGCGGAAAAGGTCTTCGGCAATTCGAAGGAAGACCTTTGACCAGAAGGCCAGAGCATATGTCCTTCAGAGACAATCTTTCTGTCGCCCGCAGTGTTTTTTTTACAAGAGCCGAATCCCACGATGATGAAATTGGACCGACATCGCGCTTTACTCTTAAGCGATCAATCCGTAGTAAGGGCCGGGCTTCGACTGCTGTTGCAAGAAGCGGGTTGGAAAGAGGTTGTCGAGTCTTCCTTGGATTCCAAATTTGCCGTTCGAGGGGAGGCCACGTCGCCGTTTGGGATCACAATTGTTGACGCGGCCCAAACCTGGGACCGATGTCTCCTCACCGTGTCCCAATTGCAGGAAGCCGATCCCACGACCCCTGTATTGGTGCTCAGCTGCCATAAAGGCTCCCGTTATGCAAGAGCGGCTTTAGAAATCGGTGCGCGTGGATACGTTCTGGAGCAAGCGTCCAAAGAAGAGTTCCAAGTCGCTTGCTGGGCCGTTCTTCAGGGCGGTATTTACATCGATCCGAAGGTGGTACCTGGACTGCTCCAGGATTTGGGTCGACCCGAGGTGGAGGTTCGTAAGGCTGCCATTCTCCGTGGACTGGCTAGAGGAGCCAGTAATCAGCTCCTGGCAACCGAACTATGCCTGTCGGTCAGTTCCATAAAAATGTCTGTCCGCGAGCTCTTTCTGGAATACGGGGTTCGAAGCAGACTGGAGTTGCTTGCAGTTCTCGGTTCCCGTAACGGATTCCAGACGTTAAACGAGACGGCGAACTAGCCTTGGATGAGTGACTCACACTTACGTGTAGGTGACGGAGATTGACGCCGGATCTCGCGACCTTCGCGCCGTTTATTAAGCGAGAACGGTCCTGGAAAGGACAGGACCAAAATGGTCCCGTCTTGGTCAAATGGGGCGACTATGATCGGGAGTCGCGCCCGGATCGCCCCACGGTTTTGTCCGTCGGAGGTCCCCCGCCGTTTTTGGTTCGCGAGTATTATCAAGCCCCCAGCTTGCAAGAGATGGGTGCCCTGTCCACGGACCAAGCGATCGCACTTTTCGCCATAGTTCTTTCCTCGCTGCGGCGCCTGCATCAAGACGGGGTCGTACACGGGCGCCTCAAGCCTTCTAATGTTTTTGGGGCCGGTTTGACCGACTCAGGAGTCCTAGTGCCTGAGACCGACCCGCTCGGACTTCTCTTCCGTGCGCCAGAACTGAACGCCACAATCCCCGCTCCGGTAAGCCCCTCGGCAGACCTCTATGCAGCCGGAGCCGTCTTCTATTTCATGTTGGTGGGCCGTGCCCCGTTTTCGGGCGGTACTGTCGGTGAAGCCCTTCGCGCACCGTTTTCTCAGCCTATTCCTTCGCTTCTTTCCCGCGACGAGGACGAAAACCGACGTCTCGGTCTCGATGCGATGATCACCAAGTTGATGAGCGTCGACCCCAACGACCGCTACCGGAGTGCCCGAGAGGTCCAAGTCGACCTCTCACTCTTGCGAAAATCCCCGGCATCCTTCGTTCCAGGATGCCAAGAGCGCCGGGACCGTTTGGCTTCACCGGCCCTGGTCGGAAGACAAGAACTCTTGAATAGTCTATGGGAT
>JBBKWP010000116.1:0-3585 GCA_037968995.1 Candidatus Xenobia bacterium
GGCTGGGTACAGCGGGCAGATCCTTGTTGGAAATCGGAGTGTTTTGAAACTGCACGTACACCGCTACGCCGATCAGTACGAGGAACAGTGTTCGTATGCCGCTTCCGCTACTTTGTCGCATACCTCGTTGTTCGGTGGAGTCGGCAAGACCCCCAGGGGTTTGCGGCTCGCTTGAAAATTTCCGTTGAGAGACGCGAGGCGTTGATTGAGATTGGATTTTAAGGACTGGCTCACAACCGTAGTGTAGGACTTGGCTTTCCGACCGAATTTCGATTTTCGGCGCAGGGGTGGGTGTTCGTAACGTTTGTATCGTGCGAGGCGCGGGTAGTCTTGAGACAGGTCGATGAACGAGGCGTTCGGCATGGTTTGGAGAATTCACAAAGCATGAGTTGGTGGCGAAGACTTTCAGACTCGGCGGAGAGTGCCTTTCAATCATTTCTCCACTTCACCAAGTGCCTCGCCTTTGCCTCAATCTTTTCGCGCTGGCGGGATTTGCGGTATATCAGGGGGTCGACTCTTCACGGCTCCTGCTTATGGGCCGTGCGACTCAAGGCAAACTGTTGAACTCTCAATCCTACCGTAACACCAGTAAGCCGAAATCCCGTACCACATACCGGATGGATTTCCAGTTTCAGGTGGTGCGTCAAACCTACTCTGGCAGTTGCAGCGTGAGTTCCCAGGCTTACGGTACCTACCAAAGCGGCGACACAATCCCGGTCACCTATTTACCGTCCGACCCGTCCATCAACACTTTTGGGGGAACGGGAGAAATAATGAAGGATTTATGGCTGAATCTCCTGGGAGCGCTTCTTTCTGGAGCAGTAGGCTGCCTCGGTGTATGGGCTCTTCGCAACCGAAAGTACGTCTAGGCGTCAACCCGCTAACATCATTTTCGCACGGCGCGCGTGTTACGATTCCGCGTGAAAGCTGATCGATGACACGCCCTATGTGAAACAAAGATGTCAGCGGCCCCGAGTTTTCGAGGGCCGCTGACGTTTTGGCGCATCGCTTTATTGTGGTCCGCCATTGAAAAGCGCGGCGGCACGCTCGAAAGCGCGGGAACCGATTTCAAGCCCCATGATGCGGCCGCGAAGATCACCATCTTGGATATGGATTCCGCCGTAGCGGCGTGAGTAGCCCGCTTCATCGGCGGCCTCGGTCAGGGTGTTCCAGCGTAGAGTGGTCACTTGGGCGGGAATAGTTTCGTCGATCAGAGCGCTGTTGGGCTGAAAGTTGAACTCACCCACGAGGTCAAGTTCGCCATCACCGTCGAAATCGAACTCGCTGCGACTGACGCCATCATAGTACTCATCGGAGCCGGTGTAGCGTCGTAAAATCTCAGCCGATGAGGCGCTGAATGTGCTGTGTCCAGAGACAAACTCAGCGAAAGCCGGAGTTACGAATGTCCTGATCTGGAAGGGAATCCACTCTTCGCCGGGACGGATCACGGTGTCCACTCCAGGCCCGCCCCAAGTGGGGATGTTTTGACCGGCATATCGGTTGCGGATAGCCGAGATGGGTCGGATGTAGTCGAATTCTCGCTTCGCTTCCCACGCCGCGATGCTGGAGTCGAGCAATCCGCCGTTGAGAGCGAACAACAATTTCACGGTGTCGTCGAGTCCATAGTTGTACTTACTAGCGATGTCCAAGGCGACTTCGTTCCAGTGTCCGGGAGGGGCAGTGGTTCGGGGTCCGTCCGCCCAATACTCAGCGATACATTTCTCCCGGTCCGTCAGGGCGGCGGTCAGTTCCACAATTTCGTCGACCTGCAAGTTGTACGCGGTGTCTTCCGCCAGGGTGTTCCCCAAACCATCGGTGTAGTTGGCTAAACTGCCGGATTGGGGCGGAGCGGGGGGACGTACTTCGGCGCCGTCGTCGAGGGCGAACGGTACCACGTTGCCCCAGTGTGGGGTCAGGTACGTTTGCGTTGAGTAGCTGCTGGGATCGTTGTGGTCGACGATCGGATTCAAAGGGTTGGTGGGGTCGAAAATTGTGCCGAGCGGAACTCTCAGCGGTACCCATCTGTTGGGGTCAAAGTCGGGTTGTCCGGGACTGTTGAGGGCGGTGGGATCGTCGGAATTCACGGGAGAGTAAAGAGTCGGGAAACGCGCCGAAGTGACGTCAGCGTAACCGTTTTCAGCGTTCGATCCGTCATCTGACCTGCCGGCTAACACAGTCAAGGCAGCGGAGCGTCCAAGACCCTCGGGAGTGGTTAGGTCTGTGCTGTCGCGGTACAAAGGGTCTAAGCTGTAGCCCTGCTCGGTCATCAGATCGGCGAAGGCTCCGGTTGCCTCGGCGTAGTCGGGGAAAAGAGCGGTCAAAGCGTGATAATTGGCGTAGCTAACGGCCGCATTCTTGTTGAAATTGTTCCGCTCAGCCGCGGGACGGCGCAGGCTTGGTGCGAGCACGCTGGGAGTCGCCACATCGTCATAAACCGCGAAGGCATCGTACATGGCGGAACTGACCAGGAAAAGCTGCCGGGAAACGACAGTGGGTCGAGGCCCACTGGCGATGATGGCATCCTCTAAGGCCTGACTCCATACACGGGCGTAGTTAAAGTCAGCGACGTCTGTCTGAGGGGTCGTGACCACGAATTCATCTTGGCTGCTGCCACACGAGGTCGTCACGGCGGTCAGTAAGACCAGCACCAAGGAAACGCAGACAAAACGCCAACGCTTTTTCCGCTTGCGCGAACAGAAAAGAAACATACATACAAACCTCTAGAAAAGTCTCCGCTCAACTGTCACGGGGGCTTAGAGTTGCCGTGATGGCCTATGAGCCCGACGGCTTGTGAACAAACGAAAGCTGGGAACTAGGAAACTGCGAGACGGGATAGCCCGACTGTACCGCGTGGATGTAGCGAGACTTCACAGACTTGTGTCAGAAGTGTAGCAATACGCTCTCGTAAACCGACGTTCAGATCTTATCCAGATTGCACGATGGTCTACTCCCCGCGCGCCAAAGACTTCCGTGACTCCAAGGCTTGCGATTCCTAAAGGCGTTAAGGCCCTACTGGTCGGGATTTACGACGATCACGGAAATGGAGTCTCCTCGTGACTTGTCGATTCCGATGCTGCCGGAAACTGCTGCTTCCAGGTTAGCCTTTTGCACTTCTGTCCGCATTGCCGCGGGCTGCGGCGATACCGACCGCTGGTCGGTGGTGAACGAATGAGGGCCCCGCACGTAGCAAACGATGGCGATCCCGACAATGACCAGGGCCAGGCACCACGAATTTAAATTGAACTGTTTGATAAACATAGACACTCCCCAATGCTGATAGAAATAGGACCGGTTCCTCTCTCGATTATGACAAATGTCCTAAGCCTGGCTGAGACCGTCAGGTTATCGAAAGGTTAACAATCTCCACCGACGACAAACTTCGATCAAATGTGCAGGGTGTCATCGAGGTTTTCCAGAGCTGTCTTATTGTCTCAAAAGCTCCGCTTTGAGTTGGAGCGCATCCGAGAAATTCGGATCGTACTGGAGAGAGGTCTCGACAGCTTCTAGAGCCTCGGGCGTTCGCCCTAAGCCTCGTAGGGCCGTGGCCTTGGTGTGATGGTAGTTTTTGAGAGCTTCGGGATCGTT
>JBBKWP010000117.1:0-20038 GCA_037968995.1 Candidatus Xenobia bacterium
TCATCAAGATCTCTTTAGGAGAGACCCCTTGGGCCTTACCGACGGTAGCCATCAACTGGACGGCATCTTCTCGAGGCGGATACTTGTGGTCGCGACCGCCGCTCTGGAAATCTCGTCCACCTTTTTGGAACTTCGAACTACCTCTTGAGGCCGGCTTTTCGATAGCAGTGGTTTCACTCATTTCGGCGATAGGCCGCTCTTTTTCTGAAGCGGCCGCGAGCTTCAGGGCAGCGGCGGCGATTTTCTTCGGGTCGTGTCCCTTCTTCTCAAGCTCTTCCACCCAGTCCATCTCTTTGCGGCACCGGTCGCTCTCGAGCCACTTGTCGAGTTTCCCAAAGAGAAGCTCGAGGCGCCCCCGCATAATCTCCTTGGTGGTAGGGATTTTGCGTAGTTCGATCTTACGCTTCAAGGCCCGCTCGATGCGTTGAAGCTTCCATTCCTCTTTGGGCGTGATCATAGTGAAGGCAACGCCCTTACGGCCCGCACGTCCCACGCGGCCGATCCTATGTACAAAAGTGTCGGGACTTTGCGGCAGGTCGAGATTGACCACATGCGAGAGGTGATCGATGTCAAGACCCCGGGCCGCGACATCTGTCGCGACCAACACCGAGAAGGTTTCAGCACGGAACCGCCTGAGGACCATTTCACGAGTGTCTTGTTCCATCGCGCCAGAAAGCGCTTCGGCGGTGATTCCTCGGCGGCTAAGCTCGCCTGCCATAATACTGGTCTGGGCGCGGGTGCGACAAAATACCAAGGCGGCGGTGACGTTCTCGACTTCAAAGAGTCGGGTGACGGCGGCGATCTTGTCTGATTCTTTCACCACGTAGTAGGCCAAGTCGACTGTTTTTGTCGAAATCTCTTGAGAAAGATTGATCTTCGCGGCGTTTTTGGTCGCCTTGTCGGCTAGACGTTGGATCTCCCGCGGGAGGGTCGCCGAGAAGAGAGCCGTTTGGCGGTCGACGGGGAGTTGGCTGACAATCTCCTCAACCTCTTCGGTGAAGCCCATGGAGAGCATTTCGTCAGCCTCATCGAGAACCAGCAGTTTCACGCCGTCGAGTTTGAGATTTCCCTGGCGCATGAGGTCTAGCAGACGGCCGGGAGTTCCGACCACTACAGAGACACCCTTTCGGAGGGTGCCTTTCTGGTAGCCGTACGAGGAACCACCGTAAATGGTAAGCACGCTCACATCGTCGTGTTTGGCGTAGTCCTCGGTAGCCTTGCCCACTTGGAGCGCCAATTCTCGGGTGGGAGAAAGGATGAGCACCTGTACGTCTTTGCTCTGGCTATCCAGGTTGTGAAGCGCCGGTAAGGCGAAGGCGGCGGTTTTTCCCGTGCCGGTACGCGCTTGCGCGATAACGTCACGACCTTCGAGCAAGAGCGGAATGACCGCTTCTTGCACAGGGGTTGGGTGAACGTGCTCCAGCTCAACGAGAGCTTGGAGCAGGGTTGGTCGCAGGCCAAAGGCCGCGAATTCGGTATTCATAATCTTTTCTTTTCTCCCCATTGTTCCCCGCGACATCCCTTTGAGTCCAAAGGGAGGCTTGGATTGCGGGGCCGGACTAGGTTGTTCCTTCTTTTCCTTCAGAACGAACGAGATCGCGCGCTAATTTCTCCCTTCGCTCCCCCCGAGATCGACCACCGCGGACAGGAGCGAAAATGAACAGTGTCCGCTACTCAGCGGACACTGTTGGTTTTCGTTATTCGCTCTCGGCGGCCGAGTTTTAGGTTTGCTTTGGCTCTACCGGCACAGTTTCCACGAGGACATCGTTGGGATGAGCGGCGGCTTGAACGGCCTTGGTTCCGTATTGGGCGGCGGATTTGATGCCTGCGAAAAGAGAACCCTTCTCGAGGGCCTCGCCGGTCGCTCTGACCGGCGTGAGTCCGAGGGTGCCGATACCTTGGCCGACAGCGGTGATGACGTCACCAGGCAGACCGCCGAGGCCGGCGAGAACCTTGCCAGACGCATTGAGATCGGAATTGGTAGCGACGTCGATGAGGCCACCAAACACTCCGCTGACTGCTGACGCCGAGGTGGCGGCCACCGCGGAGATTCCGCCCACGGCTAAGCCGCCGACAAAGGTTCCCGCTCCATTGGAAAAGCCTTTGGTGGATTTGACACCATCGATGATTCCGGTGGCGACGCCGTCGGCCATCGAGCTTTTATCCCAAGCAACTGCGGTGGCTCGCAGCGGTGTGGTGACCGCGGTCGCCACACCGTGCGCGGCCCCGGCTATAGGAGCGCCGACAAGTGTTCCAGCCACGGCTAATGCCTTGGCCCCTAGATTGAGGTCTTCGTCAGTGACCGCGTTCCCCAAACCTTTGGCCAACTCCGAGGCCGTCGTAACAATGGCGGTGGTAATGGCAGAGGGCGCGGCAGCGAAGGTTCCGCCTACGGCGGCCCCAGCGGCGCTGGAAAAAGCATCGGGTTTGGTGCCAAAGGCCTCGTTGACTGCCGCTTTCACGGCGCTTCCCAGAGACTTCTCTTTCCAGGCGGCCGCGGCGGCTTTCACCGGAGTGGTGAAGACTTTCTCGAGACCGTGGACCGCACCGGTGACCGGCGCTCCGACCCAGGAACTCAAGGTCGTGTTTGGGCCGTGGCCCTTCTCGCTCGAGCGAACGATCCCGTCCCACATTCCCTTAGCGGTGACCGCCACGGCGGTCACGAGACCGCCCACGCCTCCGATAATCACCCCGGCCACCGTGGCGGCCACGGTTTTCGCGGTTCGGCCGAAGGGAGGTAGAGGAATGTCCCAAGGGTCTTCGCCGGGAGCAAGTTTCTTTTCACGGGTCTCTTGGGTGCCTTTGACCAATTCGGAGGTCGTATCCTTGACACCCTCGCGTGTCTTGGTCCAGGCTTGGTCCACGGCTTTTCCGATGGTGAACTCTCTAGGTTTTTCAGAATCGTGGGCCTGCGCTCCTTTGATAGCACCAGAGGCGGCGCTGACCACTAGCCCGAGGCCGGCCCCGATCAAGCCGCCGGCTACGATGAGCGGGGAACCGAGAGCGGCCAAAACTTTGATGTTGGGCCCAATGGTTTCGGAGTGGAACAGATTGTTGGCACTCTTCACGACATCAGTGAAGGCGCCCGGCATCTTGGAAAGATATCCGGCCGCTGCCGTCCCTAGACCGGCAACCGACCCGACCAGACGGTCGGTGCCGGCAAGTGTGTTGTCCACGGTGGCGTCGACGATCCGCTGAGTGATGGTCTCAGCAGAGGTCTTGGGAGTGATTTTTGCTGTGACTGCGGAAATGTTTGGGTTGGAGGGTATGGCGTTCATGCTTCGGTCTCTTTCTGGCCGTGCAGGGCCTCTCTAGCTTTTTCCATCACCGCGCGGGTGGTGGTTTTTATGGCCTCGACGGGGTGACCGTCCCATCCTTCAGAGAAACTTCGGGTGAAGTTCTCTTTCACCGCGAGTCCCGCCATAACAGGACCGACCGGCGCGTAGGCGAGGGTTTTCGCTACCCCGCCAACTCGAGAGCCCAAGCTACGGTCTTTGTCTGTGAAGGCGGCCTTCACATCTTTGGCAGCCAGAGCGACGCTAATACCCACTCCAATCACGAGACCCGCGGGTCCGGCGATCAGCGTGCTGACAGTTCCCGCTACGGCGGCGGCACAAAGTTTGGGTCCGTACTCCTTGACGAATTTGGCGGAGTTAACCGCGCCCTTTTTTGCGAGTTTGGCACCCTCAATGGCACTGTCTTTTGCTAGTACGGCGGCTCGTTTCACCAATTTGGCGGCTTGAACCGGAACCTTGACCATCAAGAAGTTAATGCCATCGAGGGCACCGTGCAAAATCTTGTCCACCGGAATATCCCAGGGCTCCTCGTTGGGCCCCAACTTCTTGTCACCAAACTCTCGCATGTTCACGATGGCTTTGCCCAGCAGGGTGGAAGGTTTCGTCTCCTTCGAGGTGATGCGAGCGGCCACTTCCGCGGTGGAGTCCTGTACTAAAGGGTTCTCACTGTCGGACGTCTCCTTGAAGGCTTCGGCGACACCCTGAAACGGGCTCGCGAGCAAGGCTCCGGCGGCCACCATCGGAATTCCGGCGAGGGCCACGATACTCCCCACGAATTTCGCGTATGGTCCGATGGTCTCAGCTTTCCAAAGGTTCTTGTAGGTTTCGCCAACGGTGGGCAGCAGCAGGCCCACATTTCCGGCGACGTGACCGGTGACCCCGGTCACGGCGTCCGAGACCTTGTTGCCGACGTTGCGAGAAGCGTTATAGACGTCAGCCTGGTCGGAGTACTCCTCCTTCACCCGGGTGATGGTGGCTGCCTCGACGGGATTCGCGAGCGCCCCTTCTCTAAGGGTAACTGTCGGCCGTATAGGATTCGAGCCTATAGATGTACTCATTGAAAAAATTCCTTACCGCTTCGCAGGACATGTGTTTGACGAAGGCTTAACTCAAGTGAAAACAGTCTAGCACAGAGCATCTTAAAAAAAACCAAAAAGACTTACCGCTTAGGCTTTCACCACGCGGTTACGTCCGCCAGTTTTGGCTTCATACAGAGCTCGGTCAGCCTGCCGTAGGGTTTCGTTGACGTCGTCTGTGCTTTGGTGGAGTGCCAATCCACCAGAAAAGGTGATGGTAAGGGACTGTCCTTCGTAGGATATCTCGTGCGCCCTAACCGCCTGTAGTAGCTTCTCGGCTACTCCCGATGCGGCTTCAAGGTCGGTGCGAGTCAAAAGCACTAGAAACTCTTCGCCCCCCCAGCGGGCACAGAGGTCGAAGTTACGAACGCTGTTCTCCAAGGTTTGAGCCACGGCCAAGATGATCATGTCTCCAGCCTCGTGTCCGTAGGTGTCGTTGACGTTTTTAAAATGGTCGAGGTCCACCATCAGGACGCAAAACGCTGGATCGCCTCTGGAGGCTCGATTGCTCTCCGCCTTCAGGCGCTCCAACATAGCTCTTCGGTTCGCGATACCGGTCAAGGTGTCGGTGAAGGAGGCACGTTGCAGTGTTTGATTCAGCTTCTGCAACTGGGCTTGATAGCCATCGGACATTTTTGAAATTTTATCCAATCGCCTGGCAATCTTGGCAAACCGTTTGGAAAGCTCGAGATGAGGGCCCAAAAGGGGATTGTCTCTCTTGATTCCTGAGGCCAGCAAGTCGTCTAGACGTCGCCAATCGTCGTCGCGACTCCGCACTCGGCGTAGGGGACGCGGGATCGATAAGGTGGTCATCTCCGACTGGAGGCAAGCGGGGCAGACGGACTGGCTGAGGACAGCGTCGGAGTTTTTTCCCAAATACTGCTCGACCTCATCCCAAAATCCCTTATCGTCCCGGATCTTCTTGCATCCTCGACAGATAGGGATAAATCCTTGAAGTGTCTTTACTTCCCGCAGGGCGGCGGTGAGGCGCTGGTTGTTTCCCGTCAAAACGAGATTCGCGTCTTGTAGTTGGCTCTGATAGCCATCGGACAACCGAACAATCCGTTCCAGTCGAGTCTGCAGTTTAGAGCGATCTTGCAAAAGCTGTCGGCACAAGTCTTTGAGTTCTTCAGGATCTGTGTCCGAGCTGGAAAGAGCCTCTTGAGCTCGCTGTTCCAGGGGATCGTTCACGGCGCTTTTTGTGGCACCACGAAGAACGGCAGAGTCACTTCTTCACGAAACTCCTCGGCCATTTCCAGGGCTCGGTCGTTCTCTTCGTCGTAAAACCAAGTCACAGTCACCTCGCGCCCGTCTCCGTGAACTTCTTCCAAGAGATCCAAGAGGTCCATCATGCTCTTGATGCTGCTGGTGTTCATATAGGTCAGGCCGATCTCGAGTTTGACGGCTCCAGTACTTTCGGCTAAATAGTTTTCCACCCACTCTAGGAGCGGTCCGAAGAACTCGAACGAGTTTTCCGGGTACGACTCCCCGGACAGCGTAAAATGCCCGTTGGTGGCGTCAAAGTTGACGTTGGGGGTGGAGGTGGATTTTTCGCGGACTAAGTTTTCAAGCAAGGCTAAATGACCACCCTTAAACTGAAATAGCTGAATTGGTTATCCACTGTTTGGAAATCGAAGTCGAGCGGTGCGCTGGAGCGCCGGGCCATGTCGATGAGGCCCAACCCCGCACCGCTTGAAGATTCGGTTCTCTCTTTGCGAAGCTGCTCTTTGTAGAGCACTTTCAGCCCCTGTTTGTCTAGCGGACGAATCTCTTCTAGGCGTGAACGTAAGCCGGCCACATCGGCGGCTTTGATCATGTTTCCAGCGTTCACTTCGTAGTGCTCATCTCGCTTGGCGATGACCAAAATCGACGAACCTCCGATCTTGGAATCGCAATCTTCTAAAGCATTGGCCGTGTAGTTTCGAACGTTTTGAGAGGCCTCAATGTAAACCGAGAAGACATTCATCATGGCGGACTTCTGAACTTGGTCGCCTTCAAGATATTTGCGCACCGCTATTCCTAGCTCTTCTAGAAGCGAGTGAGAAAATGATCCGCTGAAGGTGATTAAAGCGCCGGCGTCTCCGAGATTTTCACGCAAATGAAAGAGATTCATGGTCATTTTTGAAGACGGTCCCTTCTTATCGTGAAGCCCACCACGGCGATGTCGTCTCTTTGGGGGGCGGATTGCGAGTAGTTGCTGAGCAGTAGGTCGAGGCGACCATTCATTTCCGATAAAGGCACGTTTGCCGATGCCTTTAGGGCTTCCTGCAAGCGTCTCGGGCCCAAGCCGAAGCCTTTCGCCCCCCCTGGTTGGTCGAGGATTCCGTCGGTCATCATAAAGAGACGGCAGCCCGGTTCCAAGGTAAGGTCGTGATTTTGGATGGCGACCTCTCGCCCTTTTCGCTGGGAGTATCCTAAGCTGATTTTGTCTCCCTTGACGACCTCGAATTCGCCTTGAAGCGGTTGAATCCACAAGCCGAGTTTGGCTCCCGCGAAACGAACTTGGCTGCTCTGCTCCTGGCCCCAGAGCAAACCGATGTCGAGGCCGTTCTCGCTGCCCGGACCCTCCTGCTGCAGGAGGTCCTGAAGAGTAGAGTGGACTTCTTTCAGAAGCGCGGCGGGGTCGCTCAGGCCCAAAGTGGCGACCGCTCGATCGAGTAACGCCTTAGAAGCCATGGACATAAACGCGCCGGGCACTCCGTGGCCGGTGCAGTCTGCCACAGCCATAAGAAATCCCCCTTTGTCGTCACGATAGAGGGCGTAGTAGTCACCACCGACCACGTCCCTCGGTCTCCAGAAAACGAAAACATCGTCGAAAACTGCTTCAAGCTCCTGGGATTTGGCCAAGAGCGAGGTTTGAATCAAAAGAGCGTAGCCGATGCTGTCCATGACTTTCTGATTCGATTCCTCGAGGAGGAGGTTGGAGTGCCGGAGTTCTTCGGTGCGCTCCTCCACCTTCTGCTCTAGGTTGTGCGTGTGATCGCGAATGGTGGCGGTCATATGATTGAATGAGGAGGTGAGTTGTCCTATCTCGTCTCGGCTGTCGACTTTCAAATCGACCTCATAGTCACCCGCGGCGATCTCCTTGGTGGACTCGGTCAGCAGCATGAGCCTGCTTAAGACGACTCGGTTGAGGGTGTAGAGAACGAGGCCGATGCTCGCCAAGAGCGAGATCGCGATGACGGCTAAGATAGGTAGGAACTGATCCGTTCGTATCACCTTGTCAGGATCGACGAAGACCAGAGCGACCCAGTCGATCCCCTCTAGAGCGGCCGCACCTACGATCTCTCGACCGTGTTCGGTGGAGAGGTCGAAATGGTCTACGGAACCTCCGGCTGAGCCAATTTCGGCGAGGTGCTTTTCGAGGATCTTCTCCTGAGACGCGGGGAGAATGTCACCGATCTTCAGACGCTGTGAATCGTCTTTGATCTGAGCGTTTCGCTGCATCAAGGCGGCATCCGTGTGTCCCTGGAGGAAACCTTGCCTGTCGACCAAAACCGTCTGCACTCCTGGTTCGGGGCTCTCCACGACTTCTTTGAGGAATTCGGTCAGGTCTAGACCGCTCCCACCTAAGCCGATCTTTTTGCCGTCTTGTTTGACCACCGCATTGATCCATACCTTGGTTAGCCCCAACTGTTTGCTGTTGTCCACATGCAGCGCGAAGTCGTCCACGGCGTTAATGGCGTCAAAGTACCAGGCCGATTCGGGGTCCTCGCGACTCACTATGTAGCGCAACTCATTGCCGCGGAATTCGTCTTGGGCGTTGTTGAAGTAGTAGTTTTTGCTAGCGTCGACGATCAAGAAGTAGCTTTTGTCGGCGAACAGTTCGCGATAGCTCTCCAACTCTTGCAACGCCAGATTTTTTATGGTGGGGTCAGCCTCATCCAAACACCACCTCTCGATGAGAGGCGAGGTCACCAGTTTTTGAGCTAACACCACTTCGCGCTCCAGTTTGGCGGTGATGCGGGTCTGCTGCTGCCTTGCGTACTGTGTGGCGTAACCGGTGCCGAGGCGGCCGATGATGCTATCGGTCAGTTGGAAAAAACCGAATACCGACAGCGCGCCGACCAGGGCGTAAATACTCAACACGAGGAACAAAAAGCGGCCACGCAGGCTCTGAAAGCTCACCTCGGGTGACTTCGCAAAGAGCGTTGGAAGACCTGGAGGGCTGGGGCCTTAGGCTTTCTTCTCGAGGACTACAAGACGAAGATCCTGATTTTCGAGTTGATGGGAGTGCTGCGTGAGTTGAGACTCGTGGCCTTCGATCTGTGTCCGTGTTGGTGCGATGAGTTCGCGAAGAAGTTCAAATTTGTTATGAAAATCTTCTCTGAGGATTCCGAAATAGCGATCCATTTTTTGGTCTTGCTGTTCGAAACGACGATCAATTCGCTGGAACTCATTAACGACCAATCCCTGGAATTCCGAAAACTCTTCATACCTGCGGTCGGAAACGACTTCCGCGGAGTCGAATCGGCCTTCGAGGTTGTCGAACCGACTTTCGAGGCGATCGAAACGCTTGTCGTGATCGTGCAATTTGTTGTCGACCTTGTCGAATCGACCTTCAAGGCGCTCGAAATGCTGGTCGTGGTCGTGTAGTTTGTTTTCGACCTTGTCAAAGGCTGCTTTGGTGTCGGTGTCCATGAGCTAATCATAGCCTAACACAGGTGTTCATTGAGCGAACAGCACGTTAACTTTTCAAGGCAACTTCGCAGACGCTGCACGGTTGGAACTGTGCCCAATCGATACTTGACAAGCACAGTCTTTGAATATATATACCAATGCGTGAATAAAAATTCAAAGATTCGAGTGGCCGTGGGCGGCGCCTCCGGCTACGTGGGCGCGGAACTGTTGCGGTATCTGAGTTTTCATCCTCAAGTAGAAGTGGTGAGTTGTTTAGGGCACAGCCAAGCAGGCCTTGCCGTCTGTGACCTTTTCCCCAGTCTTAGCGGCTTCTACAAACACAAATTGGAAGCCAAGGAGTGGTCGAAGGTGGGCGCGGAGGTGGACCTCACTTTTCTCTGTTTGCCGCACGGTAAGAGTCAAGAGCCTGCCGCCGAGCTTTTGGATGCGGGCTGCAAAGTGATCGACTTGGGAGCCGATTTTCGACTCCGATCTCCTGAAATCTATGAGCAAGCTTACGGCGAACCGCATCAGCGTCCGGACCTCCTCAAGGAGGCGGTCTACGGTTTGCCGGAGCGTTTTCGCACAGAGATCTCCGCGGCCCGACTGGTGGCCAATCCCGGCTGTTATCCCACGGCTTCCGGCTTAGCGCTCCTGCCTATGATCGCCCAGAGCCTTTTAGAAGAGCCCACCATCATCGACGCCAAGTCAGGGGTATCAGGTGCCGGTCGAGCGGCAACCGTCGGCTCTCTCTACGCTGAGGTGAACGAGAATATCCGCGCTTACGGAGTCGGAGGGCATCGCCACCAACCCGAGATTGAGCAGACCGTGGGTGGGCGAATCGTCTTTACGCCGCATCTGACCCCTATGACCCGCGGAATCCTCGCCACGGTCTACGTGCGGCATCAGCCCGCCGACCTTCAGACTCTCTACAGAGATTTCTATATCGACGAACCGTTCGTGACCGTCCTCGAGGATACGCTGCCGTCGACCAAGAGCACGCTGGGGAGTAACAGATGCCATCTGGCGGTATGCGATAGCGGGTTCCCCGGCTGTTCTATCGTTTTGAGTGCCATCGACAATTTGGGAAAGGGGGCCGCCGGCACGGCGGTTCACAATATGAATCTACTTTTTGGACTTCCGGAGGAGACCGGACTTCGGTTTCCCGGTATGATTCCCTAGAATGACTCACGCCATCGAAAGATCGGACCTGACGGTTATCGAAGGGTCGGTCACCACGCCGCAAGGTTTTCGGGCCACCGGTCTATGCTGCGGCATTCGCTCAGAGCGTAAGGACCTGGCTCTGCTCTGGTCAGACCTTCCGGCCACGGCCGCCGGAGTCTTTACGCTGAACTTGGTCCGGGCCGCTCCCGTTTTGATCTGCCAGCAAAACGTGGCCAACGGGCGGGCTCGAGCGGTGGTGATCAACAGCGGCAACGCCAACGCATGCACCGGGGTCCAAGGATTATCCGACGCCCGGGAAATGGTCGCTACCGCGGCCCATGAACTCGATCTCGAGTTCGAAGAGGTGTTGGTGGCTTCGACTGGGGTGATCGGTCAGGCTCTGCCTATGGACAAAGTGCGCTCCGGCTTGCCCCGTCTCAAGAATGGGCTCAGTCGTGACGGTGGACCCGACTTCTCCCAAGCCATTCTCACCACGGACGCCTTCGAGAAGACTGTGGCTGTTGAAGTGAGCACGCCTGATGGAGTCTATCTGATCGGCGGAACGGCCAAAGGGGCGGGTATGATTCACCCCAACATGGCGACCACTTTGGCCTTTTTGACCACCGACGCCAAGGTCGAACCCGCGGTACTACGGACAGCCCTAAAAACGGCGGCCGACCAATCGTTCAATTGTATCACCGTGGACGGGGATACCAGCACCAACGACACGTTGCTGGTGCTGGCCAACGGAGCATCCGGCGTCAACGTCTCCACGCCTGACGAGATCGAACAGTTCACCTCGGCTCTCACTTTGGTGGCTCAAGATCTGGCCAAGAAGGTCGTCAAGGACGGTGAGGGCGCTTCGCGACTGGTGGAGATTACCGTGAGCGGCCTCGCCACCGACGAAGATGCTCGCAAGGTGGCGCAAACGGTTGCCGGTTCGCTTCTGTTCAAAACCATGTTGGCCGGCGGCGAGCCTAACTGGGGTCGCGTTTTGGCGGCCGCGGGACGGGCCGGGGTGGCGATGTCGGAGGAGAACGCTACGCTCTCTTTCGCCGACATTTGCGTCTACCGTCATGGGGCCGGACTGCCGGAAAACCAGCAGCGCGCGGCCGAGGTGTTGCGGGGCTCTGAAATCGCCATGCATCTTGAACTGGGCGGCGGTCCTGGTCGGGCTCGGATCTGGACCTGTGACATCAACGAGGCTTATGTGAAGCTCAACGGCGAGTACATGACGTGAGCGGTCCGGCGTCCTTGGACTGCGTGGTCTATAAGTTCGGCGGAAGCAGTCTCTCGGAGATCGCCTTGCTGGGCCGTCTTCTGTGTGCTGAGGCGGGACGGCGACGGGCAGTGGTGGTCCACGGGGGCGGTCCCGAGATTCAACGGATGCTCGATCGAGTCGGTCTGATTTCGGAGTTTCGCGACGGCTTAAGAGTCACCGACCCCGAGGCCATGGTGATTGTCGAGATGGTGCTGGCCGGTCGGGTCAATAAGCGCATTGTGGCCCAACTTCAAAGGCACGATCTCCAGGCCGTGGGACTTTCGGGCGCCGACGGGGGCACCCTGGTCTCCGAAGTGCACGGCGACGGTTCCTGGGGTAGGGTAGGGCGAGTTCCTGAGGTGAAAACGGCATTGCTCGAGGCTTTGTTGGCCGCCGGGTTTGTTCCGGTCGTCTCCCCGGTGGCGCTCGGGCGCGACCACGAACCGCTCAACGTCAATGCCGACACCGCTGCCTCCGCCATCGCCGCCGCTTTAGGCGCCCAAGAGTTGGTTTTCTGCACCGACGTCCCCGGCCTCAATGATGAGGCCGGCAAGACACTCGGGCAGATCGGCGCGTCCGACGTTCATCGCCTGCTCGAGGTGGGCGCCATTCAAGGCGGTATGATTCCCAAGATGGAGGCCGCTCTGTTGGCGATAGCCAATGGTGTGGAGAAGGTCCGCGTGGGCTCTTTGTCCCATCCCGAAACCGGTACCACACTCAGTAAGGAGCCAGTTGATGTCTAAGTGCCCCACTAAGCTTTTCGCCAACTACAACAGACTAGATGTCGCTTTCGAGCGCGGTCAGGGTTGCACTCTGTTCGACGTAAAGGGCCGCTCGTATCTCGATTTCTTGAGCGGTATCGCGGTGTCCTCATTGGGCCACGCTCATCCACGCCTAGTTGAGGCGTTGACCGACCAAGTGAAGAAGCTTCTGCACGTCAGCAACCTCTATATCATTCCGGAGCAAGAACGCGCGGCGGAAAAGCTCACCGAGGTCTGCGGCTTCGATGCGGCATTTTTCTGCAACAGTGGCGCCGAGGCCAACGAATGCCTGATCAAGATCGCCCGAAGGCATGCTCATAAAAACGATCTGCCCACCACCATAACGGTGGCTCACAACAGTTTCCACGGGCGCACTCTGGCCACTCTGTCGGCCACCGGGAATCCAAAGTATCAGGAGAACTTTGATCCCCTGGTTCCCGGCTTTCGGTTCGTGGACTTCAATGATCTCGACGCCGCGCTCGAAGCCCTGCAAGACAGTTGCGGAATCCTGTTGGAACCGGTGCAAGGTGAAGGCGGTGTGATTCCGGCTCAAAAAGACTATCTTTCGGCGCTGGAAAGAGCTTGCACGGAGCAGGGCAAACTGTTCTTGCTGGATGAGGTACAGACTGGTATTGGGCGCACCGGGCACTGGCTGGCCGCCCAACATTATGGTGTGAAAGCCGATGCTGTGGCACTGGCCAAAGGACTCGGCGGAGGTGTCCCCGTGGGCGCTGTGCTGGCCCGGCAAGACTTAGCCGATCTGTTGCCACCGGGTGCGCATGGGACCACTTTCGGAGGCAATCTTCTGGCCTCGAGAGCCGTGCTCACAGTCCTTGAAGTGATGGAGTCCGAAGGCCTGCTAGAGAAAGCCCGGGCGCGCGGAGAGTTGCTGCGTCGTCGTTTGCGGGGCATGGTCGGAGTCAAGAGCGTTCGCGGCTTAGGTCTCTTGCTGGCCGTCGAACTCGAAAGCGGACTCAGTAGCGAAGCTTCGGCCGTCGCCACCCTCTGCTTTGAGGACGGCCTTCTCATCAACGCGGTACGTCCCAACGCTCTGAGGCTGGCTCCGCCGCTGGTGGTGAAGGAGTCCGAGATCGAGGCCGCGGTGGCAATTTTGGAGAGGGCTTTATGTCGGTTGACGACGAGCGCCGCCGGCGCGAATTAAAGATCCTGAAACTGATCTCCCAGGAGGCCCTGGGCACACAAGCCGATCTCGTCAGGGCTCTGGTTTCCCAGGGATGCGAGGTGACCCAAGCCACGGTGTCAAGGGACATTCGACGCCTCGGGCTGCTCAAGCAGCCCCAGCCCGACGGAGGTTTTCGCTACGTCCCTCCGGTTGGGGGAGAGAGAGTCGATGGTCTGGCAAGTCGCTTGAATTTGGGTGATTTCGTGGTGGGCTTCGCGGAAGCTGAAGCTTTTTTGGCCCTGCGGACTCGCCCCGGACGAGCGATGGTGGTGGCTAGCACTTTGGATGAGCTGAATCTGGCTTCGGTGGTGGGGACGCTTGCCGGCGACGATCTGGTGTTGGTCTTGGTGGAGCGGGCCGACCAGCGCGCAGCCGTACAGGCCGATCTGGCTCAATATTTTTGAATGGGGAATTTCGTGGAAAAGCAGTGTAAGGTGATGGCAAGATGAACAAAGCGGTTTTGATGTTAGAGGACGGGACGGTTTTCCAAGGACGTGGCTTTGGCGCGCCGGGAATTTCGTTTGGTGAGGTTATTTTTTCGACGGCAATGACCGGCTACCAAGAGCTTTTGACCGACCCCTCTTACTGCGGTCAGATTCTGGTCTCGACGGCGGCCCACGTGGGCAATGTCGGGATCAACGCCGAGGACCACGAATCGGGGCGCCCTTGGCTTGCTGCCTTCGCGGTTCAGGACACCCCCCGACGTTACAGCAACTGGCGGGCTAACCTAGGTCTCGGGCCCTGGCTTACAGAGCACGGAGTGGTGGGTATCGCCGACGTCGATACCCGCGCCGTGGTAAAGCATTTGCGAAGCAAGGGTGCCATGCGCGGCGCGGTCTGTTCCGGTGAGGTACCATCGGACCTCTTGACCCAGATCCTGGCTCATCCCGACCTCGTCGGCCGGGATCTGGTCCAAGAAGTGACATGTTCATCGATCACCACCGCCGGAACTTCGGGATTCCACGTGGTGGCGTATGATTTCGGTATGAAACAGCATATGCTGAACCTGATGGCGCTGCACGGATTGAAGGTTACACGGGTGCCGGCACGCACCAGCGCCGCGCAGGTTATGGCCATGAAGCCGGACGGTGTCTTCCTCTCCAATGGTCCCGGCGACCCGGCCGCCTTGATCAGTGTCGTGGATGAAATCTCAGGATTTTTAGGAAAGCTACCGGTCTTTGGAATCTGCTTGGGACATCAGCTTTTGGCGAGGGCGTTGGGTGGCGAAACCTACAAGCTCAAGTTCGGTCATCACGGAAGCAATCACCCGGTCAAGGACCTTAGGACTGGACGAGTCGAGATCACCACTCAGAATCACGGGTTCGCCGTGGATCCCAAAACGCTTGGCCCAGATGTCGAACAGACGCACATCAATCTCAACGACGGAACGTGTGAGGGCATCGCTTGTCCCGCGCAGAGGGCGTTCTCCGTGCAGTACCATCCGGAGAACGCTCCGGGTCCCCATGATTCCCGCTACCTTTTCGAGCATTTTGTCGCCCAGATGGAGGCCAGTTGTGTCTAAAAGAACCGATCTTAAGAAAATCCTCGTGCTGGGTTCTGGTGGCATCGTCATCGGGCAGGCCTGCGAGTTCGACTATTCCGGCACTCAGGCCGTTCGAGCGCTGAAAGAGGAAGGCTATGAAGTGGTGCTGGTCAACAGCAATCCTGCTACCATCATGACCGACCCCGAGTTGGCCCATCGGACTTATATCGAACCGCTCACCGTTGCCTGCCTGATTAAGGTGCTTGAGAAGGAGCGACCGTGTGCCTTGCTGCCCACCGTGGGCGGTCAGACCGCGCTGAATCTGGCCGTGGAACTCGCCGAACAGGGGATCCTCGAGCGTTTCGGAGTGGAGCTTTTGGGGGCCAACCTAGCCGCGATTCAGCTGGCTGAGGACCGTCAACTCTTTCGAGAAGCCATGCTTGAGGCAGGTTTGGATGTCCCTTCTTCCGTCACCGTCCAAACCGTCGAGGAGGCGATCACGTTCGCCAAGGAGTGCGGCTATCCGCTCATCATTCGACCTTCTTTTACCTTGGGAGGTTCGGGAGGCGGTTTCGCCGCGGACGAGGCCGAACTGCGCACGGTCTGCGCCCAAGGCCTAGCCGAGTCACCCGTCACTCAAGTGCTGGTGGAAGAATCGATCTCCGGATGGAAAGAGTACGAACTCGAAGTGGTGCGCGACAAGGCTGATAACTTTGTGGTGGTTTGCACGATCGAAAACCTGGACCCTATGGGCGTTCACACCGGGGACAGTATCACCGTGGCGCCCGCTGTGACCTTGACGGATCCTGAGTACCAGAAGATGCGTAACTGGTCACGTCAGATCATGACCTTGGTGGGCGTGGAGACCGGAGGGTCGAACGTTCAGTTCGCCGTCGACCCGAAGGACGGTCGACTGATCGTGATCGAAATGAACCCGAGGGTGTCACGCTCTTCGGCGTTGGCCTCCAAAGCCACAGGATTTCCCATCGCGAAAGTGGCCGCGCGCCTAGCGGTGGGCTACACCTTGGACGAGTTGCGCAACGAGATTACCGGGACCACGCCTTGCTCGTTTGAACCAGCTTTAGACTATATGGTGGTCAAGATTCCTCGCTGGGATTTTGCGAAGTTTCCCGGCGCTGAAGCCAAACTCGGTCCGTCAATGAAATCGGTGGGTGAAGTGATGGCCATCGGTCGGTCGTTTCTGGAGGCGTTTCAGAAGGGCTTTCGATCGCTTGAAACCGGAATGGACGGTCTGCCTTCTAAAGACTTGGCAGGCTTGGAGGAAGAGTGCGATACGATCCTCTCGGATGCCCTCAAACCCTCACCCGAACGTCTCACTCACGTCATGCATTTCTTGCGTTCGTCCTTGAACGCTGAGGTGCGGGAGGTTCCCGCCGAGGTGTTGACTCGGCTGCATCGTGTTACCCGGATCGACCCCTGGTTCTTGGACCAGTTGGCGCAGATGGCTGAGTGGGAAGAGCGCATGAAAGGAGATTGGACCCCGGAACTTTTGCGAGGCGCTAAAGCCGCCGGCTTCTCCGACCAACGTCTAGGGATCATCTCTGGACGCACTGAACTCGAAGTGGCCGCCCTGCGCTCGGAGCACGCCATCACGCCGTGCTACCAACGGGTAGACACCTGCGCGGCCGAGTTCGAGGCCCATACTCCCTATCTGTACTCGAGTTACCGGGCGACAGTGGACGAGGCGCTCGTCTCTGATCGCGACAAGGTGATTATCTTAGGCAGTGGCCCGAACCGGATCGGTCAAGGGATCGAGTTTGACTACTGCTGTGTCCACGCCAGTTTGGCCCTCAGGGAGGCCAACATTGAGAGCATCATGGTGAATTGCAACCCGGAAACCGTGAGCACCGACTACGATACCTCGGACCGCCTCTACTTCGAGCCTCTGACTTTCGAGGACGTGATGAACATCATCCAAGCCGAATCGAAAACGGGACGTTTGCTGGGCGTGATTGTTCAGTTGGGTGGCCAGACTCCGCTGAAACTGGCCTCAGCATTGGCTCAAGCCGGAGTGACGATCTTGGGGGGAGGCGTGGAAGCCATCGAGCGCTCCGAAGACCGGGAACAGTTTCAGGCCCTCTTGAACGATCTGGATCTGTTGCAGCCGCAAGGATCCCTTGCCGCCAACTTAGAGGAGGCCGATCGCCTGGCCAACAGCATGGGGTACCCCGTGATGCTAAGGCCATCTTACGTTTTGGGTGGTCGCGCCATGGCGATTGTTCACGACAAGAGAAGTTTGGCCCGCTTTGTAGCAGAAGCCTTAGAAGTCTCAGACCATCGCCCCATCCTTATAGACAAGTTCTTAGAAGACGCCGTAGAGGTGGACGTGGACTGTCTGGGAGACGGTGAGAACGTGTGCGTGGCTGGAATTTTGCAACACATCGAGGAAGCCGGCGTTCATTCTGGCGACTCGGCCTGCGTGATTCCGCCCTACAAGGTCAGCATGTACCACATCACTATGATCCGCGAGGCCGCCATAAAGTTGGGCAAAGCTTTAGGATTGCGAGGCCTGATGAACGTTCAGTTCGCGATCTGCGACGATCTGGTCTACATCATCGAGGTCAATCCCAGAGCCTCGAGAACGGTTCCCTTTTTGGCCAAAGCCACCGGACGTCCCTTGGCGCGGATGGCGACCCACTTGATGTTAGGTAAAACCTTAAAGGAGATCGGTCTCACTGAAGAGCCCACTGTCAACGGATTCTTCGTGAAGGAAGCTCTTATTCCGTTTCGGAAATTCCCTGGCTGCGAGACGCTTCTGGGCCCGGAGATGCGTTCCACCGGTGAGGTCATGGGTCAGGACCAGACGTTTGGCAACGCTTTCGCGAAGTCTCAAATTTCCGCCGGTTGTGCGCTCCCTACCTCGGGTCAAGCGCTCTTCACTATCAACGACTTCGATAAAGGCAGTATGCTGTTGGTAGCTCGCGATCTCTCTCGCATGGGATTTGAGTTGGTGGCTACCCACGGCACCGCCGACCTGTTTGAGAAAGCCGGTTTGAGCGTTCGACGCGTGGCCAAGGTGGGTGAGGCCGGCAGCACGCTGCTGGACGAAATCCTCGGAAGCGTCCTGGATCTGGTCGTCAACATTCCCGGCCCCGGAGCCAGCTACGAGGACGGCGGCCTGATCCGAAGAGCCGTGATAGAAAAGGGCGTCCCCTTGATCACCACCACCTCGGCAGCCCAAGCCGCCGTTTCCGGCATCCGTGCACTCCGCCAAGAAAGCTGGGACGTGCGGGCCGTGCAAGATTGGATTCGGCTGCCGGTGGCCTAGGACGGGGGGGAGTGGAATGGGGGCTCTGGTTCGAAGCGGCGATCCGGGTTCGGTGTGAATGTTTCTGCCGAAAGTGGATCATTGGATAGCTTGGGTGGCTTAGATCCAAGTTCGGTGTGAATGTTGTCACCGAAAGTGGATCGCCGGATCGCTGGGACGGCGCAGATCCGAGTTTGGTGTGAATGTTTTCCTCGAAGGGGGATCGGGGGCGTTCTTGAGGACAGATGAAGTACCGCTAGTGTTGCCGCGTGTTCATTGCGGCCACCTTAGTTCCGACCGGTCCACATTGGTGGTCGAGCAAAAAGGCGGGGACTATGGGAGTGGCTTCCATTTTTTGCGGACCGCCACAGGCCGTTACTTGGGTAAAGTACTTTCGGTACCCGATTCCGTGGGTTCTGGGCTCAGTGGAGACGGTAGAACGCTCGTCCTCCACGACTACAATAATGTCCATGTGTACCAGGTGCCCACTGGCGAACGACTGGCCAGATCTGAAGGAGCCTGCACGAGAGAGGCCCCATTTTCCTGGAAGCCATAGTGCTCCTAGTCTGTGGCCCTCGCTGATGGACTGACGACTTTTCTCAAAACGACTTGCTACGAACTCCAAGTCAAACTAAACTTAGTTCATGGAAATGATCAATATCCACGAAGCAAAGACACGTCTCTCAGAGTTGCTAGTTCGTGTGGAGCAAGGTGAAGAGTTTACAATCGCCCGGGCCGGCAAGCCAATTGCGCGGCTCAGCAAAATAGACCGACCAGCCCGGAAGCCAGGTTACTTGGCTGGAGACTTTCATCTGACGGACGATTTTTCTGCCGCCGACGAAGAGATCACAGCGATGTTTGAGAGTTCGGAGATCTTCCCGCCATGAATCTTCTCCTCGACACTCACGTGCTGATTTGGTGGGCGACAGACGCTCCGCAGCTAACCGCTGATTGCCGGTCGCTACTTGCGGACCCCACGAACACAGTCTATTTTTCAAGCCTTTCCATCTGGGAGGTCGCCATAAAGCACGCCAAGGGCGCGCTTCGCGTGCCGCCTGAGCCATTGCGAGAACAATCGCAGTTGGGCGGTCTTATAGAGCTTCCTTTCACAGCGGCCCACGCGGTGAGAGCGGGACTGCTTCCCCCTCTGCATGCGGACCCGTTCGATCGAGGACTCATCGCGCAGGCGATGGTCCAGTCCCAGATCCTAGTTTCTCAAGACGAAAAACTTCGTCAGTATGACGTCGCGCTCCGATACTTCTGAGTTTGAAGGTCTTCCCAGCGACGACGGAACAGTTAGCAAGCATGAAATATCTCATCGTCATTTGTCTTTTGTTGCTCGCACTGCCATCTTCGGCTGACCTACAAACCCTCCAAGGCACCTTTGTGGGTGTTGAGGTTGGGGACTACTATCATTTGCAGATCGAAGACGTTAAGGGCCAGCAACGCTCCTTTTATATGACGGAAGATCCCAGCTTTGAGCCCTTCATTGAACAGCCCGAGAGCAACAAGGGGCTTTCGGTTCAAGTTCGCTGGCACACGACCGAGAAAGACATCCCCGAAGCAGGTGGGATGATGACTGTCGATGAGGCCGTCTCTATCCAGTTTGCCGTGCCCGAATCACCCTAAGACTGGGAAATCCTAGGCGCGGGTCGATCCTTATGCCGTCCCCTTCAAACCGCCACTGCCCAAAGCCCACGCTGGACGTGGGCGTTGTGAGAATCGCCTTCGCACCCTTCCCAGCCGTGCCACCAGTCTAGCCACCCTGCAAACTCAAGGTTGGAACGGCGATCTAGACGGCGACCCTCTCCGTCAAAAAACAGGAGTACGCCATTGGCGTCCGCTTTGATTTGAAGAACTCCGTCGTGGAGGTTGGCGTGGCATCCGGAACACAAACTGCAAAGGTTTTCTGGGCGGGTTTCCCCC
>JBBKWP010000118.1:0-11167 GCA_037968995.1 Candidatus Xenobia bacterium
GTCCTCGTGGGCGTGGGTCAGCAGGATGGTGTGGGGCTTGAGGTCTGCGGGGACCTCTCCCGTCTTCGGATTCCCCTCGAAAAACGGGTCAAAGAGGACCGAATGTTTTCCGTCGGTGCACCCGACGGTGGAATGCCCGTAGTATTGAAACTTCATTAGCTAAAAACTCCTAAGTGTAATTCAGTGGTTGGGCAAGACTCGGACAAGAGCGCTCGCAAGACAGGCGATACCCTCCCCACGCCCGATCCAGCCCATGGATTCATTGGTCGTCGCCTTGAGACCTACCTGACTGAGGTCTAGACCAAACGCTTCGGCGATCTTAATTTTCATTGAGGGTACGTGCGGCTTCAACTTCGGGGCCTCGGCCACCACCATCAGATCGATTCCCTGGATCTGAAAACCTTTGTCGGTCACGATCGTTCGAACTCGGCGTGCTAGAACAATGGAGTCAGCCCCTTTGTAAGCCTCCTCGTCGTCAGGGAAATAGGTGCCGATGTCTGAACAACCGGCCGCTCCCAAGATGGCGTCTATAGCCGCGTGAACGACCACGTCCGCATCGGAGTGACCCAGCAGCCCCAAAGAATAGGGGATAACGACACCGCCCAAGACGAGAGGGCGGCCTTCCACGAAGCGGTGGACATCGTAGCCGATGCCGGTCCGAAACCTCGTATTCTGTTCGATCAGTGCAAGTACGTCGTCTTTCGTCAACGCTGGGGCTTTAGTAGTACGCCCAATAGCTTCGTTCAAGTTTGACACTCAAGTCGTCCTCGTTGGTGGCAAAGAGATTCTCCAGAAGTTCGGAGTTATATACAAAGTTCGCACCGGTGGCGTTGGTGATAGAAACATCCCCTTGCGCGACCAATGCTCCTTCGATATAGATTCCCTTCCTTTGAGTGTCAAATTTGAAATCCTTTCCGGCGTAAACAAGACCTCTAAACGTCATGTCCGGCGCGTAGTTCGCGAGAAAGGGGTTGGTTTTTTTCTCGAAATAGTCGCCCAGAGAATTCCAGCGTAGGATGACTTGACCATTCACCTCTGTGGACTTTTGGCCCGCTGCCGACTGATAGGCGCTCAATTGATTGCTTACCATACGATTGACGTCGCTCGCCCGCTGAGCTTGCACACTTTCATCGGCTGATTCCAGCCAGGTGGGGTCGGGGCTTCCCGATTTCACAGTTCTCAGATACTCGCGAAGGCGAACATAGTTGGACAACGTTACCCCAGGGCCGGCGGGGATTCCGGGTGTCAATACCACGGTCGGGGCCTCAATCACTTCGGGAAGGTCAACCGACGGGACCCAGTCCGGGTCCGGACCCGTCGTTTCCGCGACCCCCGGCTTAAACCACTCCGTTTTCTTCTTAACGGCGAAATCGTCGGCAGGGAAATCGCGGGTGAGTCCTTCCCAGATTACGTCAAACTCGGCCTGATTCCCCGAGGCTGCAATCTTACGGCCTTTGAAGCTGTTGGCGGCAACCAGTTTCTCACCGTCACTGAGAGCGTGCCACTGGTTGATCCCTTGATTCCCGCCACCTTTTTTGTAACTCGTACCGAACGCGACCCAATCTACCGCCAAACCGTCCTTAGCATTGTTGCCTGGCTTAGTAAGCACGATGTCCGCGGAGGAACTCAAAGCGAGTCCGTAGTCGGGAGTTGTCGACAACGAACTCTTGGCGGCGATTTTGAGGTCGCCGTTGGTGGATTTCAGCGCGCCCTGCCCGCCCACCGAGCCTTCCACATCGATTTGCGGGGCGTCGATCGCTGAGCCGCTCAGGTTGGTCCCTAAAAAAAGAGTTGGCTGCTTGGCCTTGTCCAAAGTTCCGTCTCGAGTTTCGGCGCGAAGGGAAAACTTCGAGTTCGTCTTGAGTTCTACGTCGGGTTCGACCGTCATTACGCGGCTCTCGAGATCGAACGTAGCGTAAGCTTGCCCCTCCGCGTCCGTCCATTGGAATTCACGGCGGTCAGGAAGGCTTTTGTCAACGCCGAGAGGATCGTAAGTGGCAAGTTCCATGCCGCTCGCATTTTTCAAGACCTGGACGGGTCCGCTCGTTCCTTCTCGGGTAGAGAAGATAAGGGTCGAAGTGGGCATGGCGAATTTCGTCGTCGGCCCTCGAAGATCGTCGTTGCGGAGTTCCGGCACCTTCACGGTACCGCCTCCGGGACTGAGAACACCTCTGATGTTCCTTTCGGAATCCGCTGTTATCTGATCCCCCGCGACAATTTTCGTAGGACGTCCATCGACTTGCATCTTCACGGTATCGCCTTGAATCACGCCGTAAGGCGGCTTGGCTTTGTCACCCATTCCGGGAGGCGGTTCGAACAAAACCGCCCGGCCTGTTGAACTCCAGACTTCGGGTCCCCTGATCTCTCCGCTGGCTCTCACAGCATTTCCTGAAGGTTGCCGAGCGCCGAGCCACCAGTTCCCGTCATCGGCATCTGTCAGTTGGACGTCGATGTCGTGGCCGGACGTGATGGAAGCATTCGTGAAAGGGCTTCGTTTGAGTATGAACTCAACATCTTGCGTGATATTGCCTCGACGCGAAGTGATCCAGACACGCGCCGTTCGGGGTGGAGTGAGCTTGTCGTCTGATAGTTTCAGACCGCTATCTCCATCTAAATTATTAAGAATGCGTGCTTCAAAGGCGACATCTGAACCGGGGAGATGACCAACGACCACGTTCCGTTCGGGGTCCGCACCGTTCCCGTGATATTCCACTACCAGATCCGGCGACTCACTGCCAAGAGGAAATTTCTCCGGCTTGGGGAGGCGATTCTCTGGACTGAAGGCGCTCTTGCCGAAGGTGCGGTCGTTCTCCAGTTTGTACTGAATGAACTCGCTGACGGAAAAACAAGCGTTCTTTGTCTGTTCGCGATAGGTCGAGGAGGTCATAAGAGCCAGGTCGGAGCGGTGGGACACGAAAAAGGCACCCGCCAATCCCAACATGACGACCGCTACCAACAGAACACTAACGAGCGCGATCCCTCGACCGTTCGCTTGCCTATTCGTCAGTATTTCTCTATTCATAAGTCCTGCTCCCGAGCCTTGGATTCCCACTAGCCCTATAGCGTATTTTGCGGTTTCACTCTATATTGTAGCTCAAAAGTTCCACCTTCGCGATCTCCATTCCCGCGGCGCGCCATCACTCCGTTCTGTCGCAGGAGAAATCTCATCTGGATCTCTTGCGTAGTCGGGAGTTTTTTGACCTCAAAAGACTTCACCGAACTCGCGAGCACCCGAAGATGCTCGAGGTCCGGCCCAACGTAGGTCAGAGGGTTTCGCAACATATAAAGGGTCGGGTCCCCCGCGAACGGGCCGTAGGGATAAGGGCCGGCCACGATCGGATCGTTTGGCGGTTCAGGTTTGACGCTCGCTGGATCGAGAACTAACCGAACAAACTCTCCAGTTGGCTGCTTATCGGTGGCGTAGTAAACAAAGTAACGATTCCAAGCCGGTCGGCCCTCCAACGCATCGAACGCTCCCGGGCTCGACCAATCATCTCTGGAGACAAAACAGATGCCGTCGCGGCGATCAGCGCTAGTCGGTTGCTTCGCGGTAGTGATGGAAAAGTAATTGGAACTTCTCAGTTCACGCTCAAGGTAAAGGGTCAAACGTCGCGCCTCGGTGGTTACATCCGACCGCGCCATGGCGAGGGAAAAACTTCGAAATCCCCAAGCAATGGTGAGAAACAAAATAGCCAGGAAGACACTGAATACGCCGAGGGTTACCAGGGCTTCAACGACAGTGAATCCTCTTCGAGATCGGAGGCGGCGACTTTTCACGTCCTACTAACTCGAATCAGTCGCTCCAGCGTCACGGTTCGTTTGCCACCGCCTTCAGCCCGGCCCTCTCCGGCTTTCGCTGTCATCCACCAAACCGTGGCTCGGACGTGATATAGTCGAGCCCCGAATTGCGACTCCTCGGTCTCCCCCCCTCGCGAATAGGTTCGTATTTCCCCTACCAAGCCCCATTCCAGCCTGTATTGAAACTTGACCGGCAACTTTTCCTCGTGACTGAGTAGCGAAACCTCGCCTGACTGGACCAACTTCCCGTTCTCTTCGACGAGCTCGGTAGGGTCAGGTAGGCCGGAGACGGTCGCTGCTTCCAAAAGATATTGGGCGGCGTAGGTACCGGCGGTCGTGTCGGTAGATTTGGTCGACGAGACCAAAAGGGTACCGAGAAGGCCAAGTAAGCCTACGATCATTAGGCTCAGCATAAGCAGAGCCATCATCGTTTCGATAAGAGTTAGCCCGCGCGGATGATGACCGCTTCCATGGCTACGGCGTCTCAACGGTTCCTTTTACCCCCTTACTTTCATTTATCTTACCGCAGAATACAGAAAGAGCTAGTGTAGCAGAGAATTTGTCGAAATGACGGATGCCTCCGACGAGGAGAGGGATCGCCTAGTCCTTATTGAACGGCGGCTCAATGTCTGGGTCCTCTGTCAAAAGGCTTTCGCGTCTGTACGTTCCGCTTTTTCTTGTGCTCAGTCTGACCTGCCAAGCGTTCGCTCAAGACCTCTCTGGAGCCTGGATTTCACCTGACTGGTTCTTTCCCGGCGGCCGTCAATACAGCGGGCAAGAGGTTCGAGCAACGGCTCGAGAAGTTTTTTCCAAGCTGGCCGCGGACAAGGTCGACACTGTCTTCTTGGAGACTTTCCTCAGAGGATACGGAATCTGTCCCACGATCACCCAGAAATCGGCCAACGGGGGCCCCGTCGTCGTCCCCTACGAGCCTGAGAGCAACGACGGAAGCTTTCCCGTTTATCCCCATTTGACCTGGAACTACAAGGTCGAATTCCAAACCGTCCTCGATCCCCTTCAGATCTTCATCGAGGAAGCTCAGTTGGCGGGCATCGAGGTCCACGCCTGGATCCATATGTTTTACTGGCGCATGGACAATTCCGATGTGATGTATTCCTGGCACAACGGTCCCACTATTTGGGGTCCCCTGATGGAAGAATACCTCCGCAAACAGGCTTCTAGACTGCGTCTGCTCACCGGTCGCTCTGTTCGTCCCGGCTATGAGCAGGCCGAAGCCTTGAAAATGGGGGGACCTAGGATCACACCGGAGACATTGGACCAAGCTGCCAATCTTTTTCGCCACGGCTGTGATACCAAACTCCTGTCCCAACTTCTCAGAGACGATGGTCTCAAACCCTCCAACCACCCTTTTGGGACCCTGATTTCTGCAATATTGAAGGCCGGCGGAGACCGCCCAGACTTCCTGCTGATCGCATCCGACGAAGACCCTTTCCCCGCCCCTCGCGGCAAGGTTCTCCGTCCTATCTACGTCGATCCCGCGAATCCCAAAGTGCGCCAAAGACTCAAAGAAGTGATCGCAAACGTCGGAGAGCACCATCCGGGATTAGCTGGAATCCATCTCGATCACGTTCGATACCCCGTGGACGGCCAAGGTCTCTCCGCCGAAACCGGCGTCTTTGACGGAAGCTATCGCGCCTTTAGCGCCTCGGTTCCTTCGGAGATGGCACAATACACAGCCTTGACGAAAGCGCTCACCAATCGCCGGGAAGCCTTGGATACTCTAGTCGCTGACATTCGTGCTGAACTTCCGCGACGCCTGAAACTCTCCGCGGCCGTTCTGCCTCTCTACTACAGAGACCGTGACAACGGAAAGTTTCGCACCTCAGGATACGACTATGCCGCCCAAGCTTGGCTCGAATGGCCTGTCGATTTCGTGGTTCCCATGATGTACGAATACCACCCCTACCTCATCCGTAGCCTGGTCAAAGACTATCAGGCCTTGGCGACATCTGCCAACCCGCGCAAGCCCATTGCTGTCTATCCCGGAATCTCTCGACAGGTCTATAGCAAGAACGGGGCCGCCGGTTCACACGGTTGGGTCTTTTTCGATCTTTCTCTCTCCCGCGATGTCAAAATCGAGAACAGGGAAACCGAGGACCTGGACTTTGGCGGAGAGTGATTCCCCAACGCCGGCGCGCGGTTTTTTTGGTGGAAAGAAAGCGGAGCAGCATTCCGCGGGAGGCTTAGTCATCAAGAAGCGCGGAAGCCGTCCTCAAGTCTGCCTCGTATCCAAAAAAGAGGGCCGGGTTTGGGCCTTCCCAAAAGGCCGTGTCAACCCCGGGGAGACTCTCGACCAAACGGCCATCCGCGAGATTCTCGAGGAAACTGGGCACCGAGCCGAAGTGGTCGAAAAACTGGACACCATCGAGTACTATTTCTTCCTCAAGGAAAATTCCACGTTCTACCACAAAACAGTGACCTTCTTCCTGATGCGTCTGGTCGAGGAGAATGCGCAACCTAGGGACCAGGAAGCTCACTCCGTTGGCTGGTACGATATAGGTGTCGCGAAAAAGAAATTGTCCTATCTCAATGAGAAAAATATTCTGGCGACCGCGGAAGGCCTCATAAAGTACTTTTAAAGCCATGCTCATCAAAGACGACATATTGGGCCTCTTCCCGTTCGAGCCCGAAGATTCCACAAAATATAGGGAATGGGTCAACTCCGAAGATTTCGCGACGCTTCTAGGACGAGCCACTCCTGTGACAGAACTGCAGCACCAAACGTGGTACAAGGGTCTGGTCTCTCATCCGGATCACGTCGTCTTCGCCGTTCGAAATTTAGACAACGATGCCTATCTCGGCAACGTTTGGCTCCACGCCGTCCATTGGGTGAACCGCAACGCGGAACTTCGAATCCTTTTGGGCGCCGACGACGCTCGAGGAAAAGGCTATGGAACGCGGGCCTGCCAACTTTTGCTGAGATTCGCTTTTGAAAAATTGGGGCTTCACAAGGTCTATCTGTATGTCAGCGCGGCCAACCCTAGAGCGCACCGCTCCTTTCTCAAAGCTGGGTTTCAAGACGAAGGCTTGTTGGTCGACGAATTTTATCTCGACGGCGCCTTCGTGAACGTCCATCGGATGGCGGTTTTGAACCCCGCTAGGGAGCTAACGGTTTAGTCATGTGTGGTATCGCAGGTGTTTTTGGCAAGCGCGCTCCCGAGGCCGTGGGGCGAATGCTCCGCGTCCTGGCTCATAGAGGTCCCGACGATCAGCATGTCATCCACGGCGAGGACTACACTCTAGGGGCGCGCAGGCTCTCCATTATCGACCTCGACCATGGTAGGCAACCCCTTTGTGAGGACCAACAAAGGATCTGGGGCTCCCAGAACGGCGAGATATACAACTTTCGGGAACTGCGTGAAGAACTGGAGAAACGTGGCGGACATCGCTTCGCCACGGACGGTGACACCGAAATCTTACCACATCTCTACCGTGAGGATGGGCTCGACTTCCCGAGCAAACTGGAAGGGATGTTTGCTATCAGTCTCTTCGATGAATCCTTACATCGCGGAATTCTGGTACGAGACAGAGCCGGGAAAAAGCCACTCTACTATACCGAGCATGAGGGCTGCCTGTGGTATGCCTCGGAGATCAAAGCTCTGCTGCTCATTCCAGGGTTCGAACGTCGTATGAACCTTGAGGCCGTGCATCATTTTCTCTCCTACAAAAACGTGCCATCCCCACTGACCATCTTCGAAGGAATCAAAATGCTGCCTCCGGCCCATCGCTTGGTCTGGCACAGGGGTCAGGCTCCTGTCGTAGAGCGCTACTGGGCGCTTGACTGGACCCCTTTCGAGGGGCCTTTGGATGAAGGCGAACTGGCCGAAGAGTTGATTCGGCTTCTCAAGATCGGTGTAAAACGTCGTCTGGTGTCCGACGTTCCCATCGGTTTCTTTCTCTCCGGCGGTATCGACAGCAGTCTCTCCACCGCTCTGGCCGCCGAGGTCGCGCCCGGACGGATCAAGACTTTCACGCTCACCTACAACGCCGAATCATCCACTCCCGGCAAGGATCTCGACCTGAAGTGCGCCCGTGAGATCGCCGCCCGTTACGGTACCGATCATCGTGAAGAGCAGATGAACTTCTCCCACTTCCAACAAGAGTTCCCGGCCATTATCAGCCACTTTGACGAACCGTTCGGCGGAGTGGTCTCAACCTATTTTCTCGCACGACTGATCTCCCAGCACGTGAAAGTAGCGATTTCCGGGGACGGTTCCGACGAACTGTTTGGCTCCTACTTGTCTCACAGAATGGCCCGCCCCGTTTCAGAACTCGTGGAGGCGCGACGCGACGGCCGTGAACCAGGTGACCTCGGACATTTCGCGTCAGGACAGCCTCGGGAGTTCCTAGAGCGCATCGCCGAATCCGACGAGCACCTTTGGCGCCTCAAACTGACCGTGTTCAGCGATCAAGACAAGTTGTCGCTCTATTCACCAGACATGACCGAAAAATGCGCCACCTATTCCAGCCAGGAGCACCTGCGCCGTGTCTTCTCCCAACTGAGCGCCCAAGATCCCACGAATCGGATGTTGGAAGCCGAGTTCGGCACCCAACTCCCGGATCAAGTGCTGGCTTTCACCGACCGTCTTTCCATGGCCCATTCCTTGGAGATTCGGACCGCCTTTCTCGACACGCAAGTCATGGAATTCGCCGCCCGCATTCCTGAACGGTTCAAAATCCGCGACCAGGATGTAAAGATGGTACTCAAAAGAGCGGCTCGCCCTTACTTGCCGGCGTCTGCCATCGATCGACCCAAAGAAGGATTCGTTCTGCCCGTCAACCAGTGGCTACAAGGGTGGCTGTTCGACTATGCTAAGGCGGCCTTATCGCCCGACGAGCTTGCCCATCATGGGCTTTTCAAGGCCACCGAGGTCAACTCCATCATGACGCGATTCCAGGCGGGAGAAAGTCAGTTGGCCAACAAGATTCTAAGCCTTTTGTCCTTTCAGATCTGGTACGACATCTACATGGCTCAGGCTCTTCCGGTCCCCTTGGGAGACGCTGCTCGGCTCATCGTCGAACAGAGCGACGGCCAACGAACGCTTGTCGACTACCAGGTGGCTTCTGTTTCGGTTCCGGGAGTGTCCCAGCCCATCATCGCCGGGAACCCGGTTTCGTGAGGCTTATCTAAACCCATGTGCGGGATCGCCGGAATCTGGCGTCGCGACGGTGGAAGCGCCTCGCGAGAACTTCTCGAATTTATGAACCGAGTCCAGTCGCATCGCGGACCTGATGACCAGGACATCTATCAAGACGGCGCCATCGGCTTGGCTCATCGTCGCCTAGCCATTGTCGATCTCAGCGAGGGCGGCCGTCAGCCATTGGCCATCGAGGATCGCGTTCTGGTTTACAACGGTGAAATCTACAACCATCGTGAACTGCGCGAAGAACTCGAAGCCAAAGGTCATCGATTCTCGAGCGTTTGCGACACCGAAGTGCTCCTTCGCTCCTACTTGGAATGGGGAACCTCGTGTGTCACCCGTTTCAACGGGATGTTCGCTTTCGCCATCTGGGACGCCTCAAAAAAGCAGCTCTTCTGTGCTCGCGATCGCATGGGGATCAAGCCGTTCTTCTTTGTGGAAGATCACGCTGGTTTCGAATTTGCCTCAGAAATCAAGGCCCTCCTGCACAATCCCGAGCGACGCCGTCCCCGAGTACGGACCTTGGTGCGCTTCCTGGGAGAAGGCCTCACCGACGACGAATGGGAGACCTTTTTCCAAGACGTCTCGGTGCTCCCGCCGGCTCACACCATGACTGTGACCCAAAGCGGCATTTCCCGGTCAAGATACTGGCGGATCGATCCCGAAACAGATTGGAGAGCCTTCGGTCTCCCACAGGGGCAACCGTTCGATTCAACCCCAGAACGAGAAGTCGGCCCTACAGATTTTCCCGACATTCCCGGTCTTGATGATGCCGCCGACGCTTTTCGCGATCTGCTCAGAGATTCGGTACGGCTGCGACTTCGATCTGACGTACCCGTGGGCACCTGCCTGTCCGGTGGACTCGATTCCAGCTCTGTGGTGGCCTGCGCCAGTTCTTTGCTCGACCATCCGATGGAAACGTTCTCTAGCATCTATCCTGACCGTGGTTACGACGAAAAGGCCTACATCAACGACGTCGTCACCACCTTTAAAACCACTCCAAACCCGGTGGAGCCGAACGGCACAGACCTACCCGAAATCTTCGAGAAGATCGTCTGGCATCAAGACGAGCCCACTGGAGGTCCCGGCCTCTACAGTCAGTGGAAAGTGATGGAACAGGCGCAAAAGAAAGTCACGGTCCTGTTGGACGGTCAAGGTGGAGACGAACTGTTGGCCGGCTATCACCACTACTTCCGAGAGTACCTCTCTGAACTCGCCAAGGAAATCCGTAGCAAAAAGGGGGACCTCGACGAAGTTCTTCGGGTGGGGACCTTGGTAGGGTCCGTGACTGGGCAGGACCACCAAGCCTTGGCCGAACGCGCCATACGGCGGGCGAAGCGGCCGAAAGTTCTCCAACTTTTCCAGAAAGACCGACCCGGTCGCGTCAAGATCCCGCCGCTTCTTCACCCAGACCTCGCGCGAGAGCTTTCCAAAAAGGAAGCCACTCGCATGGATATCGACCGCCTGTTCTCCAACAGTCTGACTCAAAAACTCTACGATGACTTGGTTCGGTTCTCCATTCCCGCTCTGTTGCGCTACGAAGATCGCAACTCCATGGCTTTTTCTTTAGAAGCGAGGGTACCGTTCTTAGACCATCGCCTCGTTGAGTTCTGCTTCGCCCTGCCCAACGAGTTCAAGATCAGGCCGCCTCATACCAAACTGGTGCTTCGCAAAGCGATGAACGGTCGATTGCCGGCATCGGTGACTCGACGACAGGACAAACTCGGCTATCCCACGCCGTTGGCGAATTGGTTTCGAGGGCGACTCAAGGAATGGGTCTCGGATCTCTTGGCCTGCGAATCCTTCAAAAAATGTGAGATTCTGCACGCCGCAACTTGTCTTGAAATCTGGAACTCTCATCAGTCGGGCGCCGACCGTTCCTGGGAACTTTGGCGAATTTTGCACACTTATCGGTGGTCGGAACTGTTTCTCCATGGTAAGGGATTCCAGCGCTTCGAAAGCCAGGATCCGTGACCTCTCCAGCCCGTCCACGAATCGCCATGTTTGTCTTCAACAATGGCAATCACGATCAAAGAGTCCACAAACAGGCTCAAGCGCTGGGACGAGCAGGGTACGAGGTTCGTGTCTATTGCTTTCTGACTGCAGGCCTTTCGTACAAAGAGGCGCGCGACGGCTATACCCTGCTGAGAGAAGACCAACGCAGTCACGCCGCCCGTCTCTTTGACGACAAGTTGATGGCCAAAATC
>JBBKWP010000119.1:0-4236 GCA_037968995.1 Candidatus Xenobia bacterium
ATCATCACCGTCGGGGGAACCGACCGTGACCCCGGCGAGGATGGCGATGGCGACAACGCCGTCATCTCCGCCGCCGGAAACATCACCCAAGGTGTCGGAGGACAACTCAACGTCGACAAAGGACTCGGGTTGGGCGCCGGTGGAAACATCGGATCGGTAACAGATCCTATCAACATCGACACCCAAGACCTCAGCTTCAACTCCGGTGGCGACACCTTCGTTCGAGACACTGACGGCGGTGTTAACTTGGTCGAGGAAATCACCGCGGTGAATGTTCCCGTACGAGGACCTACCGCGGGCCGGGACGCGCGGGTGGAAGCCAACAACGGAGACCTATCCGTCAACGCGCCCGTGAACATCGGCCGGAACGCGGAGTTCGAGACGATCGGCTCCGGCAGCATCATCATCAACGATGCAGTCAATGTCTTGAACGGTAACACCGTCATTAGGTCGGCCGAGGATATACTCAATCCAAACGACACGGGTGTGATTCGCACGATTGGACTCGGTATCATCGCTCCTAATGGGACCATCGGCACGGCGGACCATCCCATCAATATCGAGGTTGACCAACTCTCCGTCGGCAGCCAACCGGCCTTCCTGGTTGATCCTGACGGTTTTACGAATGTCCCATCAGTGACCGCTATCACCGACACGGTCATTCGCTTCGACCCCGTTCAACCGCAACCGACCAACCCCGGTGGCATTATCAATCGACCCTTCGTCTTAGCCCCACAAGACATTGCTGGACGCCCAGTCCTCATCACGCCGCCACTGGCTCAAGACGATACCTATCTAGTCGAGCGAAACCTCGACGAGTTGACCGGCGACGACGATCAAAAGAACGCCGATAACATCATCAACGAAGCAGGCTGGGAAAATCTCAACGATGACGACTTCGGCCTCAGGAAGAGAAGATAAGAAACGTGAAAAGGAAAAACGTGATGCGTCAACTTAGCACGGCCCTCATACTCCTCTTCTTGAGCTTGGCTCCGGTCTGGGCTCAGAATGGAGCGGCCATCTCAACGGTGCAAGCCGCCTCTGAAAAACTCGTGAGCCAACAGGCGGAGGGACTTTCTATCGAATGGACCGGAAAAGGCCGAGTCGCTGGAGATATGGTCGACGGAACCTTTCTCAATCAAGGTGCCTCTCCCCTTACCGTGAATATCGTGCCCGGCATCGTCCTCTCCGATTCCGAAGACATGGCTCAACCGATCATGTTGGAAGACACATTGGAATTCACCTTAGCCCCGGGAGAATCCGCGAAAATCGATCTGCGGGCCTACTGTCTCGACTTTTCTAAAGACCCGCCCAGCTTGGGCTCAGGGGTGGACTACGAAGTGGCAACGGACCTTTCTACCTATGAAGATGCCATTAAGAATCTTTGGGCGGGACTCCGACTAGAACGTGACGGTAAGTTCAAGCCGGCACTGAAGCCCCTACAACATCGGACCATCGTCATTCAGCGGGCCATTTGGGCCTCGTTGGGTGGAGAAAATCCCTCCACCGAAGACAAATTCTTAGAAGATCTGCAGCAGGATACTCAAGCCGGTAGTCACGTGTACAGCAGTGCTAAGGTCGAATGGTTGGCGGAGCAGATATGGAAAGATGTCGTGCAGACCCAAGGAGCGGCCCCTCAAGAGTAATCGCCCGCCTCTCCAGAACTGTGTTCGCATGCCTCGACTACAAAAAACAGTCCCGCCCTCAATGAGAGCGGGATTGTTTTGTTTTGACTATAGCGGTCCCGGCAGGCGCTGTGTGAGGCGTACCAGAGAGCCCACCTTCAGTGGCTCTCTGGCATACCCGCTAGGCAGCGAGCCGCCAATCCTGGGGCATTCGGTTTGGTCCGATCAGGGTGAGTCCTGGAAAACGCGGTGCCGCGACATCGATTTCGCGGTCTCGTCGACGCCGCCAGAACGGCCGTTTGGGCTTCCTCCTTTCATCGGGGCTCGGGGCGAGAGTTGAACTCAATTCTGAGTTGGGTTCTTCTTTATGATTCATCGTTATGCTCCTGACTGTTCGTACGACTATAATAAAACTTTCGAGTCGCCGGGTCCGTGACGCATGCTTTGATACTGAGTGACATGAGTCACGGAAGCGCAAAAAAAATCCGAAATCCCGATGACTTCAGACAGGCATCCCCCCGGGAGGCATTCCATCCCCTCAAGGGAACAAGACCTTCCATGTGTGGTATAGCTGGGGCCTTCGACCTCAAGGCTCAACGCTCGTTTCCTCACGGGGACCTCCAAACCATGGGACAGGCCATCGCCCACCGCGGGCCTGACCAACACGGCAGCTTTCTTGAGCCGGGACTGGCACTCCATTCCCGACGTCTGTCCATTGTCGATCTGGCGCACGGGCAACAGCCGATCTTCAACGAAGACAAGTCCGTCGTGGTTATTTTCAACGGCGAAATTTTTAATCATATCGAACTCCGCGCCGGATTGGAAGCGAAAGGCCACCGGTTCGAGACCTCAACCGATACGGAAGTGCTGGTACATCTTTGGGAGGAGCGAGGACGAGACTTCGTCAACGAACTCGAAGGCCAATTCGCCTTTGCGCTTTACGACAAACGCAGCCAAACATTGCTCCTCGGCCGAGATCCCTTTGGCATCTGCCCGCTCTTTGTTCACGAAACCAAAGACGGCTGGCTACTCTTCGCTTCAGAGATCAAAGGCCTTCTCGCCTCGGGTATGGTGGAGGCACGGTTGGACGAACGCGGCGTCGATCACATTTTCACCTTTTTCGCTATGGGAACCCGACGAACCATGTTTCGAGGCGTCGAAGCACTACCCCCAGGCCACTGCAAAACGTACGTCTCCGGCGGCCAACCCCAAGAGTTCTGTTACTACGATCTCGACTTTCCGATTCAGGGCCAAGAATTGAAAGGGTCTGTCGAGGATCTTGCCGCCGAGTTGGGCGCGCGGCTACAGAGCGCGGTCGACCTTCGCCTTCGGGCCGATGTGCCCGTTGTGAGTTATCTCTCGGGTGGTGTGGACAGCAGTCTGGTCGCCCGTCTGGCCGCTAGGACATTGGCGAAACGCGATCAGAGCTTAGCGACTTTCACCATTCGTATCAAAGACCCAAAGCTTGACGAAACCGAGCGTGCCTTGACCACCGCCAGACTGATCAAAAGCCAGCCATTCACTATAGAGTGCGGCGAAGAAGAGATCGCGATGAGTTATCCTGAGTTAGTCTTGGCCTCAGAAACCCCAGTCATTGACACCTCGTCGGCGGCGCTCTACAGACTAGCCCAAGCCGTACGTCAAAACGGCTACAAAGTCGCCCTCACCGGTGAGGGCGCGGACGAAGCCTTGGCGGGCTACCCCTGGCATAAGGCCGGCAAGGGTTTTGCCATCCTCGATAGTCTGGGGCTTGCTCACCGATGGCGTCGACGCTTCCTTGGTCGAGCGGGGCGCCACCGGCTCCCGTGGTCCTTCTTTCAAGAGAAGTACCGTCGACTTGGAGGGTACCACGCTATGAGCGATCTCTACACGTTCTGCTCCCTTTCCGGGACCAGACTCTACCACCAAGACTTTCTGTCCGAGGTGATTGGGTCTGGCCAAGATGCTACAGCCGACCTGGAGATAGATACCTCACGGATGGCCACTTGGCATCCTCTCAATCGCTCTCTCTATCTGGGGTACAAGATTATGTTGGCGGGCCTTCTGATGACCCATAAGGGCGACCGACCGGCTATGGCCAACTCCGTTGAGGCCCGCTTCCCTTTTCTAGACCGCGGTGTCGTAGATTTCTGCGCCCAACTCGATCCCAGCTTGAAGCTCCGGGGATGGAAACAAGATAAGTATCTCTTGCGGCAATTCGCCCAAACGCAACTTCACCCGAGCGTTGCCTTACGACCCAAGAATATTTTCCGGGCCGCCTATTCGGGTAGTTTTCTCAACCCGATGCCGGAGTATGTGGGGCAGCTTCTGAGTCCAGAAAGTCTCCAGAAAACGGGTCTGTTCGATCCTTTGAGAGTGTCCGAGTTTCAACGTGAGTTGAGCGGACCACACTGGCGTCTGGGACCGCACATGCTCAAGGAAGTCGGCTTGGTGGGAGTCATCTCCACCCAACTATGGTATCACCTTTTTCTAGGCGGAGGACTTTGCGACCTGACCACCTGGACCCCTCCGGCGAGGTCTGAATCCGCACACTAGATGTAGCCGACTTCCTCTGCAGGTCGACAAGATTTCCCCCAGAGGAGAGATACCGGATAAATTATTAAACTCCAAA
>JBBKWP010000120.1:0-29950 GCA_037968995.1 Candidatus Xenobia bacterium
CATCATGGTGACGCGGTCTTCGGTCACACCAGATTTACTTCGCATGCGCTTTTGATGCTCTTTGGAGTCGGCCATGTCTCCGTGCAGAATAGAGACCGGAACTCCAAAGCGATCCCGGACATATTGGCCGATGACCGGCACGCGGGCACGGGTTTTTGAAATGATGAAGATTCTGCTACCGTCTTCGATATGCCGCTTCAAAATATCAAGGCCCATGTCGATCTGGGTAAAGATATTTTCGTTCCACTTGGCGCGCAGTTCGTGCATCTCCGTGGGCGGAGAGTCGAACGGCATCTGCTTCATCTCGAACATTTTGCTGAAGACTTTCTCGGCCTTCAAAAATCGTTCCACGGCGTTCGGCGTGGCGGTGGTGTAGAGTACAGGAGTCTTCAGGCCCCGAAGGTGCTGGAGATCTTCTTCCTCGTCAAATGCGTTGACGTCGTCAACGACAATCAGCGCCGCTGACTCCAGGAGCCCTCGATACTTGCGATGCTGCAAAAGCATGGCGCTGCCGACTACGAATCGGACATTACCGGTGTTTACGCGGTCAATGATCTCCATGCGCTGACGCGGAGGCACACCTCCGTGCATCTGTTCCACTTCAAGACCAGTTCCGGCGACACGCTCTTCAAAGTAGAGAGCTTGTTGACGAGCCAGATCACGAGTCGGAATGAGAACGACGACCACGCCATCGTTCTCCACCGCCTGATGAATGCTAACACGTAGAAAAACTTCCGTCTTTCCAGATCCCGTCGGAGCTTTGAGCAACATGCGGTCGGTGCGGGAGGCCTCGTTGAGTTGGTCATTGAGCCATTCAATGGCTCGGCCTTGGTCGTCGGTGAGCTTGAAGGTTTCGCCCTTGACCACGAGTTCGTTGCGTTCAGCAACTTCTTGGCTGTTCTTATCGATCTGTTCCCAGATCTTCGTTTTATCCATAGTCGTGGCCGAATATATCATCGCAGTCGTTCAAGTGTCAAAATTTTCATTGACTTCGTTCGGAATCAGGCCCTAGATTTGATCCTGATGCTTTGTCAACTTCATGTCAAAAGGTGGGGAGAGTCGGGCCCTATAGTGGTCGGCCTGCACTCCTCCGGCTTGTCGGGCTTTCAGTGGAAACGGCTGGCCGACAAGGTCTCTGGAAAAATTCGCCTGCTGGCTCCCGATTTTTTGGGGTGTGGACAGAGCCCCCCCTCCCCTCATGGCCTCGATTTTCGATACGCCGAAGACCTCGATCAAGTGCTAACTTTACTGGACAGCCTAGGGGAGTCGGTGATCTTGCTCGGCCACTCCTACGGTGGCTTCATCGCCCTCAAGGCAACCTTGGCCAGACCCAGCAAGGTCACCGCTCTCGCCCTGTACGAACCGGTGGTGTGGGGCGGTCTGGCAAGCTTCAGAGGCCTCCCTATCGAAAAGATTGTGGCTCGATTCGATCCAGAGGGATACCTTCTCAACCGGGAGATGGCTGGTCGCCCCGAGTGGATGGAGCGATTCATTGACTACTGGAACGGGTCCGGTAGTTGGAGCGCCCTGGGCGAATCCGCCCGCAGACCGATGCTGGCCGCGGCGGAGAAACTCTATGCTGAGGTGAGAGAAGTAGTGACGGACTCGACACCACACACCGAATACCAACCCATCGGACAACCGGTGCTCCTTCTGCACGGAACCACCTCCCCGCCCGAGGTCCTAGAGATGAAGGACATCTTGGCCCAAACTTTAGCAAATGCCAGCACGGCCTGTATTCCGGGCGGTCACATGAATCCCGTGCGCAACCCCTTACCGGTCAACGCTCACTTTGAACTCTTTCTAAAACGAACGCTAGACCCTATGGTGTGATAGACCACGCGCCGTTCCCCTCTCGAGGTCCACGCGACCCTGAAGTATCCGAAGGGAAACCCTCCCCCACGTCAAACCGCAGGGCCAACAAGCGACCGAAATTTAGCTGTGTCGCACGGATTGTGGAGGAGAGAAATATGAACGTCCGATATTTAGGCCATTCATCTTTTTGGGTAGCTTCGAGCCAAGGGAGTTCGGCCATCATAGACCCTTATAGTCAGAGGATACCGTACGTGCTTCCTCCCCTTGAGCCGGACGTGGTCCTGGTTTCCCACGAGCATCACGATCACAACGCTTACTACCGCTTTGAGAACAACCCCATGCTGATCAAACGGTCACATGACTTCGCTTCGGAAAGCGAACTCAATATCGAACGGACTGGCGAAACGCTTATATTTCATGGAATGCCGACATTTCACGACGATCAAGGCGGGCGCAAGCGCGGTCCCAACACCGTTTGGCATTGGTTCTGGGAAGGGATTCATTTCGCCCACTTTGGGGACATCGGGCATCTCTTGAGCGACGAACAGCTTCAGGCTCTGGGAAAGGTTGATGTTGTTTTTATGCCCGTTGGAGGCAAAGAGACCATCGACCCTAGTACCGCGGCGCTCTTGGTCGGCCAACTCGACCCTCGCATCGTCTTCCCGATGCACTATCAAACAGACGAACTTGGGGATTCTCCACTTTGCGAATACCCACTGTCCGCCTTCACCGACAAAATGAAAAATGTCGACGAGGCCGGTACGATGGCCGTGGAGATTGAACTGGCACGACTTCCCGCCCAAACGAAAGTGATCTGCTTAAACCATGGCTAACCAGAAACAGGTCCGTTACATCTTTGTCACTGGAGGGGTGGTCAGTTCCCTAGGTAAGGGGATCGTTGCCGCCTCCTTAGGAACGCTTCTGAAGAACCGTGGATTCTCCGTCACGGTACAGAAACTTGATCCTTATATCAACGTGGACGCCGGCACCATGAACCCTTATCAGCACGGCGAAGTCTATGTAACCGACGACGGCGCCGAGACGGACCTCGACCTCGGACACTATGAGCGCTACGTCGATGTCTGCTTGAACGCGGACAACAACGTCACCACCGGCAAAGTGTACGGGGCCGTGATAGAGAAAGAGCGCCGGGGCGACTATCTCGGCGACACCGTGCGCGTGATTCCTCACATCACCGACCAGATCAAGGCCATGATTCGTTCTGTCTCCCGGCGCAGCGATAACGATGTCGCCATCGTGGAGGTCGGCGGAACCGTTGGTGACATCGAGGGCCTCCCGTTCTTGGAAGCCATCCGCCAAGTTAAGTTCGACGTAGAGCCCGGTCACGTGCTCTACGTGCACGTGACACTCGTTCCTCATCTTGGAGCGGCCGACGAACTGAAAACGAAACCGACCCAACACTCCGTCAAGGAGCTGCGAGGAATTGGAATCGCTCCCGACGTCATCATTTGTCGCACTGAACGTGCCATGGGCCAAGAGCACATCAAAAAGATCGCTCTCTATAGCGACGTTAAGGCTAATGCCGTTTTCTCTTGCCAAGATGTGCCTAGTATTTATGAAGTCCCATTAGCCCTCGAAGAGCAGGGCCTTGGGAACTATGTGCTGGAACGACTCGGACTGCCCGCACGGACCGTCGATCTGTCGGCCTGGCGAGACATTGTTCATCGCAAAACGTCACCTAATACCAGCGTACGCATCGCGCTCGTCGGTAAATATGTTGAGATCAAAGACGCCTATCTCTCGATCGCAGAGGCTCTCGAGCACGCTGGGATCGCCAACGACGTCAAAGTGGAGATCGAGCGCATCGACTCTTCGGAAGTCACGCCCGCCACCGCCCACGAGCGCCTCAGCGCGGCCGATGGAATTCTGGTACCGGGCGGCTTCGGTTCGCGCGGTCATGAGGGTAAGATTGAAGCTATTCGCTTCGCTCGAGAGAATAATATCCCATATTTCGGTATCTGCTACGGCCTGCAGTGGGCTGTGGTCGAATTCGCTCGCCACGTTCATGGGTGGGACAAAGCTCACAGCACCGAGGTGGAACCCGCGACCGATAAGCCCGTCATCACCCATATGCCCGATCAACGTTCTCTGGAACAGATGGGCGGCAGCATGCGACTCGGCGCCTATATTTGCCACCTGACAGAAGGCACAAAGGCCCACGCGGCCTACGGGCGCACCGAAATCAAAGAGCGCCACCGTCACCGCTTTGAAGTCAGTAATGTTTTTCGCTCCGAACTCGAAGAGGCAGGTCTTATCATTAGCGGTATCAATCCCGAGCGCAATTTGGTAGAGGTGGTTGAACTCGCCGATCATCCGTGGTTTGTAGCCTGCCAATACCACCCTGAGTTTCTCTCTCGCCCTTATCGCGCTCATCCCTTGTTTCGAGACTTCATTGCAGCCGCCCAAAAGATACAGAGCCTTTCCCCTGCTTCAACCAAACACGCCGTCACGGCCGGCGCCGACTCTCTCGAGACGTGATCCCCAAAAAGTGGCGCCTGTTCCTATTGTCCTGGGCTCTCTCCTGTGCGGCGTCGGCAGCGCCTTATCTATGGGAGGACACAGTATCCACCCATCTTTTATCTCCCGCCGACAAGCTCGAAGTCCGGGCCGACGGGACTCGACGCCTCCGAGGAGCCAGTGCCCAAGGCGGTTTGGTAGACATTCGATACGGACAGGTCTCTTTAGACCTTGGCGGAAAATCTTTGGTCTTCACAATCGACGAGACATCAATCTTGACACTCAACGGGACAGTGACCTCCCCAGAAGCTCTCCTAAAGCACTTGCCCGACGGCTTGGCGGCAACGGCTCGGTTCGATCCGCGGACTGGTCGCCTGGGCTGGCTTGACGCCTACGGTCAATCCAGCGCGGTTCCTCGCCTATCGGCGGTTCAATTAGACATCGTTCCTTGGAAGGGCCCGGCCTATCAGCAAGGCGAGCGCTTGACGGTCTCCCTTCCACGGCGGGAAGCCAAGCGTCTGGGGCTGTCCAAGAAAACCTTACGAGCCTTCATTCCCGGGATTACCCACGACCTTCCCCTGCTGGCGACCTCCGACGGTGGCGCGAAAGCGACTTTCACGGTCATGTCCGGCTGGGACTATCAGGGCGTCCCTGTCATGATCCGAGTGGAGGAAAGTCCCACAACCGAGCGCGTCTACGGCGGCCCGCGACTGAGCTTTTCCACGACGGGACCATCGATACTGGGAAGCGGCCCACAGGTCGCCTCCGGACGCCTTAAGAGCATTCCTGGGTGGGTGGATCATCGCAGTGAGTCGGGCCTCATTGATCCGTCTACCGCCGTACTCAAGGTCTCCGAGGGATGCCGAGTGCTCAACTTCTCCCGTCGCGTCGATCGCAGCAGTTTCGAACTTGAAACCGATGGTCCCGGAGACTATTGGATCGAATTTCGCGTGAGCGACCGAATGGGGCGGTCGGTGAAAGAGCGCTGGATGCTCAGAGTACTTCCTTAAAGCCGTCGAATCTGATTGACAGAGGGTTGGACGCTCATTATACTGACCCCCTGTCTTGACCAAATCGTTCCCATGGCCTAAGGTGCGTCTGTGTTTGTCCAAATTAAAGAGATAGAGCAAAGCGCCGGGCTCTGGAAAGATTATGTGAGTGAAGAGGAGCTTCCGTGCTCTGACCTCACCACCAAGGGCCCCGTCAGTTTGAACCTTCGCTTAACCAACGCTGGTACGCGAATCTTGGTGCAGGGGCGAATTAAAGCTGTGGTCATGGTGGAGTGTGCTCGCTGCAATGAGAGCTTCCCAGAACCCATGGATCTAGAGATCGAAGAGTATTTTGTCCACGCCGACAGCCCCGAGGCCGACGTCGTGGGACTCGATCTTCTTGAGATCTTGACCTACCAGGAGGATCGTATCGTCCTAGATGAAATGGTCCGACAGAATTTTCTAGCCGCGGTGCCGATGCAGCCCGTCTGTCGAGACGGACACTGCCAAGGGCTCTGCGGTGAATGTGGCACCGACCTCAACGTAGGTCGATGCGATTGTGAAACGGAAACGATAGATCCTCGTTGGGCTAAGCTCGGCGAGTTACAGAAGAGACAGGCCTCAGGGCCTAGTCTCAACTAGGAGGAACCTCATAAGATGGCTGAACCGAAATACAGATTGTCGCGCTCGCGCACACGCAAGCGACGTTCTCACCTGGCCTTGAAAGCCCCCAATGTGATTGCATGCTCAAGTTGCGGAGCTCCCACGCTTCCCCATAGAGTATGTCGCTCATGTTACACCTATAAGGGTCGCAAGATCTGGTCGGAAAAAGAAGAAGAATAAGTGATTCCTGTCGGCATTCTCGCCGTCTCTCACTATGCTCCCGACCGGGTGGTCACAAACAAGGAGCTTGAGAGTCAGCTTGACACCACCGACGAATGGATCACGAGCCGCACGGGCATCCGTGAACGGCGCATCGCATCCAACGAACAATCGACTTCGGACCTTGGCGCCGTCGCCGCTCGGCTGGTACTTGAAAAAGCTGGCCTTTCAGCTGACGAGCTAGACCTTGTCATTGTCGCCACCATGACTCCCGACAGTCTTCTCCCCGCTATCGCCTGCCGCGTTCAGGCTGCGATTGGGGCGAAGAATGCGGGAGCTTTTGACGTTTCCATCGCTTGTTCTGGCTATGCCTACGCCCTGTCCATGGGGATGGGCTACGTGAGCAGCGGCATGGCGTCAAAGGTCTTGGTCGTTGGGGCCGACGTCATGAGCAGGGTCGTCAACTGGAAAGACCGTAACACTTGTGTTCTTTTTGGGGAGGGGGCGGGTGCCGCCATCTTGGGCCCGGTTCAAGAGGGTTACGGTCTGCTCGCGCAAGAACTGGGCGCCGACGGAAGTGGCGGAGAACATCTCACCATTCCGGCCGGTGCCGGAGCCTCGCCGCCCACCCAAGCGCAACTCGACGGCGACCCCTTCAAACTCCACATGAACGGCCGAGAGGTGTTTCGGTTCGCCGTCTCTGCCATTGGGAATTCGGCCGCACGGGTGGCCGAACAGGCGAGTCTGAGTGCCAAGGATATCGACCTTTTCGTCCCCCACCAGGCCAACCTTCGGATCATCGAAGCGGCCGCTAAACGGTTAGGCGTTGAGATGGACCGCGTGGTCGTCAATCTCGATCGCTATGGCAACACCTCCTGCGCTTCCATCCCCATGGCGCTCTCCGAAGCCGTGGAAGCAGGGAGAGTCAAAGACGGAGACCATATCGTCTTGGTAGGGTTCGGTGGCGGACTCGCCTGGGGCTCCCTGGTCCTCCGCTGGGGAGGAACGACCTTAGAGTGTCCCGCATGAATTTTAGCAAAGGCGATCCAGCATGAGCAGTTCGGAACTTACAAATATCTGTACCACTCCTTTGGAGGGACAAAAAGCCCTCGTCACCGGTGCCGGTCGGGGAATCGGCCGTGCCATCGCCTTGAGCCTAGGGGCCCAGGGCGCTGAAGTGTTGCTGGTGGCTCGCTCCGCGGACCAGTTGCAGAATGTGGTCGACGAAATCAAGGAAGCCGGCGGCAAGGCTCGCCTACTAGCCGCCGACATCAGTTCAGAGCCCGGCGTAAAAGACGCCGTGGACCTCATCGACCGGGAAAAGCCAGAAATTTTAGTCAACAACGCCGGAATCACAAGGGACACGATCCTTCTTCGGATGAAGGACGAGCAGTGGGACGAGGTTCTCAACCTCAACCTTCGTTCGGCCTTCTTGCTGACCCGGGCCGTCGCCAAGACGATGCTCAAGAGCCGTTACGGCCGAATCATTCACATCACATCCGTGATCGGAATCCGTGGAAATGCGGGCCAAGCCAACTATGCTGCAAGTAAAGCTGGCCTGATAGGGTTTACCAGATCTATCTCTAGGGAATTAGGAGCGAGAAGTATCACCGTTAACGCCGTCGCTCCAGGTTACATAGGCACGGAAATGACCCAAGAACTCTCAGACAAGGTCAGAGAGGGAATCTTGGCTCAGATCCCGCTTGGACGGATGGGAAAGCCAGAAGACGTAGCCCGCATGGTCGCCTTCCTGGCCCACCCAAACAGCGATTATATTACAGGGCAGGTTTTCAACGTTGACGGTGGAATGTTGTGAGCCCTCGGAGGAAAGTATGTCTGATATTCAAGAACGCGTGAAGAAGATTATTATCGACCAACTCAATGTCGAAGAAGAACAGGTCACACCGACCGCCCATTTCGTGGAAGACCTCGGAGCGGACTCCTTGGACAACGTTGAAATGGTCATGGCTTTCGAAACGGAATTCGAACTAGAGATTCCTGACGAAGACACGGAAAAAATCACCAATATGCACGATGCGGTGTCTTATATTCAAGAACGCATGGTCGAAGCCACGCCGTAATGGCGACCCCTCAACTTGTGTGAGCATTCCGCTGCACTAGGAGTTTGTCGGAGTAGTCGGACAAACTTTTAGAAATAAAAAAGCACCCAATTTAGTTGGGTGCTTTTTTTGTCAGTTCCTTAGGAGGCTAGAGGCGCGAATCCGCTCCTCTTTATTGATCGACCTTCAGGCTCGAGACCATATTCTGGAAGTGGCTGACTTCGGCGCTATAGTCCTGTGCCGGTACCAAGAGCGACAAGCTATACTGATATCCGCCCTTGGTGAAATGCACCTGCTCGCCCTTTTGGCGCTCTTCCGGCTTGCCTACTTCGAAAATCATATGAAAGGCGTTACCACCCAGGACTGGGATATACTCTTCTTTTATCCTAGTCCCGTCGCGTTTTTCCACCCAATTAGCGATCATATCCAAGGTCGATTGGTCGTTCTCCAACTCGATCAGCTTCTTGTCCTTGTCGCGAGCTTGGTCGATCATCGCTACGGAGATGAATCCCGGTTTGTCCGGTCGATGGAAGGTGACTGCGATATTCTTCCCGGCCTCGTCACCAAGTTCAGCGCCACCCTCTCCAGCGACCTGGAGTTGAGCTTCCCACGGCGCCGGCGGCGCGATAAAGGAAACCTTCTTACCGTTGAGTTCAAAAGTTTGAATGTCGCCAGAGGCGGGTGCGGACAGGCCTTGGCATCCCGCGGTCACGAGGATGAATGCCGTGACAATTAAGAATTTGAGCAAATTTTTCACCTTTTTCCGTTCTCGGAAATCACAAGCAAACCTGCAGGAAAGCGCCTCGAACTTGAAAATTTGTCTGCATGATATATTCGCTGGACGATGAGACACCTTACCTGGATCCGAAATCCTGGATAGCACCCAGCGCTTGCCTGATTGGCAATGTATCGGTTGCATCCGAAGCTTCGATATGGTTCGGCGCGGTGCTGCGCGGCGACAACGAAGCGATCAGCGTGGGCGCGCGAAGCAACGTGCAGGACGGCGCCATCATTCATACCGACCTTGGATTTCCTTGCTCGGTTGGAGAGGGAACCGTGGTGGGACATCGAGCCGTACTGCACGGCTGTCGCGTTGGCCACCGATGCCTGATCGGTATTGGAGCGATCATTTTGAACGGAGCGGTCATTCCAGACGATTGCGTACTGGGCGCGGGCGCCTTGGTGGGAGAAGGCAAGGTCTTGGAGAGCGGCTTTTTGTACGTAGGAGTTCCAGCCCGTAAAGTCCGAAGCTTGAGACCCGAGGAGCTGGCAGGCATCCGGCGCAATGCGGAAAGTTATATCCAACGTGCCGCCCGCTATCTGGCCCAGGGGATAACTCACCTTAGCTAGCGCGTCCCCATCGCTAAGGAAGAGGCCGCCGGTCCGCTCAGAACCAATTTTTCGCCGGTGATGGTTAAGGCGCTCACCGAAACGATGTCAGCCGACTTGATGCTTTTGGGCAGCAGCATATAGTTGTTCTTGATTTCGGGCCGAAAGGCCACGCTGTCGTGGGCGGACTGAACGGTCAGGGTGTCCATACGGATCGTTGCGTCGAAAGCCACGGCGGTTCGACCGTGGGTCGTGGCGATCACACCGGCCTGGACATCTTGCGAGGCGGCGACTTTAATGAAACCGTCTTTCTGCGAACTGACCGAGACCTCCTGACGTGCACCGTCATAGAGCCGAGCCTGAGGCTGCAAGGTGCGTCCGGCCATACTAGGAAGAACTACGAATTGTCCGGTCCAACGTCCCTCACCCACGGGAAAAAGCTGCAGGCCGTGGATGCTCGGTCCCAAGTCAAACGAAGCGAACTTCACGTCGCTGCCCACTCCACGCACCTCGACCGTCAAAATCTGGCCGGGGCTTATGGAGGATCCACCGCTATGTGAAAGCGTTGGCCCTGAGGCAGGCACAGCCGCCAGCCCTCCGGCGGCCACAGTCGGCGAAGGAGAGCTAACGAGTGGCTGGGCTCCAACCCAGAGGGAGAGACAGCAGATAAGGGGCAACACGTAATTTCTCATAACCCAAGATTACGGCTTTCTAGAGGAAAGTTAGTGACCCATTAGGAGGTCGTCACCCTGGCCCCTAACGGTATCCCAGAGTATAACCACACATCTCTTATTCTTACGAAAAAGCGGAGGTCCTCAGTGAGGACCTCCGCGTGTTGCCCAAGTGACCGGCTGTGATCAGAAGGGGTAACGGCCTAAATCAACGGCCCGCTTAGCGAGGCGTCGCAGAGGCTCTCCGGTGGCTACCGGCATGTGATTCAGTAGGGCGTCGACGGCCTTTAAGTTCGTGCCCAGTTCTTTTGGATCACTCAACACATCGGCCAGCAAGGTACGGGCGCTGTGACGCACACGATCAGTAGACTGTTGCACGAAGGTCCTGACGACATCTTGCTCCAGGAGCGTCTTGTCTTCGCCGCGCTCTGCGACCAGTTTCTGGCAACGCAGCACCGCGCTGTCTTGTGCGAAGACCTCGGAGATCATATCCGCGATGGCCATCATCTGTTCTTGATGGTTCTCCTCGGGTTTATTTCCGCCGATGCTGTTGACGGCAAGCCCTGCCGCCAACAAGGTAGCTTTGCGACAGGCGTGAGCCTGAAAGATCTCCTTGGCAAGCGCCCCTTCGCCAACTTTACCAAAGTTTCCGGAGCCCAACTCTTGCTGCAGTTCCATCAATCGTTCCATCAACGGAAGTCGTCCCTGCATGGCGCGCTTGAGGAGTTGACCGGTGATAGTCAGTCGATTGATCTCGTTGGTACCCTCGAAAATGCGGTTGATACGAGCATCTCGGTAGTGACGTTGAGCGGAATACTCTCTTGAGAATCCGTATCCACCTAAAATCTGGACGGCCTCATCCACCACGAAATCGAGTTGTTCAGAACACTTCACCTTAAGGATCGAGCATTCGATAACAAACTCTTCGATGGCGGCCAGTTTAGCGATGTTGTCGTCGCTGTCGGCCACTGCCTTGATGGAAGTGTCGATCATCCCCGCGGTGCGATAGTTCATAGCGTCGCCAACCCAAGTTTCAACAACCATCTGGCCAATCTTTTGCTGAATGGCACCGAATTCGACCAAGGTCTTTCCGAACTGGGAACGCTCTTTGGCGTAACTTAGAGCATCGTTCAGAGCGAACTTCGAGGCCGCGGTGCACCACGCACCCAGCTTAAAGCGACCCAAATTCAAGACGTTAAGCGCCACTTTGTGACCACGTCCCACTTCACCGATCAGGTTCTCTACGGGCACGCGAACGTTGTCTAGGATAAGCGCCGTTGTTGAACTGCCGTTGAGTCCCATTTTCTTCTCTTCGGCCGCCGGTGCGAAACCTTCCCAAGCCGTTTCCACCAGAAAGCAGCTGAATTTGTCCCCGTCCACCTTGGCGAACACCATAGCGATGTCGGCGAATCCCCCATTGGTGATCCACATTTTAGAGCCGTTCAAAACGTAATGTTGGCCGTCTTCGGAGAGCACGGCCTTGGTGCGCGCGGCGAGAGCGTCGGATCCACTGTGATTCTCCGTCAACGCGTAGGAGGAGAGCAGCTCTCCGGACACCATCTTGGGCAGATATTTGGTCTTCAGCGCTTCACTGCCGAAATAAAGCAGTGGGGCAGTTCCAATTCCTGTGTGGGCCCCGTAGGTGACCGACCAAGAGGCGAGTTGAGCGATCTGCTCTCCGATTAGCATCAAGGAGAGAAGATCCAACTCCATTCCGCCATACTTTTCGGGGATTTCAGCCCCCAAGAGACCGAGTTCCGCCGCCTCTAAAAGCGTCCTTTTCAAATAGGCGATATCTTTGTTTTCGATCCGATCGATGTTGGGCATGACCTTGTCGTTCATAAAGGCAGCCACGGTCTCGCGAATCATGCGATGTTCTTCAGAAAGGTTGTCGGGAGTAAAGAGGCCTTCGGTGCTGGATTGGCCGAGTAGGAATCCGCCGCCGGTGGGTTTAGTGGTGAGAGTGTCCGTCAAAGAAAGTTTCCCCATTCTATTTGGTTTACATATGAATCTTCTCTAAAAATCCCGATGATCCTTGGGGTTCGGCATTGAGAATGGAATAATTCCCTCCATAGAGAATGAGCGACGATGCTAATGAGACGTCAATCTCTGATATGGTCACTGTTGCTCAGCTTGGCCCTCCTTTCGCCTTCCTTTGGGCAGACTTCCGAAACCCTCATCGTAGGCGGGACCAAGGCCGGCCCCTTCAAGTTGGGGGGCTCCTTCTCCACGGTCACCAGCCAACTCGGTCAGCCGCCGGACGTCTTTCCCAGTTCCGGTGATCCCGGCACCTCTACACGCATGTACAAGAAGCAAAAGCTGGCCTTCTTGGTCAACCCAGACAACAAAATCATCGGAATCACGGTCGCTCGGGGAGACTGGAAGACCGCTGAGGGTTTAGGGGTCGGAATGCCGGTCGCGACGTTTCAAAAATTTCTGGGGAAGGGGCTTAAACGTGGTCAAAGCGATCTCGCGTTTCCCCAGTACGGCTTAGCGGTCTCCCATGAAGGGGGCAAGGTTCACACTCTCTACGTGGTCAAAAAAGATCAGATCGACGCCGCCAAGGGCGACCACCTGGTAGTGGGCGGAAACCGTGCCGGAGAATTGCACCTCGGCAACTCCGCAAAGGACATGAAAGCGCTCCTTGGGCCTCCCGGCAGTACCGAAGGCGCACACGACCAGATCTGGGTCTATCCCCAACAGGGTGTACGGTTAGCCTTTGTCGACGGACGCCTTCATCTCATAGGCCTCACCTCCGGGGACTGGGTCACGCCGGGAGGGCTCAAGGTGGGACGGCCGTTCGCCGATATGAAAAAGGAAATGGGTTCCAAGTATCGCGTAGAAAATAGTTCGGTCTTCTTCGACCAATGGGGTATCGGTGCTCGATTGCAGGGCGATCTGATCGTCGAACTTCTCATTTTTCATCCTCGAAAACCAGGCGGACAGGGATAGACATGCGCAAACTTTTAACGGTTGGCCTCCACATACGCCATAAGGCTAGACTGGCCGGCCGACTCAAAGACGTCGAGTTTCGCTCCGCGGTGGACAGGGCCGACGCCTTGGCGATCATGGAGAGTGAAGATATGGACATGCTGGTCGTCGACGAGAGCCTCGACGAAGCCATGCTCTTTCTGGAACGCGTCAAGGGAATGGGGATTCCGACCATCTTCTGTGCCGAAAGCCAGAAAAGCACGACCTTCTTGCGCTCCCTAGTGGTGGACCTCGGCGTGTCTGTCGTTCTCGTCAAACCCATCGACCCCGACGAACTGGTACGCCGGGCCGGAGAGCTGATGCTGGCCACTCGAACCCAGGAAGAGGAAGCGGATCCCATCCTGGGAGAGATGCGGGCCCGACTGGCGCAGATGTGGCAAAAGTTCGCCCCAGCCAATCGGGAGCGAGTGGATTGGCTCAAGACCAAAGTTCTCGATCTCTTCGACGGAGAGGCTCTCAGCGAAGCGGATCGTCGCGAAATGGAAAGAGAAGCGCACAAGCTCGTCGGCGCCTTAGGAACCTTCGGATTTCCCAACGCTTCCATCGTGGCCCGAGAGATCGAACTACACATCAGCCCCACCAAAGGGAAGCCGATGCTCGACTCGGCCCAGCTTTTGGAGTGGATCCAAGCGATCGCCAGAGAAATCGAAAAAGATCCTCAGGCCGCGTCGATCGTCCAACCCAAACGTGAACCAGGTCCTAGTGCCCTAGTTATCAGTGAAGACCAAGAGCTCTTACAGCAACTCGGCACCATAGAACTGCCCGGGGGCAAACTACGAGTCGAAAACGTGGCCAGTTGGAGCCGTGCTCGCGAAAGCTGGTTTCTCCACGCGCCCGACCTGGTACTCGTCGATCTTTGCGGAGAGTTGCAAGAAGAACGCCAGACTCTATTGCGGGCACTGGGAGGCCGTCTCTCCACTATTCCAGTCCTGACCCTCTTGCCGCGGGAGATCTGGAGCGAGCCTGAAGCTTTGGCCCGCTTCGCGGGCATGCCGGTTTTGTTCCACCCTTTCGATAAGCACCTCCTATCCTCAGCCATATCCAAACTGATGAGTCAGGAACAGCGAATGAAGCCTCGAGTTCTCGCTGTCGACGACGACCCTCAGATTTTGGCCGCTGTGGAATCCCTGCTAGCTCCGTTAAAACTCGACATCAAAACCTTGTCCGATCCCTTGGAATTTTGGGATACGTTGGAGGCCTGCTCACCGGACCTTTTAATTTTAGATCTGGATATGCCGTTCTTGAGTGGACTAGAACTGTGCCGCGGAGTCCGATCTTCAACGCGTTGGTGCGAACTCCCAATTCTGTTCCTGAGCGCCTCTTCCGACGCCGAGACGATCCATCGCCTCTTCTCGGTGGGCGCTGACGACTTCGTTAAAAAGCCGTTCACAGGACCGGAACTGGCGACCCGAATTGTGAATCGTCTCGTACGGTCCGCCCCTCAGGAACACAAAGAAGGCGAGGTGCGTGTCTCAAGCGGCCTCGATTCGCTGCGAACCCTTTTAGCCGAAGAGCGTTGGCGAGGTCGTGAGGTTGCCCTGGCCCTCCTGCGAGTGAAAAACGAAGAGTCGCTGCGAGGCGCCCACGGGAACGCATCTATCTCCGTACTCAATCGTCAGTTCGGATTGCGTTTAGCAGAGAAATTGCGTGATCTTGGTGCGGTCACTCGTTGGCGATCGGGGGAATACCTCGTAGCGCTTCCGGGCCAAACCTTAGACGCCGCGAGCCACCAACTGGAACTTCTCCTTAAGGAGACGGACTTGCGTCAATTCATCATCGGTGAAACCGTTTCGGTGACGCTCCAGTTCGCTGTGGGGATCACCCTTTTGCGCAGCGGTGAAGAGTCTCTCGAAGCGGCCCTGCGTCAATGCCAACGAAATCTGAACAAAGCCGAGCAGGGAAATTGCTTGATTGTCTCCGTAGAGACTGACGCCGTCGACGCGAAACGCGAGGTGATAAGCTGCGAACTTCTAATTCTCGAACCGTCCGAAAAAACCGGCCGCGCGGTGGAAAAGCTTATGACAGAGCGCGGTTTCGCCTGCCGGTGGGATCCCGCGACCGATGAAGCGTTCACCGCCTTAACTTGCGAGCCGCCTACCCTCGAGACTCAGGTCATCTTCATCTCGTCGGGAGGCCTTGAACTGCTCAAAAGACTGGGTCCCATAGCCCGTTTGGTCAACGTCGTCGTGGCCGTGTCCAACGAGGAAGAACTGGCCGCCGCCTTCGATTTCGGAGCTTTTGACTGCGTGGAAAAACCCTGCAAAGTCGCGACTCTTGTCAAGCGGCTTGAGCGCGCCTTCGAGTTTTGAACGAACTCCCAAACTCTAAAGACAACGGACTCAAGCGAGTCTTGCTACTGTTCTTTCTTTCCGGAGCGACCTCTCTGGTCTACGAGGTCGTCTGGATGCGGCGTCTCTCTTTGGTTTTTGGGCATTCGATTTTTTCTGTCTCTACGGTCTTGACGACTTTTATGTCCGGGCTCGCCTTGGGAAGTTACTTGGGTGGCCGTTGGGCGGACAGGCGCCGACGTTCAGGCGGCACCGCTGCCTCACTTTTGAAGACGTACGGACGACTGGAACTGTTCATTGGTCTCTGGGCTCTCTTGAGTCTGCTCTTGCTCAACCTCGTGGAGGCCGGTTTTTTGGCCCTCTCTCAGGCCGGTCACAGCGGATTCGGATTGACGATCTTTCTGTTCGGTTGTTCCTTCTTGGTCCTCTTGCCACCCACTACAGCGATGGGAGCCACCCTGCCTGTTTTCACACAAGTGTTGGTCTGGCGTCGCATGGACACGGGCGCCTTTCTTTCCAAAATTTACGGACTCAACACCCTTGGTGCATGTAGCGGGGCGGCCCTGGGTGGACTGTTCGCGCTCCCCTTCTTGGGGCTCGTAAAAACCGTCCTCGCGACAGCCTTGATGAATGCCATCATAGCAGGCCTGGCCTGGTCTATGGCGCCCGGACTTTTGGCTTTAGAAAGCGATCTCGGGCCCTCGACTTCCGACACTCCAGAAAAGACGGAGCATCCCGCCCCATCCGGTGGGAAATTGGTGCCGTTCGTTTTCGGGCTTTCAGGCTTCGCCGGGATGGTCTTTCAGATCGGTTGGACTCGAGCCTTGGTGCTCTCCATTGGCTCGTCGACCTATTCCTTCACTATCATCTTGATGACGTTCTTGGCGTCGCTCGGCTTGGGGAGCATCCTATACAAGAAGCTCTTCGCCCATCGGCCACCTCGGCTCAACGACCTTTGCCTGCTGCAACTTTCTATCGCCTGCAGTTCGCTGCTGGTCACGATGGCGATGGGGCGTCTCCCCATGCTCAAGTTTCTCACCTTACCCTCGATGCGAGATTCCTTCCTAAAGGTCGCCGCCTTCGATACCGTGATTGTCTTCTTGATTCTACTGCTTCCGACGTTGGCGCTCGGACTGACCTTCCCGCTCGTCACTCACCTGTACACCTCAAGCATCGACGATCTCGGTCGCCGACTGGGCGAAGCCTACGCTGCCAACACGAGCGGGGCCATCTTAGGCTCTTTCTTGGGCGGTTTCGTACTGTTGCCTTACTTTGGTTTGCAGCACAGCATAGGCTTCGCGGCCTGCCTGAACCTTTTGGGCGGCGTGCTTTTGCTGGCTCAGGGTCGGCGCCTAGCCCATAAACCACGGCGCATCGAGGGTTTTCTGGGACTCGCAACCATCGGTCTTCTCCTCTTCTCACCAGCCTGGGACCTTGGCCTGATCAGCTCCGGAGCCGGAATCGGATATCAGGGAATCAACGTTCGCCCCGACCCTATCTTTTACCGGGACGGAGTCACCTCCACGGTCACAGTCGGTTTGAACTCAGGCTTTCAGCCCTTCATCACGGTGAACGGCAAGGCCGACGCCTCACTCTTGCCCGCTGACCGAGGCACCCAGTTGCTTTTGGGATTGGTCCCGGCCGCTCTCCACCCCGAACCCAAAAATGTTGCGGTGGTGGGGTTTGGCAGCGGTCAAACGTTAGTTGGCCTGCTCGCTGTTCCAGGTGTTGAGACGGTCCGCTGCGCGGAACTCGAACCCGCCGTACTGGAAGCCAAAAAGTTCTTCGCACCGTTCAGTGAGGGCGCTTTTGACGACCCCCGGCTAAGCCTTGAAGTCGACGACGGACGCAGCTTCATTTTGGGGTCGCCGGAAAAGTTTGACCTGATCGTCAGTGAGCCGTCGAACCCGTGGATCGCCGGAATCGGAAACCTCTACACTCAAGACTTCTATCAGGGCTGTCGCCGTCAGCTCAACAAGAATGGGATCATGGGTCAATGGTTCCACCTGTATGCCATGTCCGAGACCGACATTCAGATGGTCTACCGAACGTTCTTTTCCGTCTTTCCAGCCGGCGCTATCTATCGAACGGGTCCTGGGGACATCTTGCTGATCGGCGCCGAACAGGATGTTGAGTTCCGCCCGGAACGCCTAGAAGCGCTTTTCAAGCCCGAGGCCGCCTCAGCAGACTGGCTCACCTCCTTGAACTTGGTCACGCCCAAGATGGTTTATTCCACCTATCTCGCCGATCGATTAGAGGTCATCTCGTATCTTGATCAGCACGGAGCCGGCTTCCTGTCGGGACCGATCAACACCGACGATCTACCGCTCCTTGAGTTTCGGGCGCCGCTCAGCCTCTATGCTCAGGACGGAATCGTAGCCGGGGCTTACTCACACTTCACGTCCATCGTACCCGATAGCTTGAGTAACAGCGCGCAGACCCTCCAAGCGGCGATCCTGGGCCGGCTCGTCTTGGACCTACCGTTCGACAGCCAAGCAGCCGTTGCCAAAATTCAGAATTTGGACCCGAAGGGAGAAGGCTGGGTTCCAGCCCTCACAGTTGCGCTCTGCGAAGGACGCAAGGTGGACTTCCCCAGTGTTATCGCCTCCTCCCCTACTTCCGACCAGGAGTGGCTGACCCGCTTTGCCATCGCTTGGAAGCTCAAGACCGGAGACCGGAGCGGTTTGCCCGAACTCTTTCGAGTCGCCTTGAAGCCAGGTTATGTCCCTGGGCGCCTAGGATTGACGTTGGAGGCTGCCCGAACGGCCGCCGAGAGCGGAAACGTCGAAGCCGCCCGTAAACTCTATGAAGAAGCCATGCCGCTCACCCACGGGGACACCGCCATGCTCGAAGAAGCGACTCTCGGCCCTCTGGAAAATTGGGACGAGGTCCAACTCGTGGAAGCCACGAAAATCAACCCCTATAACGGGAAAAGTCGATTCTTGCTGGCACTGCTTTTAGAAGCGAAAGGACGCGACGAGGATGCGCTTCGACAGGCCACGGAGAGCTATCGTCTCTACCCTCATAACCAACCGTTGCTGAAACTGCTTGTAGACCTCCACCGAAAACAAGGAGACACGGCTCAAGTTCTTTATTACGCCGAGCAATCGAGAATCATCGAAAGTAGACTTCAACGACCATGATCACCAGAACGCTACTCCTCTTCTTCCTCTCCGGCGCGACCTCGCTCGTCTATGAAGTCATCTGGATGCGACGCCTGTCTTTAGTCTTTGGTCACTCCATTTTTTCTGTTTCGACCGTGCTCACGACGTTCATGGCGGGCCTCGCTTTGGGAAGTTTCTATGGAGGTCGATGGTCGGACCAACAGAGAAAAAAGGGAGCTGAGCCGAAAACATTCTTGAACGCCTACGGCAAGCTCGAACTTTTCATTGGCCTATGGGCTGTCCTTAGTTTAGGTATGCTGAATGTCGTCGAGTGGGGGTTTCTCTCCCTCTCGCGTACGGGGCTTTACGAATTCGCCCTCGTCCCGCTCCTTTTCGTTTGCTCTTTCATGGTTCTGCTTCCGCCCACTACCGCGATGGGAGCAAGCCTTCCGGTCTTCACTCAGGCCTTGGTGTGGCACAAAGCCGAAACAGGCTCCTTTCTCTCCAAAATCTACGGACTCAATACCCTAGGCGCGTGCTGCGGAGCGGCCACCGGCGGGCTTATCGCCCTGCCGATGCTGGGTCTCGTCAAGACGATGCTTCTGACTGCCTGTCTGAATGTCGTCATCGCTTTGATGGCTCGATCCTTGGGAAGTAAAATTTCTCCGCTGGGGGCAAAACCGGCAGCCGTCCTTGGAGAGGAATCTCCTACACCAGAGGTGAGCGAAACGCTTATACCAGAGGACCAAACGACTCCCATCAAGGAAACCAATCTGGTGCCTTTCGTCTTCGCGCTTTCGGGCTTCGCTGGAATGGTCTATCAACTCGGATGGACGCGAGCCCTAGTGCTATCCATCGGTTCCTCGACTTATTCGTTTTCGATCATTTTGACAACCTTTCTCGCTTCCTTGGGACTGGGGAGTTTTCTCTACCGACATCTTTTTCACAAAAGAGCACCAAGACTATCGGACCTCGCACTGTTGCAGCTTTTGATTGGAGCCAGCGCGCTCTTGGTCACTCTAGGGATCGGTCAGCTTCCCTTGTTCAAGATCTACACCTTGCCGAAACTGATCGGGTCGTTCGCCAGAGTCGCCGCCTTCGATACACTCACCGTGTTTGTACTTCTCTTGGTTCCAACGCTTGCCTTGGGTCTGACCTTTCCTCTGGTGACCCACCTTTTCACATCCTCGCTCGAGCAACTCGGCAAGAAGCTTGGTGAAGCCTACGCCTCCAATACCACGGGAGCCATCCTGGGCTCATTTCTTGGTGGCTTTGTCCTCATCCCGGTCTTAGGAGTCCAGAATTCCATCAAACTCTCGGCTTTCCTCAACCTGCTCGGTGGCGTCCTGCTTCTCTGGAAGGGTCCGGCAATGCGGAGCCTTGAAAAGAAGGGTGCGGCTGTCTTGGTCGCCGTCACGGTGGGGCTATTGCTCCTGCCTGTCCAGTGGAACCTGGGCCTATTGAGCGCTGGAGCAGGCTTGAGCCCGATGCAATCTGAAATCATCGTCCCCCCCATTTTCTTTCGAGACGGTATGACGTCCACGGTCACCGTCCATCTGAACTTTGGCACTTTTCCCTACTTGAAGGTCAACGGAAAAACCGATGCTTCCATCGCGCTGGTGGACAGTCCCACGCAACTTCTCTTAGGAATGGTACCCGCAGCCCTTCACCCCGATCCCAAGAGTATCGCCGTGATCGGGTTCGGTAGCGGACAAACTTTGGTCGGCCTCCTCTCCGTGCCCGGAGTGGAAAAAGTTCAGTGCGCCGAACTTGAGCCGGCCGTTCTAGAAGCCAGTAAGTACTTCGAGCCTTTCAGTGAGGGGGCATTTGACGACCCCCGGCTCAAACTCGTTGAAGACGACGGCCGCAGCTTCATTCTCGGGTCTTCGGAGAAATTCGATATCATCGTAAGTGAACCCTCAAACCCTTGGATCGCCGGCATTGGCGGTCTCTTCACCTCAGATTTCTATCAAGGCTGTCGCCGCCAACTCAATGAAGGCGGAGTCATGGCTCAGTGGTTTCACATCTACAGCATGTCTGAGTCTGATATTCAGATGGTCTATCGAACCTTTTTTCAAGTCTTCCCTAACGGTGCACTCTACCAGACCAGCCCTGGCGACATTCTGCTCATCGGAACCGAGGAGCCCAGTCATTTTCAACCCGAACGGCTGAAAGAGATGTTTCAACAGGACGCCGACTCCTGGCCCTGGTTTGCCTCTCTCGGCCTGATCGACTCCCGTATGCTCTACGGGACCTTTCTGGCCGATCGAAAAGAACTGATCGAATATCTCAATCGCCGCGGTCCCGGCTTTGAAAAGGGCCCTGTCAACACCGATGACCGACCACTCTTAGAGTTCAGAGCGCCGCTCAACCTCTATTCCGACCGTGGAGACGCCGAAGATTCCACGTCGCACTTCCTGTCCGCCGTTCCACCCGAAGTGGCCGACCGTGCCGATATCGTTCAGGCAGGTGCGATCTGTAAAATTCTTCTCAGTCTACGCAGACATCCCGATGCTATTTTTCCGCACCTCGAGTCCATCGACCCGGAAAGAAAACTTTGGAATCCAGCCATCTTAGGCCCGATGTTCGCGCAGAAACCCGTCGCGTTCACCGAGATCATCACCCGAGCGTCCGACGCCGACAAAGCTTGGCTGACAAGGTTGGCGATCGTGTGGAAGACACGAATCAAAGACTACGCCGGTCTTGCCGAACTGTATGACAGCGCTCTCGAACAGACCGGTACATCTCGGGCACGCTATTGGCTTTTGATGGGAGCCGCGGAAGAAGCCGCTCGAACCGAAAACATCGAAAAAGCCCGAGAACTCTACACCGAGGCCATTCCGCTGACCGAGGGAGCTCAGCCCATTTTTGAGCGCGGGCATCTTGGCGGTGTAGACTCCTGGAGCGAGGCGGATCTTCGAAAAAGTCTGGAGATCAACCCAAACAACGGGCACAGCCGTTACCTGTTGGCGCTAGTTTTGGCCAGGCAAGAGCGGTATCCCGAGGCTTTAGAGCAAGCTTCAGAAAGCTTCAGTCTCTTCCCTCTCAACAGCGGAGTTGCGAGACTTTTGGTAGATCTCTACCGACGTCAAGGCGACGCTGGCAAAGTGCTTCACTATATGGAAAAGGCGCGAGAGATCGAGAGCCTCGACCAGACAGTTTCCAACGAAACGAAAGGCTAGACCAGGAATCAGTTTTCAGAAAACGAAAGCCGCGCTCAGTTTTAGCGTAGACCTAGGCTTAACGCGGTCGTGAACCGTATCAGTGAGAAGGAGAATTCGTTGACCCCTCATTATCGGGTGTTGGTCGTCGGGGCCGGTCCCGCAGGCTCTTCTCTTGCCCTCACTCTCGCTCGCAACAATATTTCTGTGGTCCTCGTTGAGGCTGGAAGCTACCAGAAATCCCGAGTCGGAGAATTGCTCTCGCCAGAGGCCGTGGAAACCCTTTTGGACCTCGTTCCCGATCTGAGCCAAGAGCACCTCAAATTTCCCCTCTCGATCGCGAGCGCCTGGGGGTCTGGCGATCTTAAGAAAGACGAACCGCGTTCGGAGACACCCTGGAGAGCCATCGAGCGCCTTACTGTCGATCGGTCTTTAGCTCAAGAAGCGCAAAAATTTGGAGCCGGTCTGCACCTCAAGACTCGCGTCCGCCGTCCCGTTCGCGTCGACGGTCGGTGGGAAGTGGGGTTGGAAAACCAAGAGACAGGAGAGATAGAGCAGGTCACCACCGATCTGCTCATCGATGCCACCGGAAGGGCTGCCCTGCTGGCCAAACACTTCGGTGCGGTGCGACTCCGCCAAAATGGTCAAGTGGCCCTCGTGGGTTTTCTAGAAAGCGATGAAGCCACCACACCACCACTGGAGATGGTGCTCGAAACCACCTCACAAGGCTGGTGGTATGCGGCTCCCATTAAACCGGGAGCTGCGGTCGCGATTTTCATCACGGACAACGACCTTGAAAAAGGTGCCGCGGAGGACTCTTGGTCTCGTGCCCTCGCTGAAAGCCAACACATCCGGGCGCGTTTCGGGGAGTTTACCCTTACTGAACGTCCCCGCCGAGTGGCCGCCGACAGTTCTTTGTTAGTCCCATCTTGCGGGGAAGGATGGATGGCCGTCGGAGACGCGGCCGCCTGTTTTGACCCCCTCTCCGAGCGGGGAATCGGTCGAGCCATCGCGCGAGGTCAGGTGGTCGGCAACTATCTCATCGAATGCTTTTCTCAGGGCCTAGTCCCCAATCCCATTAAGTTGGCCGAAGACAACGGCGGGGAGTTTCTCGAAGGCAGCGTGGAACTCTCGTTCGCATACTCTCAAGTCACCCAATGGCCGGATTCAGCGTACTGGAATCGCCGCCACCGAGGTCGCCCGGGTGAAGTGGAATGGCGCCATCCCAAAAAACTTCCACGCAAGGTCGCGGTGACTTGGGGTCGAGGTGCAACAATTGAGGAGTACCAACATCTTGAGGCGCTGCTCCTGGGACACTCGGATCTTAACTCAGCCATACGGAGTTTTCGTTGGAATCTTTGTTGCTGGGCCTGTGAAGGCCACAACCGGTCTATCGATTGGGACTTTCCGAACTCTCCCGCGTTGCCGGAAATGTATCTGTTGTGGCTAGAAGAGTTACTGGTCCTCTCCACATTTGTTTGTCAAGAATCGGCCTATTCGCAGGACGACAATCTCTTCGCGGCTCTCGTCGACGACACTCCGACCAGCTTTGAGCGATTCGACTGGGAGGGACGTTTTTCGGATCTCAACTTTTCAGAGGCTCTGATGAATGTTGACTGGCTTCAGGAAAACGCGGAGCAATACCAGAGGTCGCTGATCGAGATGAAATTCCTCATTGTACGAACTCCTCTCGTCCACAACCTGTGTATTTTAGCGGTTCTCCCTACCCTTCTCCATCTCTACTCTCTCCTCTTTTCCCTTAAGAGACATTCCAAAATCATCGAACAGGCTGATTTCGACAGCGCCGTAGACCTTCTGGAATCGGACCTGATTTCCGAAGGAGGCTTCGATCGCCTCAATCAAGGGATCGTCGGCCTGCAGATCGAGGAAGCATTGAAAGCCCAGAACTCGACCAAGAAATGAAGTTTTTTCCCTGTAAAGCTTGGCCTGTTGGTGTGGCCGTGGTAAGTTTCCCCAGAGGCCCATCGCCTCTTCAAGGTTTCCCATGGATAGCACCTTAGTACTCTTAGGCCTCAACCATAAAACTGCGCCTGTCGAGGTGCGGGAGCAAATTTCATTTTCCCCGGACCAGGTACCCGAACTTTTGGGGACCCTGCGGCAGGCCGGAGGGTTACGGGAGTGCGCCCTGCTGTCGACTTGCAACCGCACGGAATTCTATGCCGTCGTCCCTCAAGGGGCCAGCGACACCTGGCGAACCCTCACCAGCTTTCTCGAAAAGCATCGCAGAATAGGGGCAGAGTGCCTCAACGATCACCTCTATCGACAAGAGGGTACGGTAGCCATCAATCATCTTTTCGCTGTCTCCAGCGGTCTCGACTCCTTGATAGTGGGCGAGAATCAGATTCTGGGGCAAGTTCGACGAGCCTTCGTCCAAGCCCAGCAGGCGAGTTTCACCGGGCCGTTTCTTGAGCGACTTTTTCCCTGGGCTCTACGAGTGGGAAAAAAAGCGCGCTCCGAGACCGGAATCGCAAGGGGAGCCTCCTCGGTAGCGTCGGCCGCGGTCAGCCTCGCGCAGAACATTTTTGGCGACATGTCGGGCCGGCGGGTTCTTCTTCTTGGAGCCGGAAAAATGAGCACCAAGGCTCTTAAGCTTTTGAGCAAAACCGGCGTTTCAGAAGTTCAGGTGGTAAACCGAACTTTTGAAAAGGCCGCGGAACTAGCTTTACAGTGCGGGGGGGTCGCGGTTCCTTTTGATGCTCTCGACCAGGCGCTTTCTGAAGTGGACATTTTGATCAGTTCAACAGGAGCCCCTCACTACATAGTGACCAAAGAGCGTATGACGGAAGTGATGCGTCGGCGCAAAGGACGACCTCTCTTCCTGGTCGACATCGCTATGCCGCGGGACTTCGATCCCGCTTGTGGCAAAGTGGATAACGTCTACCTTTACAATATCGACGATCTGCAGGGCGTAGTTGATAAGAACCTGGCACGCCGCCATGCCGAGACACAAGCAGTTCTAGCCCTGATTGAATCGGCTACCAAAGACTTCTGTCGTTACCTCGATTCCCGCCAAGCCAGCAACGCCATCGTCAGCCTACGTAGCAGTTTTGACTCTGTTCGTCTAGCAGAACTTGAGCATTTCCGCACCAAGAAAAATCTTGAGCCGTCAGAACTCGCTCTCTTGGAAGGATTCAGTCGGCGCCTTCTCAACAAGCTTCTCCATTCCCCCACGGAGAAATTGAAGCAACTGTCTGAAGGAGGGGCCAGTTCCGAGGAATTGATGCAATCTTTATCCCTATTAGGGTTGGTGACCGAGGACCAGGAATGACCCTCTCTTTACTGCTCCTTATCACGAGTTCGTTGGGCTACCTGGCCGCTGGCTATGGTATTTCCCGCGGAGTGTTCGTTGAGAAGAAAAAGACCTTCCCCACCTGGCGAAAGGTTCTATGGCTGGCTTTCGGGCTGCACACCTTAGGTCTCTTGGTCTACTCGATCACCAGCGGCCATCTTCCGATCCAGAATCTCAAAGAGACCTTCGCTCCTTTGGCCTGGGCGATGATGCTCCTGTATCTCGCCTTCGGCGAACGCTGGAGCATCGAGGTCACCGGGGCTGTCGCCGCCCCCGCCACCTTCGCCATGACCGCCTTCTCGGCATTCGCCATTTGGCATGACCCCTCGGTCACCCCTATGGGACCGAGACTCTACCTTCACATTCTAAGTCTTGTAGTGGGGTACGCGTCCCTCTTTCTGGCCTCGTTCTGCGCCTTACTCTACTATGTCCAGGCCAAGCTCCTGAAGGAGAAAAGACTCGACGGCATCTATCGGGCCCTCCCTCCGTTGGGAACTTTAGACAAGGTGTGTTACCGGCTGATCTGGGCCGGTTTTCCGGCCTTAGTCGTGGGCATCGCTTCGGGAGTTTTGATCCAAGGAAGTCAGTGGCAATGGGGGACCCAAGAGATCATGGTGGTCGCTACCGGGCTCGTTTACACCATCTACCTTCACGCCAGAGTGGCGGGTTGGCAGGGGCGGCAACTCAACGTTATGCTCCTCGTAGCGTCGCTCTGCGCAGCCATTAGCTTTCTCGTACCCGGAGGACATCAATAGAATGAGAATTTTGAAATTAGGAACCCGAGGCAGCGCTTTAGCACTCACCCAATCGGAATGGGTGGCGCAGCGCCTGCGGGACGTCCATAGCGACCTCCAGGTTAAGATCGTGATCATCAAGACCCAGGGGGACCGAGACCAAAATTCGGCTCTTAACAAATTCTCCGGCAAGGGCATCTTCACCAAAGAGATCGAAGACGCCCTGTTGGCTGAAGATATCGACTTGGCCGTCCATTCCTTGAAAGATCTTCCCACAGAGCTCCCAGCCGGCTTGACGCTCGCCATGCCGCCCAAACGCGAAGACCCTCGAGACCTCTTGGTGGCGCGCGTACCGCTGCGCGAACTTCCTAAAGGCGCTCTGATCGGCACCGGAAGTGCGCGGCGTCGCGAACAGTTGCGTCTGCTGCGCCCGGACCTCAAGTTCGACGAGATACGAGGAAACGTGTCCACACGAGTTCGCAAATGGCGGGAAGGAAAGTATGACGCGACCGTACTAGCCTGCGCCGGCGTGGCCCGTTTGACCTCAGATGCAGCCGGACTCCACCCAGGCGAAAGCCATCCGCTGTCCATAGTGGACTGTCTACCGGCGGCCGGACAAGGGCTCTTGGGCCTCGAACATCGGGAGAGGGACACGCTCACCGCCGACCTCCTGGCGGGTATCGCCGACACCGAATCCAAATTTGCTTTTCTGGCCGAACGAGCCTTTCTCGCCGAGCTGGATGGCGGTTGTCACATCCCGGCCGGTGCCATCGCCCAGTGGGATGGCTCCGTAGTGCGCGTGCGAGCCTTTTTGAGTCAGCCGGACAAACCGCCTCAGTGGGCGGACCTCAAAGGCGACTCCGCCCAAGCCGCCGACCTCGGCCGGGAAGCCGCTCGCCAACTCAGAGTCGGCTCCGCCAATCTCGCACCCCGGTGATACCCGAAACGCACAAGCTTTGGCGGGCGGCGAAGGATCTCAAAATTGGGCCCACCGAGAGCGTCATTCTGGTGACTGAGGCCCCACGCCGCTGGGATGAATTGCTCGACACACAACTTCCAATCTTGATAGACAATAGCGTGGGGTCCTGGGACCTCGTGTGTGCTGGGCTCTGGGAGGCGGGCTGCCCCTTGGACGTGCCCGCGCGTTCTGTGGAGGCCCACGGGCGCGTGCGACCGCTCAACTGGGAGCAAAACGTGCTATCGCCCAAGCCGGAAGGTCCTGAATGGTCGCTGGCTCTTAGATGGACTCATCCAAGTGAAGGTTGGCGCGCCAGGTTGCCGCTGTGGGGCCAACATTTCGTGGTCACTCGGGCCGAACAGCAGGCAGCCGAACTCGTGGGACGCTTGCGAGATCTGGGCGCGACAGCCACCGCCGCTCCCACCATCACCTTTCGCGAACCTGACGATCCCAAACTGATCAAAGAAGCGTTAGAGAGCCTCTCGAGTTTCCACTGGGTCCTGTTCACTTCACCCAATGGGGTCGAATTTTTTATGGAGTTCTTGAAAAGTAGTTGCCAGGATCTGCGCGCTTTGGGAGGCGCTCGCCTTGGCACCATCGGGCCATCAACTGCCAAGTCCTTAGCGACCTACGGACTAAAAGCCGACCTCGTTCCCTCGGAGTTTGTCGCCGAAGGTCTCTTAGAGGCTCTCACTCAGCAGCATCCCATGCGGGGGCAGCGAATCCTTTTGCCCCGGGCGCAGGTCGCTCGCACAGTCCTCCCCGACCGACTCCGCGAACTGGGGGCTGATGTGTTAGTTGCTCCAGTCTACAAAACGATCACACCAGACAGCGTTAGCCTCCCTTCCCTCGCAGACGCGGAGCTCATCCCAATCTTACTTTTCACTTCCTCGTCCACGGTAGAAAACTGGACCGAAGCTCATCCCGAATGCCGGTGGCCCTGCTACTGCATCGGACCGATCACGGCCGCTACAGCCCAGAACCGCGGTCTGAAAGTGCTGGGAGTTGCCGCCGAGTATACCGTTGACGGGTTGGTTGAACGACTCTTGGCCGATGGTCATCAGTGAGCGTCTTCCTATTCAGGCGACTCAGGTTTACGAAAATCGCTCAATATTCCGGATTCTGTAACAAAATTGTTAATGGTTTACAGATTTCAAAACCGTCACCAAAACGTTAAGGGCTTTTTCACGGTCGTTCTGTACATTGAAATCAGAATCGACCAGGAGGCACCTGTGAACATACAGAGAGCAATCGCACCGGCTAATACCGGGGCTACAGAAATTTTAAAAACCAAGGCCGCCGTCGCCGACAAGAAAGTCGACACGACCGCCGAAACCAACGCATCAGCGACGAATGAGACTTTCACTTCGGAATCAGTTGGCGAAAGCCGCGCTTCAGCCGCTTTCCGAGGCGGTGTTCGCAAAGGTGTAGCCTGGGGTAAAGCCGCCGAGAAACCCATCGGCGGCCTCTCCATCCTCGCGGGAGTCGCCATCGGCGGCGCCGCACTCGCATTCGGCGGGGCTGTCGTCGGGGGCATCATCGGCGGAGGCGTCGGACCTGTCGTCTCGGCCATCACCACCGAGGGCGCCTGGAACTTCGTAACCCAATCCTTCTCAAACGTGGGAACCGCCATACAGATTGGCTCCACAGTAGGCGCGGTCGCTGGACTTGTCGGCGGCGGTATCATCGGAAAGAATGTTGGTGACTCGGTTGCCCACACGGTGGGTATGGGCTTTGGCTTTCCCGTCGGTTATGCTCAAGGTTTCGCCAAACCCGGCAGCGTGCCGGCCCCTGTACCGGGCGACAAAGAAGAGCCCAAACATCGCTCCGAACTGCGCGGCGCTTTCCGCACCGAAGCCAAGGTCCTCTCAGGATTCGGAATTCTCTCCGGCGCCGTCGGAGGATTCGTAGGCGGAGCGGCCGTGGGCGTCACGGGCTCCTTAGTAGCCGATGTTGCTTCCGGCGACTTCACTTTCAGAAACTTCACTAGCCACCTGACCGGCCCGGCGGTTCTCGGCGGCATCATCGGCGGCGTGGGTCTCGCAGCCGTGGGCGGCTACGGCGGTGAAGGCATCGCCAAGGCCACTCAATGGACCTTCGACAAGACCATCGGGAAGGCGACTGCCGGCCAGCCGGGACTCAAAGAGCGCATCGAGAAAAAAGAAAGCGAACTGAAGGTTCGACAAACCGGCCTCCAATCGCAAGCCCAAGAGCTGGCTCAGCAGACGGAAAGCTTTCGCTCCGACCACAAGGCCACGTCCGAGGCTCTCAATCAGCGTGAGGACCGCGTGGAAGGCGATGAAAAACGCGTCGCTGGAGACCTCTCCACCATCAATACCCGCATCGAGAACAACGCCACGGCCGGCTACGAAGAGCGCTCCGCGAAACCCGATGCCAGCCTAGATGCCAAAGGAAACCACGCCATCATCGGCGAGCGCACCTCGCTCGACGCCTGGGATAGCAAACTGACCGGTTGGCAGGGTGAACTCAACGGATTCCAGGGCGAACTTCAAGCCTGGGAGAACAAGCTCGACGGCAAAATCGACAAAGACGCCGCCGCCATCTTTGGTGAAGAGCGCAAACCCATCGACGCCCACTTCGGTGGACTGCAAAAAGAGCTCGACGCTTTCGAAAAGAAAATGGACAGCTATGAGGCTGACATCAAGAGCCGTATCGACTCAAAGTATCGCTCAGGTATCTCAGCCGAGAAGCCCGGCGTGGACAGCGAGCTTTCCAGCGCCCGCTCGGAAAAGCAAAGCACCGAGCGCGACAAATCCGATGCCCGCTCCCAGCGTGACTCAGCAGCTTCTCGCAACGACTCCGCCGACCGTGGCCTGTCGTCTGCGAAATCACGACTGCGAAGCGCCGAGAGTGAAGGCAACAGCCTTCAGTCGAGAGTTTCGCAGCTTCACGGCCGCATCAGCTCGCTGCAAAGCCAACTGAACAGCTGCCGCGCTTCCTAGGTCCCACCTCAACCAACGAATCCGGGCCCGCGACATAAGCTGTCGCGGGGCCCGGCTCTCTCACACACCTTCTGGCTCAAGCCTTAACATTGATTGACGGAGATCATCATGCAAATCTTAAACTCAAATCCTCAACTCGCCGCCCGCACAAACTTCGCCGCCCAAGCGCCCAGCCAAGCCGCGAGCGCAGCCAAGGCTGAACAGCCTGAAGCCCCCACCAAAGACAGCTTTGGTAGATCGGTGGCCGCCGAAGCCCTCGGTGAGGCCCGCGACTTCT
>JBBKWP010000121.1:0-3959 GCA_037968995.1 Candidatus Xenobia bacterium
CGTCTGGGCTGGACGGGGTCCCTTGGGATTTGACCAAGCGGCCAAGAACGGGGAGCAGCGACTGGCCCAGGGAACGCAAGCGCCGTCCGATCTCGAAAGCGTCCAGGCATCCCTGGACGCCGCCGACCGGGCTCTGGACCAGATCGGCCCCTTAGATAGTCGTCGAGCCAGGCTCGACCTCGACAGAGCAATTCTTGCTTGGTATCTGGGTGATTTTACGGAAGCCGATAAAGCCTTCCGGAGGTCGATCGAGGGGTTTGAAGGCCATCACGGACCGACCGCTTTCTATACCTCGGTGGTCAGTCTGAGGTACGCTGAGTTCCTGATGTTGAACCGCCGATACAACGAAGCCATGCCCCGCTTCTCCACGGGTTTATCGGTTATCGACGAGACGGTGGGGATTGGCAGCCCTTTCGCCCTGCGGATGTATTTCCGTCAGGTCACGCTGATGGTGTATATGGCGCGATACGGGCAGGCCAAGGCGCTGGCGGAGCCGAGGATTCAGGCCCTTTTGGAGGAGGCCGGGAACTTTGATGAGGGTTTTCTGATGCAAACCGCAGCGGCTCTCAAGACACTGCAAGAACAGGCCGGTTTCGCGGCGCCCTCCTTGGCTGGGAGTTGGAGCGAGGCCTTACTGGACGCACACCGCGAGCAAAAAGGGAAGGAGGAGCATAGTTCCGATGAAGGGTAATGGGGATCCCCAAGGGAGTATTCATGGCAGACAATAAGTTTAGAAGTTTGGGAGTTCTGGAGACTCTCAAAGAGTTTCACCTTCCACGGGTCCCATACGGTCAGATCTTCATCTCTCGCGCATTTTTGGGACCGACCTATCGATTTCCGAAGAAGACCAACATTTCGATAGACGGTCTGGAACGGATGAACAACGAGAAGTCTTTTCTTGTGGCCATGAATCATACCGACCGATTCAACTACGCGCCTTTCATGTATCATTTGGACCAAGTCGGTCTGCCTCCACTCGCGCCTTGGGTAAAGGGAAAGTATTACCAAAATCCCCTTCTCGCGAGGCTACTCGTCTGGTGCGCCTGTACGCCGGTGCCGGCGCGAGGTTTTCTCTTGACGTTAGATTGGCTGGCACGCATGAAGCGTCGCCCTAATGAGCTCGAATACCGGCAACTCCGTCGACTAGGCGACAGATTGATGCTCGACGAGCCCATAGAAGCGGGTGTTGCCGAATATCTGAAGGAGGCACCGGGCGGCGAGGCTGGACACTTCGGAGAGCTTTTCGCCGAGCATTTCGAGACTCTCTCGGGTGAGTTTATCCGGATCAATGTCGAAGCTCTCGAACTTGGGTATCGCCCTTTGGTCTTTCCTCAGGGGACCCGTTCTAAACGTATGACTCAAGGCTTCTCCGGGATCATCCAGATGGCTTTGCACTTAGGAGTGCCGATTCTGCCAGTAGCCGTCACGGGGTCGGAGGATATCTATCCAGATGACTCACCGCTAGCCAAAGGAGGTCACGTCCATTACACGGTCGGGGACTTCTACGATCCGACGGCGCACGGTGATAGTCCCCAGAATTTTCTTCCCATGACCATTCGGGCGTCACGAGATCATGGGGAACGGTTCGATGTTCTCACCGCGGAATTGATGGACTGCCTCAACGCTTTACTTCCCAGCGATTATCAGTTCGAGCCCGGTGAAGTCAATGCCCTAAAGCAAGACCCCAGCACCCGTTTTGTTTAGCAGTGTGGCGGCCTAGGGATCTAGGGTGATTGTCGAGAGTTAGACCGCGGAAACCTGGCTGCCGAGAAGCGCCTGCTGTACGATGTCTTCCAACTGTTCTCTCTGTTCGCAAAAGCACTGGGCTAGACGCAACTGCGATCGGGCTCTGACCAAGTTGTGGCCCGGGAACTTTCGGCCAAAGTAGCGATCGTTCTGCAGGTGGTCGGTAAAAAATCGCAGAGCGAGTTCGAACGTCATGAGAAAAGCGGCGTAGACGATCCGTTTTTCTTCGGGAGCCGAGAGCGTCGAGCCTAAGACTTCGAGGTATCCATCGACGACAGCAGTGAAGCGATCGGTATCAATGGCGATGGCCTGCACCTCAGTAGTGTCCTCGGGCAGAGCACATACGGCGGTTCGGGCGAGGTCGCCGAAATCGAGAAGCCAACTGCCGGCCATGACAGTGTCTAAGTCGATCACGCAGACGATCTCGGGGCGACCTTTGTGAAACAGGCAGTTGTTCAACTTTGTATCGTTGTGCGTAACGCCCTGAGGAACCGCATCAGCAAGCAGTCCAGCCAGGCCAAATTCTGGAAAGGCTCCGGCGAGTTGCTCCATCAGTTGGTGTTCGGGGTGTGCCTGAAGCTCAACGGGGGCGTTTTTCCAAGCCTTTTGGAAGGTTTCGTAGCGAAAAGGCGTGTCGTGAAATCTCGGAATGGTGGCGTGAAATTGGGAAGAGTCGAGCGTCGAGAGACGCCGACTGAAACTGGCAAAGGCTCGGGCCGCCGCTCTTAAATAGGCCGGTGCGGGCGGAGTATCATAGGTTACAGTGTTGCAAAAGTGTGGTGCGCAACGCCAATAGTTTCCAGAATCGGCATCGGCGGCGAGGAACCCAAATCCGTCGGCTCGGGGAAGGAACGTGAGGGTTGGTTCAGGGTAGCTTTCCAACGCTTGCTGAACCTTAAGAATGTTGGCCATGACGGCGTGAGGATCGTTAAAGACGCTTTGATTGAGCTCTTGGAACACATACGGGCCTTCCGGCGTAGTCACCAAAAAGGTTCCATGGATCAGTCCGCTCCCGAGCGGCGTGACGTGGAAGTCGTGGACGGCGGGAAGAAAAGTTTTCACAATGCTGGGACAGATGGTCATGACCAGAGACTTTCCGGGTAAAACCCTTGAGAGATTCTTTCGGAAATGCCTCGAACAACGGCCTCTTTGTCCTCGGGGTAAGTCACGCCCAACCAAGTCTCCTCGCTGGGGAGCACCGAGACAGGAAGGTCTGTCGACGCCCGCCACCGGTCAACAGCGGCCGGCAGGTAGAATTCGCACGTGACTGGGTCTACTTGTCCAGAATGGAGTTGCCTCAAGAAGTGTCCAAAATCTTGACCAAGGTAGTCCATGAAATCGGGTCCGAATCCCCAGCAGTTCATGGAAACCAAGCTCGTCGGAGAAAAGGATAGTCCGGTCGGTTCGTCGGTAACGGAGTCGTGGCTGTTGGCTCTCAACCTCGTTCGCTCTTGGATGCCGAGCAGGGCGCCGTCATCGCCGACCTGACAGATACCCCGGGAAACGGTGCCGCTGGGAGAGAGCGTGTTCGCCAGACGAAAGCCAACCATACACGGCGGCGGATTCGATGTCGCACTTAACTGGGAGACCAAACTCGAAAAAGCGTCTCTGCCATAATAATCGTCCGCATTGATAGCGAGAAACGGGCCATCTGTCTTTTTTCGCGCAGCCCAAACCGCGTGGCCGGTGCCCCAAGGCTTCTCTCGCTCGCTAAGATCAAGGTCTTGAGCGAAGGTGCTCGGCAGGTCGTCGATATTCTGGAAGGCGAGATGCGTTTCTAATCCGGACGGAAGTCTGCTCAACAGCGTCGTCTCGAAGGCTTCTTGGAAGCTTTCGCGGATGACGAAGACCACCCGGTTCACTCCGGCACGCATAGCGTCATATATCGAGTACTCCATGATCACTTCGCCATGGGGCCCCACTCCATCGAGCTGTTTGAGCCCGCCGTAACGACTTCCCATGCCCGCGGCGAGTACAACAAGGGTCAATTCACTCATAAGATAAGTTTCTGAAAAAGCTGGGAGGACCCTTCCGTAAAAGCGATTTCCTTGAAAAATATTCCATGAAACTTAGGCCGTAACGGAGAGGGAGCATCCCGGAGGCAAGGGGGTAGAGTCGCTGGAGGAAGCGCTTGATTGGGGGTTCTTGCTTTCGAAGTAACAACAGGATTGTCCCGTCGATTGAAAGACGGCAAGCGATGGAAGTTGCTTTCC